>JBDTRY010000103.1:0-12229 GCA_039931435.1 Acidobacteriota bacterium | reverse complement strand
GGCCCTACGAGTTCGTGCTTCTCTGAGGTTCCCCTGGTTTTGACACAGCCTCTCGCTCGGGATGACAAATTTGCTGCGCTCGCGCATGAAAATTCATGCAGAGTTTCTTCACCCTGGTCAGCGCCTGCGCTGTGCCCTCATACTCAGCGGATATATCCGAGCGAGCGCAGCGTTTCGTAATACTCCTCGTCGACGTGCCCGGTGGTGACCGCGGTTCCCCGTGGGCCGTACGAGGGAATTCGAGGCTGCGTGGAGCCGCGCAGCAGGGATCGTCCGGCCATTTCGTCGGAGGCAGGAAATCCGAAGAAGGCGAGCATTGTCGGAGCGACATCCACCAGCCGGACGGGTGCGGTAGCGAGGGCGAATGTCGTGGCCAGGACCCCGGTTCCCCGCTGCCCTGGACCGGGGACACCGACGAGCATGATCTCGTACCCGCGGGTTCGAAGTTCTCCGACGATCGTGGCCAGTCTCTCCATCTCCTGCATCGAAGCCGTGAGCTGTGTGGCGGAGTCGCTCGGAACGCGGTTGAGAACGATGTCCAGTGCCGGGAGATAGACCGTCGTGAATCGAGGTTCCGCGCTGATGAGGCGAAGGAATCGTGTCAGGGCGATGGCGTCGATGCGCTGCGCCGTCTGCACCGGTCCCGGCGACCGTTCCAATGCTGCAGCGCCAAAAATCTCCTCCTGGGTAGCGGTGGTCAGCGCGATCTCCGACGATCCGCTCGTCCACCAGTTCACCGCCTGCGAAGGAATCCCCCGTGCGGCAAGGATCTCCCAGACGTAGGCGCGCCGCCGTACGGTCGGCGGCAACGGCTGCGCGCTCGCCAGATGCAGGGCCGGCGCGAACCTCCGCAGAAGAAAATCGCGATCGGAAATTGTCTGCACGAGATGGGAACTTCCGGCCAGCACGATTCCGTCGACCGCATGTACGCGATGTTCAGCCGGTCCGGTGCCCGTTCCCACAGTGGCCCACACTTCCGGCGAGGAGCGGTACAGGAACGGCTCGAGCGGACTGACGACGGCGAAGGCTGAACGAAGCTGCGGGCGCGCCGAGAACAGCTCGCCACTCAGTCCATCCACCGCCACCAGGGCCAGACGTCCGGTCCTGGGCACAACGACCACCTGTTCGGGAACCGCCTGCTCCTCGCGGCCATCGGCGCTGACGAACGGGACGACAAACAGGCCTGCCAGAATCAAGGCGCTGGCCGCGATCAACGGCACGCGCACGGACCGTCTTCGTATCGACGGAATCTCGTGAGTCTCGTGAATGGAAAAGGACAGGAGTGCCGCGGCGAAAATGAGGGACATCACCACGAAGGCAACGACAAAAAGCGTTACTGCCGCGACGATCTCCAGAACGGATGAGCGATCGCGGAATCCCGACCACCACGCTCCTTCCGCTGCGATCATCACTCCGCTGACGAGCATGGCGAACAGGGCTAGCCCTCGTGGAGAGCGAATGGGTAGCGAAGGCCTGAGCTTGATCACCAGCGCTGCCATCAGCACCAGTCCGAAGACGGCCGCGAAACTGCCGGCGATGTAAATGACGGCGAGCAGCGCCACCTCCATGGCACCGAGCGGACGATTCCGCAGAACCATGATCACCAGAACGGGCAGCGCGGCGAACACGGCGCTGAGAGCCGCCCCCTTCGCTGCCACGACCAGAAGCTCGCTCCAGAAGGTGCGGCTCTTCCATGGATCGAGGGCGAACCACCGCTCGATGCCATGCGAGAGGTAGCCCAGCCGCTTCAGTTCGTCACGAAGATCGTCGACTGACATGGTGTGGCTGCCGATTCCGGAGGCCCAGTTGGCCTCCCCGCTGCAACCACCACATTACTCTCTGACCATCACGATGAGAGTCTTGTCTATGACGTCGCCGCTGTGGAGATCGAGGTAGGGCCGCTGCAGACTGACGCGGGGCAGGCTGGCCTGAGGCGCAAAGAAGGCACCGCGGTATTCGCCTTTCGCTTTCGCTGGATCGAGTTTCAGGTTGAGCTTGTCCGCAACCGGTTTGATGGCTTCCGCATCCTTGCCGATATCCCCGGTCAGAAAATAGGCCTGTGGTTTTGCCGCGCTGAAATCGTTTGAAAGATTGTCGGCAATCTTGTAGCCGTACTTGTCGGCGTAGAACGCTGCAACCTTCTCCACGGGGTCCGCCGTCACGTACACAGCCATGGGTGGTGCTTCTGTAGCCGCTGGCTGCAGGACGAAGTGGGCACGGCGGAGGATATCGGTCTGATTCTCCTGAAATTTTGCCCCCGGATAAACCTGAAAGTTGAATGCCCGAGCCTGGACGTTCGCAGACTCGTACTGCGACAGCGGTTTGACTTCTTCCTTGCCACAAGCCGCGGACAGCGCCAGGAGCAGGAACAACGAAAGTTTCGAAACTCGTCTCATGAATTCACGCCTCTCCGTTCGGAATCTGACTTCAGGAATACGAATGCTGCCCTTCAAGCGTCGGGACCGGCCAGACCGAGATACTTCTCCGGGCGGACGCCGACAATGGCCTCGAAGCGCTGCGAGTAAGAACTGACCGCGCCCACCGGCTCGTCCAGAAAGATCCGTTCCACCCGGAACAACGGCACGAACATGGTGACCAGGTCGAGATTCTGCTCTTCCTCTCTCGTGAGCTGTCGCACCCAGTCTTCGAAGCTGTCCAGATTGATCGCCAGAATGGTCAGGCCGACGGGAGTGAGCGAGCGCAGGGCCCCCCAGAACTTTTCCTTCGGGTTGACCAGATTGACAATGACCAGAGAGGAGTCCGGAATTCCTTCGATCATTTCTCGTCACCTGGCGACTCGCTGAGCTCGATGAGCACGCCGTTGCCAGCACTGGGATGCAGGAATGCTACCCGGGTTCCGTGCGCACCAGGAACGGGCTGCCTGTTGATGAGCCGGTATCCGAGAGCCTCCAGCCTGGCCAGATGGTCCTCGATCCGGGTTACGCGGAAGCAGAGGTGATGAATCCCCTCTCCTCGTTTCTCGATGAAGCGTCCCACGGGAGAGTCGGGCGACAGCGGCTCGAGCAGTTCCAGGTCCGCGTCACCGACCGAGAGGAACGCCGTGCGCACACCCTGGGAGTCCACGGTCTGCGCGTCGCTCACGGAGAGCCCGAGGTCGCGGTAGATGCGGGCTGCTTCGAGTGAACGCACGGCGATTCCGATATGGTCCAGTCGCGGTGCCCCGGGGTCGGAGGATTTCATGGCGCTCCGATCATAATTCAGGGCGCCGGTTTTGGGCTGGTGACAGTCACGGCGTAACGTGTCGGATCAGGAACACCTGCCTCCATGAACCCTCGTCGACGGAGGATACAGGAATCGCAATGCCCGCACGCTCCCCCGCTCTCGTCAGGATCGTAGCAGGAGTGGGTACCCGAATAATCGACCGAGAGCGACAGCCCCAGACGGATGATTTCCTGCTTCGAGAGTTCAGCCAACGGGGCCACGATCCGGGGACGGGAGTGCTCGACGCCCGTTTTAGTACCCGTGAAAATGACCTTCTGGAAAGCCTCGATGAATTCCGGACGGCAGTCCGGATAGCCACTGAAGTCGACGGCGTTCACCCCGATCCAGATTTCTGCGGCCTTCAGCACCTCGGCGAATCCAACGGCGATGGCCAGAAAAATGGAATTGCGTGCCGGGACATAGGTAATGGGGATGCCCTCGAGTCCCATCTGGTCCCTGGGTACGTCGATGTCGGAGGTGAGTGCGCTCCCGCCGAACTGCCGCAGATCCAGCGTCACGATCCGATGATCGGAAACGGCGTTGGCCCGCGCCACCCGCCGTGCCGCCTCCAGCTCCACTCCATGCCGCTGGCCGTAGTCGAAGGAAAGAGCATGAATTTCCCGGCCGGTGGAACGCGCCAGCGCCACCAGTGTTGCTGAATCCAGTCCCCCGCTCAGAAGCACAACCGCCGCAGAGGAGTCGCCGGGAAGCTCCGGCAGTCTCACATCGGGAATCATGGGATTGGATTGTAGTCTTCGCCTTGAGCGAAACGACTACCACGCCTGGTATCGCCAAGCGAAGCGGGCGGCGCAGGCTGCCGGTGTCCGTGACATCACATCAATACCACGGCGTGTCATCCTGAAGCGTCGAGCGAAGGATCTCTTCCACCTTCCCTGGCGCCATCCGCGATGAGGAACACGATTCTCGTTGAAGAGATCCTTCGGTCGCTGCGCTCCCTCAAGGATGACAAGCTCCCCAGACCCCGCAAGAACGATGGGCGTTTCGTTGGAACCGTGGCGCGAATGGTCTTTTCAAACTTCCCCACTGCCGACGCCGGAGGCGTCGAAGAGGGTAGCCGGGCGTCGGCGCAGCCTGCCCCCGGATCAAGCACGCACCCGAAAAAAACATACAATCCCTTCCGCCCATGCAGACCTTCTCCCCGTACGCCATCCTCAATCGCAAACGCCGCGGGGACGATCTGGCGCCGGAGGAGATCGCAGGATTCATCGACGGCTTCACGGCAGGCCGGATCCCCGACTATCAGATGTCCGCTCTGCTCATGGCCATCGCCATTCAGGGGCTGAGTGCCGAGGAAACGCGGGCGCTGACCGCGGTCATGATCGAGTCCGGCGAGCAGTGGAACCTCCGCTCGCGTTTCGACTTCATTGCCGACAAACATTCCACCGGCGGCGTGGGGGACAAGGTCTCCATCGTCCTGGCACCGTGGGTTGCTTCATGTGGAGTGAAGAACGGCATGCTTTCCGGACGAGGCCTCGGTCATACCGGCGGCACGCTGGACAAACTGGAGAGCATTCCCGGATTCCGCGCGCGCCTCTCACGCCAGGAATTCGAGAAATGCATCGATGACGTCGGATGCGTCATCGCCACCTCGACGGAGGGAATCGCCCCTGCCGACCGCAAGCTCTACGCCCTTCGCGATGTCACCGGTACGGTCGAATCGATCCCTCTCATCACTGCATCGATCATGTCCAAGAAACTGGCGCTGGGACCGAGCGCGCTCCTCCTCGACGTCAAGGCCGGGAGTGGCGCCTTCATGCGCACTCTGGACGACGCCCGGGCCCTGGCCCGAAGTCTCATCGCCGCAGCGAAAGACTCCGGAACCCGCGTTTCGGCCATGATCACCAACATGGATCAGCCCCTCGGCACCGCGTGCGGCAACGTCAGCGAAGTGCTCGAGTCCCTCGACGTTCTCCGCGGTGCAGGTCCGGACGATGTACGGGAACTCACTCGCGCGCAGGCGGCGGCGATCCTGGAGATGTCCGGACGTTTCGACAGAGAGAGTGCGAATGAGGCTCTGGACGATTCCCTGGCATCGGGTCGGGCCTTCGATCAGGCCATGCGATGGTTCGCCGCGCAGGGAGTGGACCCTGATGTCTTCCACCATCCCGACAGACTCCCCATACCCACTACGGTGATTGAAGTGCAAGCGCCGCGTAGCGGCGTCATCGCATCCATGGATGCCTACGCCATGGGAATGCTGGGAGTTGAGATCGGGATCGGACGCCGCCAGCAGGACGACGAAGTCGATCCCGCGGCGTCGATCCTTTTCGACCGTAAGACCGGCGACGAGGCAAGGGCAGGCGAAGCGATCGCACGAATCGCGCTGGGCAAGATAGCGAAAGACCCCGCCGCACTGCGAGCGGCCTATCTTGCGGCGATTCGCATCACCGACAACCCGCCGGAGCGAAAGACCCTGATCTACGACCGGCTCGATGACACAGAGGACTGAGGTTTGGTGATTCCATGCCCGACGTGAAGAATCTGTTCGACAACAACCGCGCCTGGGCTGCGGAGATGACGCGGCTGGATCCCGAGTTCTTCAGCCGTCTTTCCAGCCAGCAGGCACCGCACTACTTCTGGATCGGCTGCTCCGACAGCCGCGTCCCGGCGAACCAGATCGTCGGACTCGTGCCGGGTGAGATGTTCGTCCATCGCAACGTGGCCAACATCGTGGTGCATACGGATCTGAACTGCCTCTCGGCGATCCAGTTCGCGGTTGAGGTGCTGCAAGTGAAGCGCATCATCGTCTGCGGACATTACGGTTGCGGCGGAGTGCTGGCGGCACTTGGCGAAGCGCGCATGGGGCTGATCGAGAACTGGCTCCGCCATGTTGAGGACGTGCGCCTGAAACATCAGGCCGAACTGGAGATATTGACTTCGCACACCGAGCGCGAGAACCGCCTCTGCGAGTTGAATGTCGTGGAACAGGTACTCAACGTCTGCCGCACTACTGTGGTCCGTGACGCCTGGCTGCGAGGTCAGGCGCTGGCAGTGCACGGCTGGATCTACGACGTGCACGACGGGCTGCTTCGCGACCTGGGTACGACCGTTACCGGGGTGTCGCAGACTCAGGGACTCTCCTCGGAGAGAGAATCCAGCGACGGTAAAGGGTAGTTTTTCCGTGGCGACTTCAGGACCTTAATCGTCTGAAGTCAGAAACGAGGCTCCTCAGCCAGTTGCCAACCGGTGTGCAGGCCCTGGGGCCCGCACACCCTGTGGAAGCAAAATCAGTGATACTCCGCGCGCCGTCAGTGCGTCCGCAGCGTAACGCTGGCCGTGACGATCATCAGCAGCCCAAGGAGCAGAAGTCCCCAGGGCTGCACTGCCGGAACGGCGGCAGGCGTGACGATGGGTTCCGTCACGGTGATGGTCGCCGACCCCGAACCGCCAGTGCCGCCCTCAACTGAGCCCACGGCTCCGGTAGCGTTCACTTTCAAGCCCGAGGTGGTTCCGGTCACGTTTACGCTGAACGTGCAGGAAGCATTTCCAGAGAGGGTCGCGCCCGACAGGCTGACGCTGCCGGAACCTGCCACGGCCGTGATCGTTCCGCCGCCGCAACTACCGGTCAGCCCGTTCGGGGTGGACACGACCAGACCTGCCGGCAGGGTGTCGGTGAACCCGACCCCGGTCAACGACGACGCGTTGGGATTGCCGATCATGAACGTGAGCGATGTCGACCCGTTGACAACGATGGCCGAAGTACCGAATGACTCGGAAATCGTGGGCGGGGACACAACGACCGCACCCATGACCGTGACACTGGCACTGGCCGTACCTCCCGCGCCTCCCTCGGTTGAACCGACCGCCCCCGTGGTGTTGTTCTTCACCCCCGAAGTGGTCCCGGTGACATTCACGCTGAAGCTACAGAGACCGCTGCCGGCCAGGGTAGCCCCGGCAAGAATGACGCTGCCCGAACCGGCAGTGGCCGTGATCGTGCCCCCGCCGCAACTGCCCGACAGACCGTTCGGTGAGGACACCGTAAGGCCGGCGGGAAGGCTGTCGGTGAAACCGACCCCGGTCAACGACGAAGCGTTGGCATTGTTCAGTGTGAATGTCAGGCTCGTCGATCCATTCAGGGCGACGCTCGCCGCACCGAAGGCCTTGGCGATCGAAGGTGGTCCGACCACCGCGGCGCCCGTGGTAATTCGTCCGATGCGATTGCCGTCGGTTTCCACGAACCACAGATTCCCATCAGGGCCGGAGGTGATCCCGCGCGGCCTTGCAAAGGGGCTGAGCCCGGCGCTGAACTCGGTAATCACTCCGGCAGGCGTGATCCGTCCGATCCGATCCCCGGCGTATTCGGTAAACCAGACGTTGCCGTCCGTGCCGGTGGCGATTCCGCGAACCTGAGCGTTGATGGTGATCCCGGTACCGAACTCCGTGACTACACCGGCAGTCGTTACCCGTCCGATCTTGTCCCGGTTTTGTGCCGGATACCAGAGGTTGCCGTCAGCGCCGGCAGTGATGCTTTCAATCCCGGAATCGGGACCGAGCGAGGCAAAATCCGCGACGCCGGCTCCGGCCGTGTTGATGCGGCCGACCCCGTTGCCGATCGAGCTGTATTCGGAATACCAGAGATTTCCGTCCGGGCCGGCCGTAATTCCAAATGGTCCGGTGAGGGCGGATACATTGAACTCGGTGACCACTCCCGCGGTCGTAATGCGACCGACGCGAGCCCCGGCGAATTCCGTGAACCAGAGATTGCCGTCCGGGCCGAGCGTAATTCCAAGCGGCTGGGACGACGGGGTGATTCCAGAGCTGAATTCGGTAATGACGCCCGCCGGAGTGATCCGGCCGATGCGATCGCCACCAGCCTCCGTAAACCAGACGTTGCCGTCAGGTCCGCCGGTAATGCCCCGAACTCCGGCGCCGGGAGTGATGCCGACGGAGAATTCCGTAATGACGCCCGCCGTCGTAATCCGCCCGATCCGATCGGTACCGGTTTCAGTGAACCAGAGATTGCCGTCGGGCCCGGCCGCAATGACGAAAAGCCCAGCGCCCGGACTCAGTCCCGCGCTGAACTCCGTGATGGTCTGGGCTCGTGCCGTGGCAATGAAACCGAAGCAGAAAAGGAGGGACGCCAGAAATGAACCCACGAATCCCGGGAGCGGAACGTTACGCACAGCATTTCGCATGGAGAAAAAATATCATGAAGGCGGATTTGTTCGCCATTTTGGTTGCTCTCGGGCGCTGGTTTTTTGCTTGACTTTCCCGGTGATGTTCACTGCGAATATAGCCGGTGCCGGCCCCGGTCGGCGCTCGCCTCGCGAGGGGATAGGCCGTTAACTGCGACGAGTTGACGACCTTGCTAGCCGTTACTTCGCTGGAAAGAAGCGGTGCACCGTGACCACCGTGACCCCTTTGCCGTCCGTCATCGCCTGAACCGCGGACCGCGTTCCATCGGTGCGATCGACCCCGACGGACTTCAGCAGCTCGCTCGTAGCAGGCGTCTCCTCCAGCGTTCCCACTTTCGCTCCCTCGGCCTTGTAGAATGCCGCTACCTGCGATGGCGAGTCCGTAGTCTGGTAGGCGACACCGAATGAATCGCCGGTATCGGTGTGCAGTCTGACGCGCGAGTATTCGACTTCCTTCGCCCCGGGATACGGTGGCAGACCAATTTTTTCGTCGGTCACTTCACTCGGCGAACGAGCCGGCACCGCCAGCGACGACTGCTGCTCCGGCACGGCGGTCTTGGAGCCAGCGGCGGGAGTGGAAACTTCATCGCGATGCGCTCCGCAGCCCGACAGCGCGATGGCAAAGAGGAGAACCCATCCATATTTCATCGCTGCAGTATACGGATGGTTGAGATTCGTGGAGCGAACGAGTCGCTTCTCGTCTTTATGCCACGACAACCTCATGTAAGAATACCGGCCTCATGAGCCGCCGCGCTATTCTCATCGTCTGCGACTCCCTCGGTGTTGGGGAGTTGCCCGACGCCAAAGACTTCGGCGACGAAGGATCCAACACCCTGGGTCACGTCATCGAGCGGGAGCATCCCCGCATCCCCAACCTCAGCAAGCTCGGTCTGCTGCACACACTGCCCTACATTTCCGTGACCATGATTCCCAACGCGGCCTGGGGACGGATGGCCGAAATGTCTGCGGGCAAGGACACCACCACAGGCCACTGGGAAATGATGGGACTGATCATCGACGAGCCGTTCCGGACCTACCCGCAGGGATTCCCCACAGAGGTCATAGCCGAGTTCGAACGGCGCATCGGGCGCAGAACGCTCGGAAACAAACCAGCTTCAGGCACGGTCATTCTCGACGAGCTGGGTGAAGAGCACATGCGCACCGGGGCGCCCATCGTCTACACCTCCGGCGATTCGGTGTTCCAGGTAGCAGCGCACGAGGACGTCATTCCGCCGGATGCACTCTGGGAAATCTGCGCCGTCGCCCGGGAACTGATGCGCGGGGAACACAACGTCGGACGGATCATCGCCCGACCGTTCGTGGGAACGGGCGCCGGACACTTCCGGCGCACGGCGAATCGCAAAGATTTTTCGGTCACCCCTCCTCGGGAGACTGCCCTCGAGCGTATCCACAACAGCGGACGCTACGTCGCCGCCGTGGGCAAGATCGCCGACATTTTCGACCGCGTCGGTGTCGATTCGGAAATTCGCAGCGAATCGAATGCGGACGGCGTGGCTAAGACCATCGCACTGATGAACGACAGCGAGGCCGATTTTATCTTTACCAATCTTGTGGACTTCGATTCCAAGTACGGGCACCGCAACGATGCCGCCGGCTACGCTCTGGCCCTCGAGGCATTCGACCGCGAAGTTCCGGCCATCCTGGCTGCGATGAGGAGCGACGACCTGTTCTTCATCACCGCGGACCACGGTTGCGATCCCACAGACGTTTCCACCGATCACACCCGGGAGTACGTGCCGCTGATCGTGGCCGGTCCCTCCATCACGCGCCCTGTATCCCTGGGAACCCGCCAGACATTCGCCGATCTCGGCGCGTCCATCTGCGAACACCTCGGAGTCGACGCCGGCCCTCTGCCCGGCACCAGCGTCATTCCCATAATCAGAGGAGCATCGAGAGGAGCCTCGAAATGAAGCAGCTGTTCCCGGTTCTGGCGGTGGTCTCTCTTGTCCTTGCCCCCGCGGCCGTGTTGCGTGGCCAGGATGTCGACGTCACGAAAGTGCGTGACGACGCCCGGGTCATCAAACGGATCGCCGAGGTGGCGGTGAAGGATCTGCCGCGCGACGTCATGACGCGGATTGTCAATGAGGACATCGACACGCTGCGGGGGAAACGGAGCGACTCGACCTATCGCTTCGCCCATTACGGACGTGAGGAAGCAGGCCGCAAGTCCGATGGGTTTACCGTGTCCGCCAGCGGTGAGACCACTGCACTGACACTGAAGGGCGAGTTCGTTTACGCGCTGCGGATCGAGATCCCCAGCCGTCGTTTCGTCGTCCGAAAGAACCAGCGTACCTGGATCGACCGCGTGGAGTTGGACATCACCCCGGTGGAGGGGACACGTACGCGTTACGACGCCATCCCCATCGGCCAGTGGATGGATCCGGGAACGAACCGGATGGTCGAGCTTCCCGATATCGCCCGTGACGCCAGGATCACGGTCTATGCGAAGACCGAGAAGAGCGGCCCGGCCTCGGTGCAGCTGGCCCTGCTGGAAGCAAAGGTTCAGGACGATCCTTCCAGCCCCTACGCCCGCGCAGTCGAGAACGAGAAGCTCATCCTGTCCAATCTGAAAAAGGGTGATCAGTCCAACCTGACGACGGTGGCCAATCTCATCATGCAGGATCCGGCGCTGGCCGGCACGTACGCATCCAGTTACGGCACTATCACGACGGAGACGATCAGCCGGCCGATGAACGGCCCGGGGTACGCTTCGCCCGCGAACCGAGCCGGTTCGACTCAGGATGTTTCGCCACAGGATGGAGAGATGTACGGCGAGTTGCAGGCCATCGAGGATCTGCTCACGGGAACCGACTCGGAGAGGCGGCACGGGCTGGACCGATTGCACCAGCTGGTGCGGCGGCTGCGCGTGGCGCGGTGAGCCTGGGATCGAGCTGAGGACGCGTTCCGTTGCGCCTGGATCGTGACCTTACGGCAGCAGAATCACTCCGCAACGGATGCCATCAGTGCTACAATGGCGAAGCAGGCATGAGTCTGCGGGCTTTGGCGATCCGCCGAGGCTGCTTTTCCCGGGTGTGTCGGCAAGTACCGGTTACACGTGTCTTCTGATGATCCCGAGCAGCATCTCCGATGAGGTTCCATACGAGGTAATTCGATTGAGTTGTGCCTCCTCATCGCCGCACCACGACGTAGTTTGACCGTTTCCGGACGTTGCAATAGAATGCACCCCCCACACTGCAAAGGAGTCCCACTTGTCTTTCAAAATTGGCGATAAAATTGTGTATCCGAACCACGGTGTGACGATCGTCGAGCAGATCGGCGAGTCGAGTATCAACGGGGCTAATCACACGTATCTCCACCTGCGGCTGCTGGCGAACGACTCGCGGCTGATGGTACCTGTCGGCAATACGGATCGCATCGGACTGCGGCGTCTGTATGAGACCAAGCAGATCAAAGGCCTGCTTAGTCTGCTCGAAACGCGTACGAACAAGCCCCAGACCGACTGGAAGGGACGCTACCGCGAGAATCTCGAGAAGATGAAGACGGGTCGTCTCGAGGATGTTGCGGACGTGTTCAAGAACCTCAGCGAAGTGTCCAAGAAAAAGAGCCTTTCGTTCCGCGAAAAGAAGATGTACGACCGTGCCAAGCACCTTCTCGTTTCCGAGATCGCCATCGTCAAGGGCATCTCCGAGATCGATGCCGAGCGGCTGATCGAGAAGTCGATCGAAAAGTCCATGGCCCCCGGTCACTGACGCCTTCTCTTTTCAGAAATTCACCGCAACGCCGCCTCCGGGCGGCGTTTGCATTTCTGGAAAGGCGTCATCCCGAGCGAGAGCGAGGGACCCCAGTGGACGGGGGGCACGATCCCTGGG
>JBDTRY010000102.1:0-12381 GCA_039931435.1 Acidobacteriota bacterium | reverse complement strand
GATCGTGCCCCCCGTCCACTGGGGTCCCTCGCTCTCGCTCGGGATGACGGCGCTCCTAGTTTCTTCACTCTGATTCAGCGCTCGTTCGCGATTCTCGCGTATTTGCTACACGAATTTCAGCGCGCGGCCTCCAGCCGCCGGACCGCGGCCGCTTCGCCCTCCGGAAAGAACACCACCTTCAGCGCTTCATGGCGATCGAACAGGCCGATCCCTTCGTGGAACTCTGAGAGCGAATCGAACTTCGCCTGGACGATCCAGTCCACGTCCAGTCCCGCCTGCAGCAGCGAAAGCATACGTTGCCACGTGCCATACATCCGCCTGCCGATGATGCCCTGCATGGTCACGCCCTTGAAGATGACGTTTCCGCTGTAGTTTTCGATCGTCAGCGATTGTTTTGCCGGTAGTCCGAGGAGGGAGAGGAACCCTCCCATGCGCACGATCTCCAGGCCCAGATTGATCGCTGAAGGAGCTCCGGACATTTCCAGGACGACGTCCACTCCCCCGTCAGTGATGGCCATGACGGCCTCGCGCAACTCCTCTCGCTGAACCCTGGACACGTTGAATGTATGCAGGTTCTTGAAGTCCCGGGCGGCGGCCCAGCGACGGGCCGTCTCCAGCGAATTCTCGCTGAGGTCTGTAACGATGATCATGTTCGCCCCGGAGTGTTCGGCGATTGCTGCGGCCATGGCACCGATTGGTCCGAAGCCGGTAATAGCCACTGTCGCTCCAGCGAGATCGACGACTTGCGTGGTATGCACGGCATTGCCCAGGGCATCGAGAAAAGCCCCTACCTGCAGAGGAACATAGCGCTTGTCCAGACGGATGACGTTCGTGGCCGGCACCTTGACGAACTGCGCGAACGAGCCGTCCTCATGAAGTCCATAAATCCTGGTTCGCTCGCATATATGTCCGCGACCGCTGCGGCACTGACGGCATTCGCCACAGACAACATGCATCTCTGCCGAGACGTAGTCGCCCCTGATGAGATCGGAACGTGCCACCCCTGTGCCGATCGTTTCCACGAACCCGCAGAATTCGTGACCGTATATGCGTGGCGGGGTAATCGAATCCTGGACGGAAGGATCCCAGTGATAGATGTGCTTGTCCGTACCACAGATCGCCGCGGCGGCGACACGGATGAGCACTTCGTCAGGTCCTGGAACGGGTTCCGGACACTCAGTGACTTCGGTACCGGCCGGACCATCGACAGGCCGTGATTTGATGACCGCTTCCATTGCGCGATTTCCTCTTCGTCCAGGGATGGTGAGGCTCTCGTCGCTCGGTTGGGGATTGATGCAGTTCCGATTGTTCCACTGCCACGAACGACGCCGGCGTGGTCCAGACTCCGGTCGATTAAGATAGCACAGGATCTCTGGACAAAAAGCACGTTGTCCACGCCGCAAAGGAGCCTCCATGGAAGCAGTTCCGTTCGGAGAAGTGAGAGCGCGGGTCCGATACAAGGAAACGGACCAGATGGGGATCGCTCACCACGCAAACTACCTGGTCTGGTTCGAGATCGGGCGGACGGATCTGTGCGAGCGGACAGGGATGCGTTACCGCGACATCGAACTCTCCGGGGTGCTGCTGGTCGTGGCAGAAATCCAGTGTGTATACCGCATTCCTTACCGATACGACGAGGATGTGGTCATCCGCACTTCGATCGTCGAGACCAGCAGCCGCTCCATGCGTTTCGGATACGAATTGCTCAACGGCGATGGGACTGCAAGACATGCCACCGGTACCACGCGCCATCTCTGGCTCGACCGTGAAACCCGCAGACCGGTCGTGGCCCCGGCCGCCGTAATGGCGGCTTTCGCGCCATGGCTGCCCGTGACGGCGGCCCGTCAGTAGCGCGCCAGGGTTCCCTTCGAGTACTTTTCCGGGTCGCCCAGAAACAGTTTTTTTGTTTCCGGTGATGAAAAGTAGTAGAGCTTGTTCTTGTACTCCGTCGAGGCCGTTCCGATGCGGATGGATACTTTCGCGCCGTCGACGGGGTCCATGGCGATGAGCGGAGCAAACGGCAGTTCGTTGGGCGTCGAGTTCTGTGGCGTGCCGGAGGTTTTTGCTGGCTTCGGCTCTTTCCCGGCCTTCGGAGGGATCGGCTTTCCATCGGCGTCGAGCTGTTCGGGAGGTTTGATTTCCGTCGCCTCTTCGCGAAGCACCGGCAGGATCTGCACAGCCGTGACACGCGTCGGGGTGTTGTCGACGGTGCGAACGTCCTGAACGCGAGTGACTGGCGTCTGTTGCTCGCATCCTGCACCGAGCAGAACCGCCACCAGCGCCGTTGTTGCCCGTACTTTCACCACAAATCGACCTCTGCACTGTTTCTGCCAACGCCCTCCGGGAGGAGTGTCACCGGCATACGCCGGCCGCCTACTGTTGCGATGCATCAGATCTCGCGCGAGAGCACGGCGTGTGCGGCATTCATCTGATGCCAGCCCTGCGATTCACTGGCGTTCCTTCCCAGAACCAGCACCAGATAATAGCCATCAGCCATCGTCCGGGTCAGAATTGTGATCTCTTCCAGCTGGAGGGCAAAGCGGAGCGGAGTTCCTTGTCTGGTATCTCTGCAGATTTTCCGCGCCTGATAAAGAAAGATGCCCTGATAAGCGCCGATGATCTTGAAGTCATGACGGTTGCCGTTGGAAACCACTTCCACAGCTTCCCCTTCGTAGTCGAGAAACATCGCCCCCATGGCGCCGTCAACGCTGTCGATCAGATTCCTGAGTACCGTGCGGAATGGCACGTCAGTCCCACATCACCATGAATTTCCGGGCTTCGACAGCCTCGGCTCCGAACGGGTCGGTATCAAGGACCTGCTGAAAATAGCGTCGGGCAGTATCCGCGTGTCCGCTGCGCTGGGCGGCGATGCCGAAGCGGAGCATGGCCGCCGCCGATTCCGGATGAAGCTGGAGAAAGGTTTTGTAATCCCGGCCCGCCTCTTGAAAGTTCCCCCGCCGCTCCTCGATGATGCCTCGATAAAAAATCGCTTCGGTCAGCCCGGGGTCGGCCTGGAGGGCGCGATTGAGCCAGAGTAGGGCTCCTTCGAGATTGTCGAGTTGTTCCTCGGCCAGAGCGCGCTGGTACGCCGCCGGAGCGCGCAGGGCCGGGTCGCCCGCATAGACGCTGGCGAAGTCGGTGACGGCCTCATCGTTCCGGTGCAACTGCATCAGGGCCACGCCGCGGTTGAGGCGAGCGGCGGTGAGGGAGGCGTCGAGCGCCAGAGCGCGGTTGAACGAGGCCAGCGCGAGGGCTGGGGAGCCAGTCATCATCTCCGTGACTCCCAGCACGTTCAGAGCGGAGGGGGGTGTATCGTTCACGGTCGTGGACCGTGCGGCCGCCGCCAGCGCCTGCGAATACTGGCCATGATCAAGATAGTAGATGGCAGGGGAGCAGACGGTCGACGCCGGATCCGATGGAGCAGCGATCGCCGCCGGGGTGAGGAGAGCGATGAGAACGAAAGTAATTCGAATCAGGCCGCTCCTCGAACCTGCTCGTCAACCTGAATATCACCGCTGGTGACGGCCGCGGCGAATGCGTCGACAACCGCCGGATCGTAGCGGCTCCCGGCCAGCTCACGAATCTTGCCGACCACGTACTGGAGGTCCATAGCCTTCTGGTAAGGGCGGTTCGTGGTCATGGCGTCAAAGGTATCGGCCACGGCCACGATGCGCGCCTGCATGGGAATCTCATCGGCCCGAAGGTTGTCGGGGTATCCGCCGCCGCCCCAACGCTCGTGGTGGTATTTCATTCCGGGGATGATGTCGATGAGCTGGGCCACTCCGCTCATGATGGCCGCTCCCTTGGCGGGATGGGTCTTCATGATCTCGAATTCTTCATCGTTGAGCGCTCCGGGCTTACGCAGGATGCGATCGTCGATTCCGATCTTTCCCACGTCATGAAGGAGGGCGCTGATGCGCAGGTTTCGCATTTCCACTGACGGAAGCTGCAGCTGTTTGCCGATGGCGATCGAGTAGCGCGCCACCCGTTCGGAGTGCCCTCGCGTATATGGATCCTTGGCGTCGATAGCGGCGGCAAGCATGCGCACGGCGTTGATGAACAGCAGTTGGTTTTCGTTTGCCGCTTTCTTCAACTGCTCCACGGCCTTCTCAATCTCTTCGGACATGATGTTGAAGTTGCGGGCCAGGTCACCGATTTCGTTGTCCGCTTTCACTTCCACCCGCTGCTGATAATTTCCGCTGGCGATCTCCTGAGACCGCTCCGCCAGAACGCGAATGGGGCGGGAAATGCCGGTGGCAAAAATACTCCCCAGGAGTACTGCCAGGACGATGGCGACCGCAGCCCATTCGAACGTGCCGCGAACCATTTTGCGAACGGAGGCAAAGGCGCGAGACTGCTCCCGCTCGACCACCACGCCCCAGTCCGTACTGGCCACGGGCGCCACAGTGCCGAGCATCTTCACCTGCTCTGTCCCCACGGTCTGTTCGTACGATTCGGTCAGACGCAGTCGCACGGCGGCACTCTTGAACTCCCGCACGATCTGCAGATTTGAATAGTCCGGCCGGGCCACCTCGATGCTCGGGCTGCTGTGCAGCAGGACTTCGCCTCGGCGATTGACCACAAAGGCCGTCACGTCGCCCTTGCCTTCCTCGTGAATGCGATCGGCGATGCGGCGCAGGCTGACCAGACCCTCGACCGCTCCGACCACAACGCCGTCATTGGAGATCGGCACGGCGATGACGATGGCCGGCTGGTTCAGCACGGCGATATAGCGGAAGTCTCCGAGGTAGGTTTGTCCTTTCAGCGCGATCTGCAGGGCCCGATCGGTTTCGGCCGTGACATCCGCGGGAAGGCCGGCAGGAAGTGCCGCCGCTCCCTGGCCGTTGCGATTGACGATGCTCAGTCCCAGCAGCTCATCGTCGGAGGAGGTGTACGTTGAAATCAGGCCCGCCTGCGATACGCTGGTGAAGGGATTGACCCCCTGCGGCGAGAGTGAATTGGCGATCTTCATTCCCCCGGCGATCTTGTCGAGCTGTTGCTGGTAGCTGGCGATGAAGTTCTGGATATCGCCGGCGATGCCCACTGCCGAGCGGGTCAGATATTTTTTCTCCAGCGTCTCCAGGGAGTCGCGGTTGATGCCGATCAGTACATAGTGGGAGATGAGCAGCGGAAGCGTACTGACCACGATCATGACCCCCAGAAGTGTCCAGAGCAATCGGGATCGCACCGGCGGAGGTGAGTCGGTCATAAATGGATTATAACAATGCATTCCAATAATTCGCAGGGCTTCGATCCGAATACCACGGAAGACAGCCCGGAGCTCCGGCCCCGCCCGACGCTCGGTCTCTATGTACATCTGCCTTTCTGCAGGATGCGATGCACCTACTGCGCGTTTGCCGTCTCCACCAATCGGGCCATGGAAGACGACTACCTGGAGGCACTGCGGGAGGAGATCCGCCTGCGAGCCGATCGGCTCTCCGTCGTGGATTCGATCTTTTTCGGAGGGGGCACGCCTTCCATGACCAGCCCCTTGAAGTTGGGGGCGGTCGGCGATGCGCTCCGTGATGCGTACGACATCGGTCCCGGAACGGAGTTCAGCATGGAGGCCAATCCCGAAGATGTTACGGCGGACTCGCTGCAGGCGTGGCGGGAGCTGGGGGTGAATCGACTGAGCATCGGCGTCCAGTCGCTCGTCGATTCCGAGCTTCGTCCGCTGGCGCGTCTGCATGGAGGAGATCGTGCTGTGGCTGCGCTGCGGGCTGCTGTCACCGCGGGATTTCGGACGAGCGGCGATCTCATTCTCGGCCTGCCTGGGCAAACGCTGGCCACGTTCCGCCAGTCGCTTCGGCGCGTGATCGATTGCGGTGTCGAACACGTTTCACTTTACATGCTGGATCTCGAAGAGGGCACAGCGTTGCAACGTAACGTCCTGGCCGGACGCACCACACTGGCGCCGGATGAGGAGGTCGCCGAAATGTATGTTGTCGCCGTGCTCGAAACAGCCGCCGCCGGGCTGACACAGTATGAGATCAGCAACTTTTCGCGCCCCGGTGCGCAATGCCTTCACAATCTCCGTTACTGGACACGCCTGCCGTACGTCGGCCTCGGGCTTGGTGCGCACTCCTTTCAGAACGAAGAGCGTGTTGCCAACAGTCGGATTCCAGAGGTGTACATCGATCGACTGCGCAAGAGTGAGTTGCCCGTGGATTTCAGGGAAGTCCTGGATGAGGAGGAGCGGCGTCACGAACGGATCTTTCTGGCCCTTCGGCGGAGCGAGGGTCTGGAGTATGCTGATCTGGTCGAACTTTGTGGCGGGGAGGGGCAGGAATGGTGCGACCGGGGAATTGCCGAAGGTTGGCTGCAGCGGTGGGATGGGCGGGTGTCTCTCACTACGTCCGGCTTTTTGTTGAGCAACGAATATATTTCGCAGCTTTTCTGATCTCGATCGGGCTGACGGGCGTACTGAGCGCCCAGGACTTTTCCTTCGACCCGGCCATCACACAATCCGAGTTCCGCAAGTTCTCACTGATTATCGGCCAGGGAATCTACCCCACGCCGGTACAGCCGGGCGGGAACCGCGGCATTCTGGCCTTCGACGTTGGCGTGGCGGCAATCGCTCTACCGGTCGATGAGGAGGCGTCCTACTGGACTCGTGCGGTCGACGGAAACCTCACTACCGGCGGATATCTGCTTGCTCCGCGCGTCGTCGTAACCAAGGGACTGGGCTTCGCCAGCGTCTCCGGTTCCTACGCCCAACTGAATCACTCCAAGGTGAAAATGTTCGGCGGTACGGTGGAAGTGCCCATCCTCGGAGGCTCTGCCGTGACGCCATCCCTCGTGGTGCGGGGAGGATACGGACAGATCAGCGGTGTCGACGAGCTGGATCTGAAAACGTACGGCGCTGAAGTGTTTCTCAGTAAGGGATTCGGACCGTTCACGCCGTATGCCGCAGCGGGAGCGGCCCGCACGGAATCGCGCGCAGTGATCCCGGCGACGACGCGAACTCCGGAAATCGTTCTCGAGGATCGCTCGCAGAAGCCGCGCTTCACGATCGGCTTTCAACTCTCCTTCGTCGTCCCGAGGTTCGTCGTCGAGGCCACGCAGGGAGAGCAGCGTTCGTACGCCGCCAAAGTCAGCTTCGGGCTCTAGTGGCGTGTATTGGACAAATTGGTACCACCCTGACTTGGTCTCGACGCCGTGAGCGTTGTTGCGCCTCCTCAGCATAGGAGCCGCTATGCCTGCGTCGGCGCGCCTAGCTCACGTCGCCGATCGCTGCGCGATCTGGTACCGATTCATCGTTTACACGCCACCAGGAAGACCCTGCTTCAACGGGAAGAAACCGTCGGAAATCCGTCGGCGATCCACTCGTTGATTCCGCCGGTGATGAGGACGACATTGCGGAATCCAGCGGCCACGAGAAGCCGGGCCCCACGCACGCTCTGGTCCCGGTTGTCGCCGTAGACGAGGAGCGTGGATGACTGGTAGGGGATCAGCTCCGGCAGTTGATGTTCGATCGAGCTCAGCGGCGAAGAGAGGGCTCCGGCAATATGCCCGGCCTCGTACTCGCCGGTATCGCGGAAGTCGACGACCACGACCTGGCTGGTATCGATGATCATCTCGTGGGCCACCGGCGCGGCGATGTCCGCGTAACCGCCTTTTTCGCGGGACATGCCGATGGTGTGGCAGCCGCAGAGCAGAACCAGGATGCCCACTGTCAGTTGCCTTATCGACATTGCCGCTCCTAGAGAAATCTGAGATCGAACTCTGCGCGAACTTCACCAATCACGGTGCCTGAGGCGTTTCTCAGGGAAGGGTCGGCGTATCGCGCCAGTTGGGAACTCGCAGCAGCAGGATTCAGTCCAACGAGCTCGAGGGTCCTGAGAATAGCAGGGTTCCGTCCGCGATCCATAGAGCCGTCGGCAATCTTCATGGCGATTCCCACGGCCGCCCCATCAGCTACGTCGGTGAATTCCTGGAGCTCGCGGGCAAGCTCCGGAAACAGTCCCATAGAATAAAAACCCTCTGCGCCTTCCTTGGCAATCAACTGACCCTTCATCGCCTCCATCAGGGGAGTGGTGATGCTCCAGGCTCCGGCCACGTAATCAGGATGTGTGGTCATTGCCTCGAGGACCTGGCGCGCAGAGTCTGCGTACCGCGGCAGTGTGCCGGAATCGCCGGTGCCGGTGCCCGATGCGATCAACCGGGCGTACGCCAGCGCAGACCTGTAGAGAGGCAGCGCATAGGATGGCACGCCGCAGCCGTCTACCCCGAACGGAATCTGTTCCGGAGTGAGGCCCGCGAAATCGGCGAGCGTCTTCCGGACCTGTAACTGAAGGGGATGGGACGGGTCGGTGTAATTCTGAATCGACGCATCCATCAACCCGGCCGCCAGAAGCATCCCGGCATGTTTTCCGGAGCAGTTGTTCTGAAGCACGGAAGGAGCGTCGCCGCTCAGCCGAAGTTCGGCGGCCGCTTTCTCGTCGTAAGGAATGTGCAGGCCGCACTGAAGGTCGCTCTCATCCAGCTCCCCCTTTCGCAGAAGCGCGGCGGCAGTCGAAACGTGAAACGGCTCGCCCCCGTGAGAACCGCAGGTGAGCGCGATTTCCTCGAGGGTGAGATCGAATTCTTCCAGGCCACCCTCCTGAAGGAGCGGAATTGCCTGAAACGGCTTGGATGAAGAACGAAGAAAGCAGGTCGTGGATGGATCTCCGACGAAGGCCAGGAGGCGGCCATTGCTGTCCACGATGGCGATGGAGCCGACGTGGAAGGATTCGAGGAGATCTCCTCGGTACACACTGACGAGGCGTTCCATCAGGGGAATCCTAACCGGAAAGCGGAAAATGCGGCATCGCGGCGT
This sequence comes from Acidobacteriota bacterium, assembly GCA_039931435.1. Classification (GTDB taxonomy): domain Bacteria; phylum Acidobacteriota; class Thermoanaerobaculia; order Gp7-AA8; family Gp7-AA8; genus JBDTRY01. The sequence goes on along the minus strand of JBDTRY010000102.1, from coordinate 3,563 downwards.
TCTGAACCGGTCCCGTTCCGCCGATGGCGCTCATGGCAATCGTTGTCTCAGGAGGCGATTCGGGGCGTCCGTCAACCCTTTTCAGCGGCAAGAGCCTCGTCTTCAGAACCGTAGATCTTGAAGATCGCGTCCAGCTTGGCCAGCTTGAGAAGCTTCCGAATGCGTTCGGAAGGGTTGACCAGGATGAGTTTTCGATTCTGCGTGGAGAACTTTCCGAGGTAGCCGACCAGCTCGCCGATACCGGTCGAATCGATGTAGTCAATCTTCGTAAAGTCGACGATGACGTTCGAGCTCTCATTCTTGAGAACGTTTTCCAGCGCAGATGAGAAAAACTCTGCGCTCTCGCCGAGCTTGATCAGCCCTTCCACATAAAGGACCGTGAAGTTGTCACGATGTTTTTTCTCGACGATCAACGAATTGCCTCCTCGATGGAACGGGTCAGAATCTATGGGGCTGCTAAGCCGGCCTCCGCCGGTCCTGCCGAACCCGGAGCAAATATGGTGCCGCACGGGTTCGGTTGCGGCGCCCGGGCATCATGGCGCTGTCCTGCGGCTTGAAATCACAAACGGCGATGCTGTGGCCCGTACCCTTTGCCATTCCACCCTGTTGAATCGTTGACTGTATGCACCATTCCCGAAGAATACCGGCCGCACGCCGTGCGGCCCTACGAGATCGTCCTTGTTTGAGATTCACCTGGTTTTGACACGGTCTCTCCCCCCGGGACGCAAAACTCAGACGATGCGCACCGCGAGCACCGCATTCATTCCGCCGAACCCGAACGAATTGGAAAGGAAATGCTCCACGTTCGCCGGGCGAGCCTGCAGAGGTACGTAATCGAGGTCGCAGGCCGGATCGGCAACAGTGAGATTGAGCGTCGGCGGGATCATCCCTTCTCTGAGCGACAGGATTGTCAAAGCAAGCTCGATGGCTCCGCTCGCACCCATGGCGTGTCCGTGAGAGGACTTGGTGGAGCTGACCGGAATGGCCGTGTTCTGTCCGAATACGGATTTGATCGCCGCCGTCTCCGTAAGATCGTTGGCGCGCGTCGCCGTTCCGTGGGCATTGATGTACGTCACATCGCCGGGCGAGAGACCGCTCTCGGATAACGCCATGGACATGGCCCGGGCGTTCCCGTCGGCGGAAGGATCGGTGATGTGCCCGGCATCGCTCGTCATTCCGAAGCCGATGATCTCTGCCAGAGGTTTCTGCCCTCGGGCCGCCGCGAAGTCCGCAGATTCGAGGACGAAGACCGCCGCTCCCTCCGAGAGCACGAGCCCTATCCGGTCTGCACTGAACGGCCGGCAGGCGCGTTCGGGATGATCGTTTTCGATGGCCAGGACTCGCAGGCTCTCCCAGGCCCGGATCGTGCCGATCGTCAAGGGAGCGTCGGATCCCCCGCAGACGACCATGCTGGCTCTCCCGGAGACGATCCAGTCGCGTGCCTGTCCGATGGCATGGGCGCTGGAAGCACAGGCTGAGACGATGCTGAACGCCGGCCCCCTCGCCCCGATGCGCGCGGCAACGGCGCTGGTGGCAGCGTTGTACATGGATGACGGAATGAGATTAGGCGGGAGCCGGGTCAGCCCTCGTCCGTAAAGGCGCTCGTAACCGGCGTCGAGGGTCTCGCATCCGCCCATTCCCGTGCCGATGATCGTGCCCAGTCTCTCGGGCTCGATCCCGGAATCGGAGAACCGCGCCTGTTCGCCGGCCTCGTCCGCTGCGATCAGGGCCAGGCGTGTGAAGCGATCCTGTCCGGCGGGTGGAGCGCCAGGCGGGAGGGACCCAACTTCTCCCGCGATCCTGCAGTCCAGCTGTTCGATGTCCAGATGTTCGATACGGCGGATGCCGGAGCGGCCAGCGATCACTGCCTCGCGATTGGCGGCTGCTCCTGTTCCCAGACAACTGACGATTCCCACACCAGTGACGACGACGGAAGGGATACGGGTCAAGTGGGAAGGAGCTCCTCAATCGCGGAGACGATGTCGTTGGGGGTGCGCATCGTCCGGGCCGTCTCGTCAGATACGGTAACGCCGAAGGCTTCTTCGACCTCGAAGATGATGTTCAGAGCGTCGAGAGAATCGATCCCGAGGTCCGCGAGAGGGGTGTCGGGCTGGACGGCATCGGGGGGCAGCGTCTTCTGGTTATTGACGATGTCGACGATCTTCTCCTCGATTTCCGAACGGGTCATTGACTTATTATACGGCCCGTGCCCGCCTCCGACCTTCTTCGCAGACACTACTGGATTCTCTACGTGGCGTGGATTGCGCTCTGTTCGATCGCCTACGTGGGAATGGGAAGCGCGGACGATCCCACGGCGCCAAACGGCCGGTTGAGTGCCGACGACGCCGGTGTAATGGCCCTGACGGCATTGAGGGCCCGGTCTCCCCGGCAGTTCGAGAACTACGAGGTAAACCACGTAGCCTTTTCCTCGCACGGTGAGTTGGGTCCTGAGGCGCGGTGGGTCGTACTCTGTGAAGAGCCGCTGGAAAGCTCGTCCCGAGGCCGCGTTGTTGTGGAGTTGAGCAGCGAAACCGGCGCAGTCCTTCGCATTCGAAAGCCCGTTCTCGAAGGCGATTCTCCTTCCGCCGGGAGGATTCTGCAGTCCAGTCCCTGAGCGTGTCTTCCGCGGTGGTCGGCGGGCTGCCGGGCGAGCTCTGCGGTGACGAGCCCGGTCCCGGTCGACCATCTGAAATAATGCGCTCACACCACCGACCCACCACCGAGCCACCACCGACAATGACCAGCCCGACAAAACTCACTCCGATGCTCGAGCAGTATTTCGAGATCAGGCGCCAGGCCCCGGAGGCGATTCTCCTTTATCGACTAGGTGACTTCTACGAGATGTTTTTCGAGGACGCCGTTCGAGCGGCGCCGCTGCTCGACCTTGTTCTCACTTCCAGAGGGAAGGGGGGCGACTCGGAAATCCCCATGTGCGGTGTTCCCTACCACGCCGCCGATCAGTACGTAGCCCGATTGATCCGCGCCGGTTTCAGCGTTGCCATCTGCGATCAGATCGGTGATCCGTCCTTGACGAAAGGGATCGTCAAACGAGAGATCACACGCATCATCACGCCCGGAACCGCCACCGAGTCGCTGATCATCGAACGTGATAGCTGCTATCTGCTGAGCATTCATGCCGGAGAGACTGTCGGTGCGGCGTACCTCGATGTCTCCACCGGCGACTTTTTCGCCAAAAGTTATGAGTCCATGGCGGATCCCAGGCTGCAGGACGATCTCTCGCGCTTCGCCCCTCGAGAAGTCATCTTCGGCCGTTCGGCAGTGGAGGCGGTGGATCGGAATCCACCGTTCCGGTCGATTCCAGTGACTGCGGTCGACGATGCCTGGTTCGATGCAGACCGGGCCAGACAGGTGTTGACCCGGCAGTTCGCCACACAAACGCTGCTCGGATTCGGTCTCGAGGAGAATGACCTCCGCGCCTCCGCCGCGGGCGCAGCTCTGGCCTATGCCGCCTCCCGGCATAAGAAGCCCATGGAGCACGTGCGGGCACTGCGACTCGATCATGATGGCCAGTACCTTCTGCTCGATGCGGCCACGCTGGAGAA
>JBDTRY010000101.1:0-12567 GCA_039931435.1 Acidobacteriota bacterium | reverse complement strand
CTACACAGTGCGGGGACGGTGCCTGGGGATGTCCAGCGGTGCGTACTCCAGCTCTTCGCCGCTTCTCGATGCGTTGAGCATCAGGGATCCGCGGCTCATGTCGCCGATGCCGACGAAGTTGCGTGGAAAACGAAGGCGGTCCCCGAAGACGGGCCAGACGACATCGACATACTTGCCCGTGGCGATGCTTCCGAGGAGGATCACCTGGGCGTCGGCGGCGAGAGTGGCGGCCAGTTCCATGCAGGATGAGCGTAGCGGACGATAGTAGTTGCGGCTTCGAAGGTCGACGGCGGTCCGGCTCAGTTTTTTCATGCGTTCCTCGTCCAGCGTCCAGCCGGCGGGGACCAGACCGAATCCCGGTGCGATGACGAAGATTCCCCTGTGAGAACTGTCCGGTGGAGGCGAGGCAAATCGTCTTGCATAGGCAATTTTGCCTCGGAAATAGAGAGCGCTCATGAAGGCGAAGGCGTCTTCGATGGGAACCGTTCCCGCGCGAAACCGTGTAGCCACATCGAACGTGGCTCGTGAAGACATCATCTGTCTGGCGCGCAGTCCGGAAGGGTTCGCTGGAGAGAGAAGGAAGATTTTTGATGAGGGGGTCATGTTCCGGGAACAAGCCTACGTGAAGCCTGGTCGCTCAGACCTGCCAGTCGCTCATTTTCTCCAGCAACTGATCGATGGTGAGCAGGCGCTCCTTGCCGTCGGAGTCACGACGGAAAATCGCGTGATACCAACCCTTCATTCCCACCGGCGTGTACGTCTGCCGGCCGATGCGCAGCTTCCCTCCGGATACCAGTTTCAGAAAAACCATCTCGTATGCGGAGCGAGCCAGGCGTCGGTCGGGAAAGGGGATGGAGTAGTCGTGTCTGCGGCGTTGCGGATTCCGCCGTCTCTCCGTCCCCGGCAGGGTGCCCTGTGTTTTGCTCCTTCGTTCGAACGGTTCGTCGGCGCGAGCGAGAAGGCTTCCGGACTGATCTTTCATCCGCCGGGCATAGGCGGGCCGCGCTGCGCGTGGCGCGGAACGAGCAGGATTCCCGGACGCTGCCCCATCGGCAGCCGCAGGCGGGGTGACGGCGGTCGTCGGTGGGGCAGCCGGGTCGCTGAACAGATTCTCCATGGTGGCCCGGGAGTCCGCCTCCTTCAGCACTGCGCTGCTTCGGTGGTGTGGCAGATCGGACTCGGCGGCCATGAACCGCGAACGTTCCCGCTCGCGTGCGGCGATGTGGTCCTCGACGGTGACACTTTTCCAGAGCATCTGCCGGATGGAGAGGAGTCCGCTTTGGCTTTCGAAGTCACGGATCTCCTGAATGACCTGCCCCCAGCGGCAGAGGCGCCCGACGTCCTCATAGGCCAGCGGACGGTCCCGCAATTCGAGCAGCGATGGTGCTCTGCCCTCGAGGATGGCGAAGAGCAGGCGGAAGCTGAACGGATCGGAGTGACGGCGGATGGACCTTCTGAACGTCCGGGCGATCTGCCTGGCCATCTGCCGAAGCGACATCTCTTCTCCGCCGCGTGAAACCCAGATGCGTTCGTCGAGGTTGCAGGTGTAAGGACTCCGGGAGTAATGGAAATCCCTGGTGAGCCATCCTTTTCGCGTGGTGTGTTTTCCCGGCACGACTCCTCTCACCGTCGGCAGGGCATCGTCCGACAGCACGGACAGGCTGTACGAGGGCCAGGACATTACTTCCCGGACGATTCCGACGATCAATGTGGCCGTGGCGATCATCAGTCCCGGATCGGGGGTGAAATCGACAGTGATTTCTACGCGATCACCACGGGGCCGGACCCCGACTCCTGTCGATCGCCGGTTGCAGCCGGCTACGGCAACGGGGACGGGAAGAATGTAGGCAAGCAGAAGAGCCAGCGATTTAATGTTCCGCGTTGCGTTCTGTTCGCGCCTCGGCAGCTCGAACGAGACGTTGTAATGCGTGCTGTAGGCCTTCAATCGTACGTGATGCCGGTTCCGGCCCTCCCACAGCGTGAGTTGTGCCCGTACGTATTCGATCTGTTCCCACAGGCTGCGCACTACCCGCGCTGTGCATCCGGGCGCGATCTCGATCAGCGGCGTGACCACTTCGATCACTCCCCGGTCGAAGTAGACGGCCCCGCCCGTGGGAAGCTGCCGGGAAGTTTTCTCTCTCTCGAGCAGAGGATCTTCGATGAAGGCCGTGGGGTGTTTCCAGTACTTCTCCGGATTGATCTCCTCCTCGTCGAGAAAGACGTTGAACTCAGCCTCCATCCCGATGGCTGGCATGGTCAGCTTTATGCGCGGAGGCGAGCCGGCGATGCGCCGGGCGCTGTCCGATTTCCAGTCGGGCATGGTCAGTTCCGGGTGCTGCCGCAAACCTCCTGGAGGGAGCGGTAGCATGCTTTCGAGAAATTTGATGAAACGAGAAACGCCACTCCTCTCTAAGCAAACGGCAAGCCTGACCTGGACGTCCCGCAAGCGGGCCGGAGGTCCCGGGCAAACCCTGAGCCGGAAGTATTTTGGAGAAATCAGGCGTCGGTGGGGGAAGGGCTACCCACGGAAGAGTCCGTTATGCGCCGGTCACCGGCCCTTCGCTCCTCGAAGGCGAATCGCGGTTTCTCCTGTGGCAATTCCATGCGGTCTTCGCTGATCTCGCGGGGAACGAGAGTGATGTAGCCGATGTCCAGGTGAATGTGGTCGTCGGCGAGGCCAGGTTCGTGTCCGTAGGCGCTCGTAAACACCTGTTCCGCGACCTGCTCGGCGATTCGATTGTATTTTTCGATTCGATCCTGCTCGTTGATGATCGTGTTTCCGATCCGGTAGACGTCGGCCGCGGTCCCCCAGCAGTGAGGAGTGGCCTGGCAGGCCAGGCGGTGTGCCGGAGACCGATAACCTCCGTTGACACTGATGTGCATGGACTGGCCGAACGCTCCGCGGATCTGCTCCAGATAGAAGGCAAGCAGGCGGACGGCACAGGGAATGTAGCGGGGGTAGCTCTGGACCGCCGACTCCTCTTTGATGTCCACGCGAATGAATTCGTTCAGGCGGAAGTGGGGAGCGAGTTGGATGGCGGTGGCCTCTTCGTAGGAGCCCACCTCATAGAAATATCGCGGCAGGCGATGCCGCCGGCCGTTGCTGTCCCGGACCATCTCCCCCGGGCGCAAAACAGCGCGCAATTCGGGTTCGAGATCGTGTGCGTCGATTACTTTCAGTCCACTTTCCTGCGACACGTCACTTTCCACCGGCGAGATGCGCAAAGATATCACGCGAAACGTCGGCAACTGCGGTGCTGCGTCCGGTCTCCGCGCTGAACCTGGTGAGAACGACCAGGACGTAAGGCTTTCGATCATCGAGATAGACGATGCCCGCGTCGTGGTGAACCGTGGAGATGTTTCCGGTCTTGTGCGCAATGCGCGCAGCTTTGGGAAGTCCGGCGGGAATGCCGCTCTTGTATTGCTGCTCGAGAAGGATTTCCAGCATCTGATTGGAGAGCTCGGCGGTGTAGGCGCGCCCGTCAGCGATGACTCTGAGCAGTTTCACCAGACCATTCGAGGTGACCTCGTTGTTCAGCCCGGCCACGAAGGCGGCCTGGTCCTCGACGCCGCGCAGGACTTTCACCCCATCGATCTCCAGTTCATCCAGCGACTGTTGAATCGTGGAGACGCCGATGATGTCCACGAGGAGGTTCGTGGCCAGATTGTTGGACGTGGTGATCATGGCGTGAGCCAGTTTGTGAATGGACATGCTCTGGCCGACGTAACCGTAAACATCGGGATCGCTTTCGCGATCGAGGTCGAGCATGAACGGCTCCCGATTGACGATGCTCGTGAAGCGGTTGCGCACGTGAACGGGACTCTCCAGAGAGAGTTCACCACGAGCGATCTGGCGGAAGACTCCCAGGAGTACAGCCAGCTTCATTGTCGAAGCGGCGTGCATCAGGGAGTCGCCATTGTAGGACCACTGAATGGTGGTCTCGTAATCGAAGAACGAGATCGCCAGATCCTCCAGGCCGTGCTTGTCGCGGATGCCTAGAACGTTCCTGTACAGGGAGACTTCGGCAGAGGCGATCGTGTCGCCGGCCGCGCTGGGTACATCAGCGGATTTCACGGTTGGCGCCTCCGCCGGTTTCGGCCCTGTCCTGCTGCGAGCCGGTTTCCGCGATGTTTTCCTCGAAGAGCTTTTTTTCGACGTTGTCATTGTCAGCTCGGAGGGCCGGAGTCAAGTCAGGTTGATGTCGCCTCCCACCGGTGGAACAGTCGTAAGATCCGATTGTACAGGCGCCTCCACGGAACTCTCAGGACAGGGAACAGAGGAATCCTTGAAGAGCTCTCAGACACCGACTGCAAGTGGCAAACCGGAACGATGACGACACCGATATTCATCGACTCGGATAACGCCATGGGCGCGCGCATGGGCGACGTCGATGACGGTTTCGCCCTGGCCGCGCTTCTTCTCAGCGGGCTGCCCATCGCTGCTCTGTCCAGCGTTGCCGGAAACACATCGGAACGGCAGGCGGCCTCCGACAACCGGGCCATAGCCCGAGTGTGCCGGACGTCTCCGCTGTTGTTGCGGGGCGAGGTCCGAAACCGGAAGCGAAGTGAAGCCGCGCAGTTTCTGATCGACTCTCGGGAACCGGTGCGCGTCGTCGCGTTGGGGCCGCTGACCAACGTGGCCGCGGCACTGTCGGAAATCGGGCAGGACCAGGCCGGCGGTAAATTCGAAGAGGTGGTCATCGTCGGCACCGATAGCACCTCGCGAGGAAAGTGGCCGCCTCTGTGGCCTCACGAGTTCAATCTTACGTATGATGGCGCTGCTTTCCGGCTCCTCTTTGAATCCGAGGTGCCCCTGCTCATCGTTCCGCTCGATGTCTGCGGCACCCTGCGCATTTCCCGGAGTGACCTCGATGACGTAGACGGAGTACTCGGCGAGTATCTTCGTGAGAACTCACGTCGCTGGTTCAGACGTTGCCAGATCCTGAAATGGTCGGGCACGGTCCGTCTCTTCGACCTAGTGGCGGCCATGGTCGTCATCGGATCGCCCGGCGTAGCCATCGAAAGCACGAGCGCCGCGATGAATGCCTTTGGTCATGTACAGTTCGGCGTCGGCAGGCGTCCCGTTCGCGTGGTCCGCCGCTTCGACAGCACGGCCATGTGGCAGAGTTTCCTGACGATCGTGAACTCAGGCTCCAGGCAATAACCCTGGAGAAAACTTCCCCGGCGCTCTCAGTGTGCCGCGGAGGCGAGCTGGCCATAGAAGCGCTCGCGTGACCCCGCGGCGTTCACTGCGCACATGGGAATCATCTCTCCGTTGACCGGCACCTTGAAAATGCAGGCATCCAGACGTTCCTTGCCCAGCTCGGTTTCCAGCTCTGCCGGCGACATGAAGTGATGGCTTGTCAGGGTGAAACTTCCCAGCCGGGCCTTGCCCCGAATCGTCTCGAGCACAAAGGACGTGATGGATGTTTTCCCGCCGTCGCGAATCTTGCGGAGCATCCATGGGAGTCCCTTGCCCACAATCCACCGTGGCCTGGCTTTGACCATTCCTGCGCCGCGAGCGAGCATTTCCATCGGCCAGTCGTCACGAAAAGCGGCACCGGCGATTCCGCTCTCCATGTACTGGCCCATGATGGCAATGTCTTCCTCGCTGTTGCGTACGAACTGAATGAGTTCCGGTTGCGCGTCGTTGCGATCCACCACGAGCAGTGGGACGAAGCGGGTGCATTGCGGATGGCCGAACTGGATCGCGTCCGGACCGGTGAAAGGCAGACCGAATCGTTCCGTGGCACGGGATACTTCCCTCCAGAGCTCGGCAGACGTGACTCCCTGCAGACCCTCGCGGGTCCGGCCCACGTGGGCCATGGGTTGAAAGCTGATCAGGCTGAAGGCATCCCTGTTGTGGATGCTCCAGGTGACCACATCGCTGATCTGCGGCAGATTCTCCTGAGTCACGGTCAGGGTCTGCGCAGCACGCAGCCGCAGTCCGGTTTTCTTTCGCGCTGAGCGGATCATGGCCGCGAACTCGTCGCGCAACGGCATCAGTTCGACCTCGGAAGCGGGAAGGCGGTAACCCAGTCGTCCGCGCTGCGTGATGTCGATGTGAATGGAGATTTCGGTGAGTGACCCATCGACCATCAGCCGTTCCAGCAGTCCCGGATTCTTGCGAAGGTTGTCGCCGTGGGTCATGACCATGGGCACGATGCCGATCGAGCGGGCGTAGGTCAGGATTCGCAGCAGTTCTTCGATCGGACGCAGGGTTACTTCGCCGTCTGTGATCTGCACATTGCTCTTCGGGCCGAGGTGGGCGCGAAGGGTGTCGAGCTGTTCGAGGACCTGCGCCAGAGGCAGGGGAGGGATGGTGTTTGCCTCCGCCCCCAGATAACAGCCGGTACAGGAAAAGTCGCACTTCGGCTGCACGCCGATCGTGGCGCCGCATCCGGTCGCTTTCTGGCCCAGACCCTGAGTGGGCCTGCGCAGGGAATCAGGAAGAGCGGACCAACGATCCGCGAGAAGACGACGCTTCTCAGCCGTCACGGGATCGCGAAAAAGCGAGACGAGCGTGCCCAGCGTCTTTCGTTGTCCGATCATTCAGTGGTCCCCGTTGGTCATTTGGAAGCGTCGTTCAGGCCCCAGTCGTAGTCATCGTAATCGAATCGGATCGTCTTCGCGCTTTTCAGGGCAGCGAGATTATCTCCGCTGAGGAAGCGGCGGAGGAATGCCTGCTTGCCGCCGCCCCACTTCTCGAAGTCATCCCCGAACCAGTCCATGATCTTTGTCACATGTACGACCGCAGTGTTGCCCTTCATTTCCACTCGAGCGCCATGCGGTCCATTGAGAAACTTTCGTGCCTGATCGTCGAGTTGCTCGTCGATCTTCGCTCCTCTGTAGGCCTCCGTTCGGATTGGAGGGCAGCTTTTCGCCGCGCAGTTGATGGCGAAGTGAATGCGGGGATCCTTGAATCCTTCCCGGATCCTGTCATTCTCGATGTCGTTCAGAGCGATCTTACCTTTGCCGAAGGGAACACGATCGGTTTTGAAGACATTCAGGCGGATGATCGGATCCGTGGAAAGGTCGCGGATGGACTTCAGCGGATAGTGCTCAACGACCACGCTCACGACGTTGATGTTGTAGAGGTTGATCCAGTACGCCAGTTGCTCTTTCTTCGACAGCGATCCGACGTTTACTCCGGCCATCTTCTGGCGGAGAGCCTGAAGAGTTCCGGCGTCGCCTGCTTTCAGGGCCTTGTAGTTCATGCCCCCTTGCGGGTCGTAATACTTCGTCAGCAGCGCGGTCCAGCCCGAGTAGTCGGGCTCACCGGAGGCGCTGCCGGTTTGTGGAGCTGTCGCCCCTTTTGCTGAGGAAGACTCCGTGCAGCTGGCCAGGGCCACGCCGAACAGAATGATTCCCAGAATCAAAGACAGAGTTTTTTTGATATCCATAGATTGCTCCCGTTGTATACCTCAGTCTACGATTCTTTAAGGAGTTCGGATTGGTCCAGGCCTCGCGTTGCAGCCTCATCCGCACGCCTTGAGGGGGCCAGAACGGTCAGTTGCCGCAGGTAGCTGCCGTAAGTCCAGAGCGGTACAAACCGAAAGCAATTCAGGAGTTCCAGTGTCATGGCCATGTGGGACATGGCACCGCGTGACCAGCCCAGTTTCTGTACCTTGGACCTGTGGTCAGCACCTGTGAGGGTGCGGATGGCCGAGGGCATTCCGCCACGCGCCACCACCTCGTTGATCATGATCTCGATCTGAAATCCGTTGCGTCTGTTTTCCCTGATCGCTTCGAAAACCGACCGGCGAATTGCCCGCAGCCCGGTGATGGGAGGGAGCCGAGTGAAGATCGCGCCACGAATCGACCCGTAGTCCACGAGGCCGCAGCACATCTCATAAGGTCCCCGGATAACCGGACCGGCCAGCGCTTCGAAATGACTGGGATGCGCGTGGAGGATATCGGCGTCGAAGAAAACCAGAACGTCGGAACCGGAAGCGTCCACGCCTGTGGCCAGAGCCTGGCCTTTGTTCTTGCTTCCCGAAGACCGAACGACGACGGCCCCGGCTGCAGCCGCCCTGGTGGCCGTGTTGTCCGTTGATCCATCGTCGATGACGAAGACCGTCGTGCATCCTGGCGCAGCTCTCGCCGCCGTCACGACGTCGGCGACCGTGCTTTCCTCGTTCCGGGCAGGGATGATGACGTCGTACATCAGGTGAGTTCGCTCATTCTACGCCGGTCGGACAGGCACGGTTCAGACTGAAGGATCGCGTGATTGAGAGCGACTTACTGGCCGGGCGAGCTGGAACTGCGGTCGGCCTGAACCCGGACCTCCTGTATTCTTCGGCAGGAATGAAGGCCTCTCCGAAAAAGAAGGCGGCGACAAAGCCAATCGGCGGCGGCGATGATGTTGCCAACGGGATGACCGAGCGCTCGTGGCGGATATTAGCCCTGACCATCCTCATCGTTGGCGCGGTGCTGCGGCTTTACGCGCTGGAATTGAAGCCCCTCCATCACGACGAAGGGGTGAATGGATTTTTCCTGCGCCGGCTGGCCAACGAGAATATCTACCACTACGACCCGGCGAATTATCACGGCCCCACGCTGCCTTATGCGGCGCGGGTGAGCACGGAGTTGCTGGGAATGAATACGGTGGCTGTGCGGCTCGTGCCGGCCGTTTTCGGTATGGGAGTCCTCCTTGTCGTCCTGGGAATGCGCCGCCGTCTCGGTGACGTGGGCAGCCTGGCCTCGGCCGCTCTGCTGGCCGTGTCGCCGGGAGCCGTCTTCCACTCCCGCTATTTCATTCATGAGATGCTTCTGGTCTTTTTCACCCTGGCAGCCGTTTCTGCGGCCACCCGCTATTTCGAGGGGAGGGGCGATCTGTGGATGATCCTCGCCGCCCTCTCTCTCGCGCTCATGTTCGCTACGAAGGAAACGGCGATCATCTCCCTGATCGTCATCCTGCTCGCGGCTCTCCTGTCAACAGTCTGGGGACGTCTGATTGTCCGCGATCACGAGGCCGGACAGCTCACCGCCGCCTCTCTCGGTGGGCCGGAACGAATCCTGGCGGTGGCCATTGCTTCTGCCATTCTCTTCGCCGCGGTGAACGTCGTTCTCTATTCTTCCTTCTTCAGCTACTGGGAAGGAGTTTCCGGGGCGCTGAAGACGCTCTCCATATGGAAGAGCACCGGAGAACAGCAGCACGTTCACCCCTGGTACAGCTATCTGCAATGGCTGCTGAAAGAGGAATCTCCGATCCTGATCGTGGCGGTGGCCGGTACGGTATTCGTTTTTCTCCGTCGCCACTCCTGGTTTCTCCGCTTTGTGGCCTTGTGGGCCTTCGGGCTCTTCGCTGCGTACTCCCTCGTGCCTTATAAGACGCCCTGGCTGACTTTGAACTTCCTCATCCCGCTGGCCCTGCTGGCGGGCTGGTCCATCGACGCCGTCTGCAGAAATTTCGGAGTGAACCTGGCCGTGGCCATCGCCGCCATTGCCCTGATTGCGGCGACGTATCAGGCGGTCGTCCTCAACTATTTCCGCTACGACGATGAGTCCATTCCTTACGTCTACGCACCGACGCATCGCGAATTTCTGGAGATGGTCAGTGAGATCGAATCGATCTCCCAGCGCGCCGGAACAGGAACGCGCACGGAGGTGGCTGTGATGTATGACTCGTACTGGCCGCTGCCCTGGTATCTGCAGGCTTACCAGAACGTCTCCTATTTCGGTACGCCCACTCCCACGCAGACGGCGATGGTTGTCGGCTCAGCAGATCAGGACACTGCGCTGCAGCCTTTTCTCACGGACCGCTACGTGAAGGTCCGGCAGTACAAGCAGCGCAATGGGCTGGAATCGGTGCTGTGGGTCCGGCGGGACGTGCTCGATCGTCCGCTGAACTGCCCCTGATGTTTCACCGCGGTGACGCTCGTTCCTGTTGCCGCCCCGTCGCTGGACAGTATCGAGCGGGGTCACGTATAAGCGGCGAGTGAATCTCACATTCGCCTGGGTAGCACTGATTTACGGTGCCGCGGTTTTCGTCTGGAGAAAGCTCTCCGCGGACGGCCTGCGCTGGAGGGTGGCCGCGCTCTTTTATCTTCTGGTGCTGGCCTTTCTCTTCAGACCACTGACGCAGCGATTCGTGGACGTGCCCGCCGATTACACCACCCGCATCATCCCGTGGAGCGCCTACGCCGTTCCCGATCCGGGCGCCAATACCGAGATCAACGACGTCATCCTGCAGATGGTTCCCTGGTCTCACGAGGTACGCCAGGCCTGGCGCTCGTTGCAGGCACCGCTCTGGAACCGGAACGCCGGCGGTGGCTATCCCCTGCTGGCGAACGGACAGAGCGCAGCCCTTTCGATCTTCAGGCTGCTGGCATTGCCTCTGCCCCTGGGCTACAGCTTCACCTGTGAAGCGGCGCTGAAAATTCTGGTGGCGCTGACATTCGCGTTTCTCTATGCCCGCCGAAGATATGGCGAACTGGCAGCAATACTGACAGCGATCTCGTTCGGCTTTTCAACCTTCATCATTGTCTGGCTTCATTTTCCCCACGCTTCGGTAGCGGTATTCCTGCCCGCTCTGTTTTACGGAATCGATCGGGTAGTACAGCGGCCTGCTTTCCCGCAGTATCTGTTTCTTTCAGCCGTCTTTGCCGTGCTGCTCCTCAATGGGCACCCCGAGAGTGCGGCCCATTCGATGTTCGCGGTGATCCTCTATGCAGCGTTCCTCCTCATCGCACGCCCGGAAGCGAGGTCGATCCGCGTACTGGGAGTTCTCACGGGCGCAGGTATGACGGCGCTGCTCCTGGCCTCACCGTTCGTGCTTCCTTTCATGGAAGCGCTTCCCCGATCGCAGCGTATGGACTGGTTACGCTCACAGCCGATCGACAGTGTCATACCCCGTCATGAGTGGAAGGTGATCATTCCCTATTTCCACGTGAACTTTTTCGGCACGATCCGTGAGAACAACATCTGGGGCCCGGGAATCGCGGAGGTTGTCAGCGGATACTCCGGCATCCTGGCGTTTTCGGCATGGTTCGGCCTGCTATTTCACGTCCTTCATCGACGGCGATGGCGTGACGTGGATTGCTTCTGGGTTCTGGCGTCCGCTCTGATTCTTCCCATCACGCTTGGCTGGTGGCCGTTCGCAGACCTGTTCCACCGGCTTCCTCTCTTTTCTCTTGCGGCGAACGGCCGGTTGCGATTCGTGCTGTGCTGGTTCTTCGCTGTGATGGCCGGCGCCGTCGTCGATCTGGCGATGAGGAACGATCGGAAGCCGCTGGCTCTTTCTGCCGCGGCCGGTTTGATTCTTCTGGCGGGGACCTTTGCGGTAATGGACTTTCCCTGGATTTCGGCCGAGCACCACGCCATCGCCACAGGCCTGCTGAAAGTGGGGGTCCTGCTTACGGCAGTCGTAGCCGTTCAACTCGCCGGCCGGCGGCGAACTGTAGCTCTCTCGCTGATGACGATCATGGCGTTATGCGATCTCTGGGCTTTCGGCAGACCGTGGAACTCGGTCATTCCGGCCAGGGAGCTGTATCCCATGACTCCGCTCATTCAATTCCTTCAGCGAAGGCAGAATCACCCGCGACCGGGTGAACTGGCTCCCTTCCGTATCGCGGCGACCGGCCCGACCTTCTTCCCTAATTCGGCAGGCATGTTCGGGTTGGAAGACATCCGTTCTCACGATCCGATGGCCTACGGCAAGTTCATCGGGGCTATGCGGGTTTTCACCGGCTACTCCAGCTTCGACTACTTTGGTGTCGTGAAGAATTTCGAGGATCCCTACATCGACTATCTCAATGTCCGGTACCTGATTACCGGTCCGGGGGAGCCTTACCAAAGCGATCGATTTGTTCTCGTTTACTACGGCGCCGACGGAAGGGTCTATGAGAACCGCGCTGCTCTACCCCGGTTCTACGCCGCTCGAAATGTCATCAACGAGTTCGATGATCGGGAGCGGTTTCACAGAATTCTGGGAAACCGTGATTGGGCCAATACGGTCATCCTCGAGAAAATTCACACATCTCTCTTCGCGAAGGTGCGCGGGGATCTTCTCACTCCCCATCCGCCGGGCTCGCCGCTGGCCACTGTCCGGTTTCTGCGCTGGACCCCCGACAGCTTCGATCTGGATATCAATGCCCCTCGGTGG
Source organism: Acidobacteriota bacterium (assembly GCA_039931435.1). Classification (GTDB taxonomy): domain Bacteria; phylum Acidobacteriota; class Thermoanaerobaculia; order Gp7-AA8; family Gp7-AA8; genus JBDTRY01. Next base: position 461 of record JBDTRY010000101.1, on the reverse strand, counting down.
ACGCTGATAGTCGGCAGTCAGCCCGTCTGGCCCGGATGGCGAGTGTGGAGCGGAGAGCAGCAGTTGGTAGTAATCGAGGTAAACAACGCTTTTCTGGGATTTGTCGTTCCGCCCGGACACTCGCGAGTGTCCGTGCGCTATCGGCCACTCTCGTTCGTGGCGGGAGCATGGATTTCACTGGGGACAATCCTGCTGTTGTCGGGTTGGGGTGTCGTGATCTGGCGAAGGCGGCTCGCGGGTTACCGATGAAAGCCCACGCTAACCCACGCAGGTGTCATCCCGACGAGCGGAGCGAGGAGGGATCTCGCGCCGTTATTCTTGCGGGTGTAGGGAGCTTGTGACCCTTGAGGGAGCGCAGCGACCGAAGGATCTCTTCAACGAGAATGGTGCCCTTCGATTGATCGCAGCCGGGAAGGTAGAAGAGATCCTTCGCTCGACGCTTCAGGATGACACGCCGTGGT
>JBDTRY010000100.1:0-12606 GCA_039931435.1 Acidobacteriota bacterium | reverse complement strand
TCGGAGGTACGCGGGTCGTGGATGTGATGTTCGGAGAGCAGCTTCCGCGAATCTGTTGAAGGCGGTGCAGTTCAAAAAAGCCGCTGAGCCTGCTCGACAATCAACACCGGGAGGCGTAGAACCGAAGATCCGGGAACGGCATTTATTTGTAACCAACACACCGTGAAAATGAGGCCAGCAAGTTTACCGGCACAAACAATGCACAAAAAAATCGCATGGAGTCCAACCGCTGACTGACTGAACAGGAGAGTGTTCGATGGCTGAGCGCGACAAAGCGACCTTGCAGAAAAAACCTGCCGTGAGCGATGTGCATATTGTCTGGCTCACCGGAGGACTCAGTTGCGACGGCGATTCGGTTTCGGTGACCGCCGCCGAACAGCCCAGCATCGAAGACATCATTCTCGGCGGTATCCCCGGTCTCCCCAAAGTTCATCTGCACAATCCTGTTTTGGCCGTGGAAGTCGGCGACGACTTCATGAAGTGGTTCTACGATGCCGAACAGGGAAAACTCGATCCGTTCGTACTGGTGGTCGAGGGCTCGATTCCCAATGAGGAGATCAAGGCCGAGGGTTACTGGGCAGGATTCGGTACCGATCCCGTCACCGGCCAGCCCATCAAGACCACGGAGTGGATCGACCGCCTGGCACCGAAGGCCTTCGGAGTCATCGCCGCCGGAACCTGCGCAACCTACGGCGGCATTCACGCCATGGCCGGAAATCCCACAGGCTGCATGGGGCTGGCGGATTATCTGGGTTGGGATTTCCGCTCCGCGGCGGGCCTGCCCATCGTCAACGTCCCCGGTTGTCCGGTGCAGCCTGACAACTTCATGGAGACCGTCCTGTACCTGCTGCGCTACGCGGCGGGAAACGCTCCGCTCATTCCACTCGACAAGCAACTGCGTCCCACGTGGCTTTTCGGCAAGACCGTGCACGAAGGATGCGACCGCGCCGGATATTACGAGCAGGGCGACTTTGCTTCGAAGTACGGATCGCCGAAGTGCCTGGTGAAACTGGGATGCTGGGGACCGGTCGTGAACTGCAACGTTCCCAAGCGTGGCTGGATGCGCGGCATCGGTGGATGTCCCAACGTTGGCGGAATCTGCATCGGCTGCACCATGCCCGGCTTCCCCGACAAGTTCATGCCCTTTATGGATGAACCGCCGGGAGCACGCGTCTCAACAGCCATGTCCGGTGCCTACGGCGGTTTCATCCGCACCCTGCGCGCCATCACCAACACCACTGTGAACAAGGAGACGAAGTGGCGCCATCGCGGACGTCGTCTCACCACGGGCTACAAACCGACCTCGTACTAGCCAGACGTCAGACAAAGGGAGAGCGACGATGACGACCACGACTGCCCCGAGCAAGAGCGCGAAAAGCGGCAAGCGAAACCTGGTGGAGATGAACTGGGATCCGATCACCCGCATCGTGGGCAATCTCGGGATTTTCACGAAAATCGACTTCGCAAACAAGGAAGTGGCGGAGTGCTACAGCACTTCTTCGATCTTCCGCGGCTATTCGGTGTTCATGAAAGGGAAGGATCCTCGGGACTCTCCCTTCATCACCAGCCGCATTTGCGGCATCTGCGGGGACAACCACGCCACCTGCGCCGTCTACGCGGCGAACATGGCCTTCGGTACCACCACACCTCCCCTCGGCGAGTGGATCATCAACCTCGGAGAAGCCGCCGAGTACATGTTCGACCACAACATCTTTCAGGACAATCTCGTCGGCGTCGACTTCTGCGAACAGATGGTCAAGGAGACCAACCCCGGCGTCCTGGACAAAGCCAACCGCACCCCCTCGCCCCACGCCGAAATTCACGGCTATAAAACCATCGGCGACATCATGCGCTCGCTCAATCCGTTCACCGGAGACTTCTACCGCGAGACCCTGAAAGTCAGCCGCGACACACGGGAGATGTTCTGCCTGATGGAAGGGCGGCACGTACACCCTTCCACGCTGTATCCCGGCGGCACAGGCACGGTCCCCACCGTGCAGCTCTTCACCGACTACCTCGTCCGTCTGATGAAGTACGTCGAGTTCATGAAGAGAGTGGTCCCTCTGCACGACGATCTGTTCGACTTCTTCTACGAGGCTCTTCCCGGATACGAGAAGGTCGGCCAGCGCCGGATCCTCATGGGATGCTGGGGCTCGTTCAATGATCCCGATTACTGCGACTACACCTACAAGAACATGGCCGAGTGGGGCCGGAAGATGTTCGTTACACCAGGAATCATCGTCGACGGCAAACTGGTCACCACGAGCCTCGTGGATATCAACCTCGGCATCCGCATCCTGCTGGGCAGCTCGTTCTACGATGACTGGCAGAGCGACACGATGTTCGTTCCCCACGATCCCCTCGGGAATCCGGTCGACCGCAATCACCCCTGGAACCAGACCACCACTCCCCGTCCGCAGAAACGGAACTTCGACGACAAGTACAGCTGGGTGATGTCACCGCGCTGGTACGACGATCGAACCGGCGATCACCTGGCCATCGACACCGGCGGCGGCCCGCTCCCCCGTCTCTGGTCGACGGCACTGGCCGGACTGGTCGACTTCGGCTACATCAAATCGACGGGCCACAGTGTCCTCATCAATCTGCCAAAGACGGCCATGCTTCCTGAAACCACGTTCGAGTGGAAGATTCCGCAGTGGAGCAACGCCATCGAACGCGATCGCGCCCGCACCTACTTCCAGGCCTACGCCGCGGCCGCGGCTCTTCATTTCATGGAGAAGGCACTGGAAGAGCTTCAGGCCGGACGCACGAAGACCTGGTCCGAGTTCACCGTCCCGGATGAAGCCATTGGATGCGGCTTTCACGAAGCCGTCCGCGGAGTGCTCTCCCACCACGTAGTCATCAGGGAAGGAAAGATTGCCAACTATCATCCTTATCCCCCGACGCCGTGGAATGCCAGCCCCCGTGACATCTACGGAACCCCCGGACCCTACGAAGATGCAGTGCAGAACACACCCATCTTCGAAGAGAACGGCCCGGACAAGTTCAAGGGCATCGACATCATGCGCGCCGTGCGCAGCTTTGATCCATGCCTCCCCTGTGGAGTGCACATGTACGTGGGCAACGGCAAGACCGTCGAGCAGCGCCACATGCCCATGTGGGGAGCAGGCGCGAAATGAGCGAAGTGCACGAGGCCGTCAGCGGGATCGAGGAACTGGCCCGCAGTCTCGAGTCGATCTCTGATCCGCAGGCGCGCGAGGCGGCCACGGCGGCGGTGCAGTCGCTGATGGATATCCATGCCGAAGCGTTCGAGAGGATGTTGCAGATCGCCAATTCCGAATCATTCGCACGCAAGGCCTCCGAGGATGAACTGGTGGGCAGCCTGCTTCTGCTTTACGGCCTTCATCCAGTCCCTGTCACCGAGCGCGTGGTCGCCGCCCTCACCAAAGTGCGGCCGTATCTTCAATCGCACGGCGGCAATGTGGAACTGTTGCGCGTCGATGACGGAGTGGCGCATCTGCGGATGGAAGGGTCCTGCAAAGGTTGCCCGTCGTCCTCGCGCACACTGAAACTCGCTGTGGAAGACGCCATCTTCGAAGCGGCGCCGGAGCTGAGTGCAATTGTTGCCGACGATCAGCCGGGAGTCGAAGACGTGGCCGGCCGATGGGAAGCAGTAGGCGACATCAGCGCCCTTGACGGCGGCAGCGGACGCCTCATCGAAGTAGCCGGAAAGCAACTGTTCTTCTGTCGCGTCGGCGACAGCTTTTACGCCTGGGGAAGTCAGTGTCCCCGATGCGGCTCCTCGCTCGAGGGCGCCGCTATCGACGGCTCGGCGTTACTCTGTCCCCAGTGCGCTCAAGGCTACGACCTCTTTGCGGCCGGACGATCGGTCGAACCCTCTGAACTGCATCTGGATCCATTTCCCCTGCTCGTCGAGAACGGCCTGGCCCGCGTGGCAATGGCCTGAAGGAGAATTCATGTCATTCAAGAAAACAGAAATTTCCTCGCATACCCAGGGCACTCGGCGCGGAGAAGCGCAGGGCGAAGAGCCCGGTCGCGACGGTGGTGAACCGCGCACATCGCGCGATTCCACCAGCATCAATCCAGGCGACGCAGCACCGATCGATCCCCGTATGCCGGAAATGCCGCCGGCATGAATAGTCGCCTCTCGGCCGCCAGGGCCCTGCGTACTCTCTCCTCTCTGCGCCGGGTTTCACGTCCGACGGAGGCGATGCAGCCGGAGCCTGAAGAAGAGGAGCGATGTGATTTGTGCGCCACGCCCGTCGGGCCGGGCCATCGCCACCTCATCGAGCCGGAGGAGAGACGGCTGGTTTGTGCCTGCGACGCATGCACAATTCTCTTTCCCGCCGATGCCAACGTCCGATTCAAGCCCGTCCCTCGCGACATCAAACGGCTCGATGGATTTTCACTCTCCGATCAGCAGTGGGAATCCCTGATGATTCCTATCAACATCGCCTTTTTCATGTTCAGTTCCGCTACAGGAAAGATGGCCGCCTTCTATCCCAGCCCCGCCGGCGCCACGGAGTCGCTGCTCGACCTGGATTCGTGGACGGAATTCGCCTCCGGTCACAAGGCCATCGCCAGCATGCAGCCGGATGTGGAAGCGCTGGTGGTGAACCGCCTCTGGGATCCCTATCAGTACTTCATTCTTCCCATCGATCACTGCTATCGCATGGTCGGTCTGATCCGCACGAAATGGCGTGGCCTCTCGGGCGGTGACGAAGTCTGGGCGGATCTCCGCGATTTCTTCGAGCGCGTGGGGAGAGCGGCCCGTGCCTGATCTGAGCTTTGTCGTCGAAGCAGCGGAGGCCGTGCCCTGGGCGGCCGTGCCTCAGATCGCCTTCAAGCTGCGGGTAACGAATGCCGATCCCGACGAAGTCATTCGAAACGTTACCTTGCAGTGCCAGATTCAGATCGAGCCCGTCCGCCGGCAGTACGCACCCGAAGAGCAGAAGAAACTGCTCGACCTCTTCGGCGAACCGTCGCGATGGGGTACGACGCTGAAAACACTTCTCTGGACGGTGCTCCCCGTGAACATCAGCTCGTTCACGGGAAGCACCGTGGTGGAAGTCCTCGTTCCCTGCAGCTTCGATTTCAACGTGGCCACCACGAAGTATCTTCATGGGCTGGATGCCGGAGAAATCCCGCTGCGCTTTCTCTTCAGCGGCAGCATCTTCTATGACGATGACGAGGGACGCCTGCAGATCACCCAGATCTCATGGAATTGCGAGTCGACTTTCCGCCTTTCCGCCGCGACCTGGAAGGAGATGATGGACTTTCACTATCCTTCCTCAGCCTGGCTCTGCGTTCCCCGCGAGATCTTCGAACGCCTGCTGGAGTTCAAGACCGAGCGAGGTATCCCCACGTGGCAGCAGGCCCTGGAGGATCTGATCGGAGACAGGCGGACATGGACGAACTGACACGCCGGATCGCCGACACGATTCTCTACGAGGGATACGTTCTCTATCCCTACAGACCAAGCTCGATCAAGAACAAACAGCGCTGGACGTTCGGAGTGCTCTATCCGCGCGCCTACAGCGAAGTGCAGCGCGGTTCGGACCGCTGGAACCTGCACAGCGAGTGTCTGATCGAAGCTGCCGCCGGCGAAGCGATCGACGTGACCCTGCGTTTCGTTCAGATCGCCACGCGCGACAACTGGCAGGTCGGCATCGAGCGGGAGGTTGCGCTCCGGCACAGTCTGGGACAGGGTCAGAATGAACAGTCCTTCGCATTCGACGCCGACGCCCGCGTCCAGGGACGGCTGACGGTCCGGACCGTGGAGGTTTCGACCAAGGTCTCCAGGGTCGTCGTCGAGGCGGAGAATCTGACTTCGTTCGCGGCCATCGACGACCGCGACGCCTGTCTTCCGCTCTCGCTGGCCTCCGCCCATGTGGTTCTGACGACAACAGGCGGACAGTTTGTCTCCCTGCTCGATCCGCCGCCGTCTCTGGCAGAGGAGACGAAGCGTTGCCGTAACGAAGGTGTTTTTCCGGTGCTCGTAGGCGAAACGGGGTCGAGGACGGCTGTCCTGGCTTCGCCCATCATTCTTTATGACCACCCGGAGATCGCTCCGGAGAGTCCCGGAGATCTGTTTGATGCCTGTGAGATCGATGAGATTCTCAGCCTGCGCATCATGACTCTCACGGATGAGGAAAAGCGAGAGGCCTGCGCCTCGGACGAGCGAGCGCGCCGTATCATCGAACGCACGGATGCTCTGACCGCCGAGCAACTCCGGGACCTTCACGGCACCATGCGGAGTCTGCGCAAATGACTTTTGATCTGTTTTCGTTCGAGTCCCGGCCCGCTCTGGAAAGCGTCACCGTCTTCGGCGTGGTGCTGAAGGTGGGAGACCGTGTTCGGCTCTGGCCGCAGAAGACCGCGGACATCATGGACATGGCCCTGCAGGGAAAGACCGCTGTCATCGAAGCGATCGAGCAGGATTACGAGGAGAGGGTGCATCTGGCAGTGCTCATCGACGACGATCCCGGCCGTGACCTGGGGATGCTTCGTCAGCCAGGACATCGATTCTTTTTCTCGCCTGAAGAAGTGGAACCGCTCGCTCTGGAAAGCCCGGCGCCATGAAGCCCCAGGTACTCATTGCTGGAATCGGTAATATTTTTCAGGGCGACGACGGATTCGGCGTCGAAGTGGCGCAGCGTCTGATGCGCCGGACCCTGCCACCGGAAGTGCGCGTCACGGATTTCGGCATCCGCGGCTTCGACCTCGCTTACGCCCTCATGGATCAGCACGACTGCACGATTCTCGTCGACGCCGTCTCTCGCGGTGAGGATCCGGGCACGCTCTACGTCATCGAGCCCGACCTCGACGACGTCTCCGAGACTGAACTGAACGCGCATGCCATGAATCCGCAGAATGTATTCGCACTGGTGAAATCCATGGGAGGTCAGTGCAAGCGGGTCCTGCTCGTCGGATGTGAGCCGAAGGATCTTGGCGGTGACGAAGGAAAGATGGGATTGACCGACGAGGTATCCGCGGCCGTGGAGGCCGCCGCCGATCTGACAGTATCGCTGGCTACGGAAATGTTGCAGAACCAGGAACGACAGATCAAGGAGATCGTATGAAACGTGGAATCCTGTTCGTTTTGCTTGCCCTGGGAACGATGATCATGGTCTCGATGATGCCGGACATCATCCGTTACGGCAAAATCAAATCGATGTAGATGCACGAGCTCTCCATTGCCCTGAGCATCGTCGACGGAGTGAGTGAAGAGCTGCAGAAGCGCGGCGAGCCCGTGCTGCACGCCGTGCATCTTCGCCTCGGATGTCTGTCCGGCGTCGTCAAGGATGCCCTGCTCTTCTGCTATGAGCAGGCTTGCGATGGCACGGCACTGGCCGGATCGAAGTTGATCGTGGACGAAGACGGGAGCGAGGACATGGAAATCACAGGAATGGAGATCACCGAACGATGAGTGAGCCGCGCCTGGTCGAAGTGCGCAGGAACGTGCTGAAGAAGAACGACGTGCTGGCCCGCGAGCTCCGCGAGCGGATGCAGGACGCCGGCGTCTTCGTGGTCAGCCTCGTCTCCAGCCCGGGCGCGGGTAAGACCGCATTTCTGGAGCGCACCCTGACTGACCTTGGCAGAACCCATCGCGTGGCGGCACTGGTTGGCGACCTGGCCACCGACAATGACGCCGTACGCCTGGCCCGAAGCGGTGCGCCGGTTCGCCAGATCTCGACCGGCACTCTCTGCCATCTCGAAGCGGAGATGGTGGGTAGGGCGCTCGAGGGATGGGATCTTCCCTCGCTGGACTTTCTCTTCATCGAAAATGTCGGAAATCTCGTCTGCCCTTCCAGCTACGACCTCGGCGAAGATCTCCGTGCCGTTCTGCTCTCCGTGACCGAGGGCGAAGACAAACCCCTCAAATACCCGACCATCTTCAACACCGCGGACGTGGCTGTGATCACGAAACTCGATCTGGCCGAGGCGTGCGAGTTCGATCGCGCCGCGGCAGACCGGAACATCCAGACTGTCCGACCGGGGATGCAGACCTTCGCGCTGGCAGCGAAGTCGTCAGAGGGTGTTCAGACCTGGATCGATTGGATCATTGACCGCCGTTCCGTCGCCATCGAGGAGAGAAGCCTCGCCCGCATCGGAGCGGGATAGAACGTTCGGTTCTGCAAGCGGCCGAACAATGCAATGTTCGGCTCGCTCTCGAGCAAGCAATGCTTCGCAAACGGGTCATTCCGAGCGTGAGCTCGAGATGACGGCGCTCATAGTTTCTTCACCCTGGTTCAACGCCCACTCTGCGCCCTCGCTTGTAAGAAGCTCACATGGGGCGCTTGTCATCCTGAGGGAGCGCAGCGACCGAAGGATCTCTTCAACGAGGAATGGGCTGCAACCGGGAAGGTGGAAGAGATCCTTCGCTCGGACGCTCAGGATGACAGCCGGTCATAGTGTTTCTTCACCCTGGTTCAGCGCCTTCGTCGTTCCCACGTTCAGGATGACATTTCCATGGATACGGTGGACGGCTCGTGTACAGAAGACCGTCCCACCGAGTGCGGCGCCTGCGAGAGTCTTTCTGCCGGCATCCTCATAGCGTAGAGCATGGCCACTCCAAGCAGATAGAGCACGACCAGGGCGATGGACTCCCAGGCCAGAAAGAAAAACCGCCGCCCTGAGCGCACCGTGAGAGCGATGATGACAACGGCGGTCATGGCGGCGGCGATCAGCGCGGCCACACCGTGCGCCGGGGAAACGACCTCCAGAATCGGACCGCGGACGTAGAGCAGATCGTCCAGCCCGATGAGAGCGACGTTGAAGAGATTGCTGCCCAGCAGATTTCCGTAAGCGAGATCTACCGCTCCCATGCGAACGGCGGCGATCGATACCACCAGCTCCGGCAGTGACGTGGAAAAGGCTACGAACAGACTTCCCACGAACGTCTCACCCAGCCCCGAAAGCTCGGCAAGTCGGGCACCCACCCGCGGGAGGAACGAAGCAGCGATGACAATGACCATCGCCACGATCGTGAACATCACCGAGGCTTTCTGCATGGTGATGGAGCGGTAGAGGTCGGAAGGCACTCCCGGCTCCTCTTCCTGGATGCGCCGTTTCTCGAACTGAAAGATCGTCCTCATAGCCATTGCGTACACGAGGAGAATGACGGGAGCGTACAAACCGAATCCCGCGAACGAAGGGAGGGACGTCCCGCCCAGGAGACTGAGCGCAACGATGACCAGGAGCACGATGGAAAAGCCTCCGGCCACGACCTGACCGGGATGGGCGCTGGTCGAAATCGGCGCCCGTCCTCCAATCAAATCCATGAGGGCAATGATTACCAGGTTGAACATACAACTTCCCAGGACGTCGCCGACAGCAATTTCGGGGACGCCTACGAGCGTCACCGAACTCACTCCCGTGGCCAGTTCAGGAATGGAAGTGACGGTGGCAATCAGAATGAGCCCGATCCAGGTCCGTCCCAATCCACTTTTTTCGGCGATGACATCACCGTAGTGAGAAAGTCGGACGCCAGCCACGAGAATGATCGCTCCCAGTACGGCGAATTCCAGCGCAACGGCCAGCATTCAGAATCTTGCCCGCATGGGATTCTTCATCGATCCTCTGCCTTGGTCATCAACGCCAGCCGGGGTGGCCACACGGCCCGCTCGATCCACGACCAGCACGCTCGAAGCAGAACGGGGTTGATCATCGACCGGACATTATCGCTCCACTTCCCCGTCAGACAAGCGTGACTCTCCCTGTCTACATCTGTTCGCTTCCCGCGTATCTAGACAGCGAAGGAGATTGCCACATGAAACACACCATCGCAACCATTCTGCTGATGCTGCTGACGGCCACCACTGGGCTCTTAGCGCAACAGTCGCCCGCAGCTCCCGTGCAGACAACCACCGTCTCGGGCGAGGCTCCGCTCCCCGCTCCCGCCCCGCCACGAACCAGCCAGCAGGTTCGAGAGGCGTTTATCTCCCTGCTTGGTGAAAATCCCCCCGAGCTGGGGACCATCCTCTCCCTCGATCCGACGCTTCTGTCAAACGAGGGATTTCTTTCCGGATATCCTGCCCTGAACACCTTTGTCACGCAAAATCCTGAAGTGCGACGCAACCCGCGCTTCTATCTTTCCGGGTTTGAGCTGGAGCAGGGCAGAGACCGATTCGCGGAAGACGCTCTCCAGGGAGTGGTGATCGTACTCTCATTCCTGGTGGCAACCTTCACCCTGGGCTGGCTCGTGCGCACGATCATCGAACAGCGGCGCTGGAACCGGCTGTCGCGCACTCAAAGTGAGGTTCACAACAAGATTCTCGACCGGTTCGGCGCCACCGATGAGCTCCTGGCATATATCAAGAGTCCCGCCGGGTCCAGGTTCCTGGAGTCAGCGCCGATCCCTCTGCATGCGGATCGTACGATCAGAAATTCGCCGGTGTCGCGAATTCTGTGGTCGGTACAGGTGGGCATCATCGTCGTAGCAGGTGCGCTCGGAGCGATTTTCGTCAGCGGTAACTTCGCCCCCGTAGCGGCGCGGACCATTAACGCCATCGGCATGATCACCCTCGCCCTGGGAACTGGGTTCATCCTCTCCGCCATCGTCTCCATGGTTCTCTCCAGACCACTCGGACTGAGCAGGAACATTGACGACGAAGCGACGACCGTTGACCGATCTTCGCTGTGAGATGATCGGTGCGATGAGTCTTTCGCTCGTGATTCGTGACGCGGGAATGGCAGGTAGCCGAAAGCTCGACGACGCGCTTCCGGCGATGAATGAGGAGGACTTTCACCGCTTCTATGAACGGACGGCACGTCCGCTCTGGTCGTATCTGGCTCGCATCACCGGAGAACCGCAGCGGGCGGACGACCTGCTGCAGGAAGCCTACTATCGCTTCTATCGTGCCGGCGCACGTCACCAGAGCGAGGCACACCGCCGCAACTCCCTGTTTCAGATCGCCACGAACATCGTCCGCGACGCGGCGCGACGCGGGAAACACTACGCTGAGGTTGCCCTGGAGGAGGAGAGTACCCCGGACTCGCTTCCCGAAAGTCCCGCACCCAGTGCTGAACTTCAGGCGGCGGCCCGAACCGACCTCGCCCGGGCCATGCAGCAGCTGGAGCCGGTACAGCGGGAGATGCTCTGGCTGGCCTACGCGCAGGGTGCAACACATGATGAAATTGCGGACATTGTCGGCATGCGTGCGGTCAGTGTGCGCACGGTACTCCTCCGTGCCCGCCGGAAACTGGCCACGATCCTCACTTCAAGCGGGCCGGTGAAACGATGATCAACCCACCCTGCCCTCGCGAAAACCAACTTCTGGAATCCCTCGGGCGCGGATTCGTCATCCCGGACCTCCGCGAGCATCTGCAATCGTGTCCTTCATGCAGCGAGCTGCATCTCGTGGCCGGTGCACTTCTCGACGATCGAACGCAGGCTCTTGGCGAGGCGTCCGTCCCCAGCGCAACGGCCATGTGGTTGCGCCTGCAGATCCGTCAGCAGCACGAACTCCAGGCAATCTCCCGGCGCTCCCTGATGATCGGCCAGGCCCTGACCCTGAGCGTAGCTCTGGTTCTGATCGGGGCCATGTTCAGCGCGGAGATCGCCTCCGGAGTTCGCCAGCTGCTGGGAGCAATCCGCATCAGCACGCCGCTGCTCCTTGTCCTTGTCACCTGGCTCCTTCTCGCTCCCATCGGGGGCTGGGCGGCCATTCGAGGCAAGTAAGCAGCTCTTGATCCATCGGCCTCCGCCTGACTCGGTGTGGTGAGCTTCATTCCGGGTTTCCGCTGACGCGCAGCCATGGTCACCAGTATGGTAGTATTCCCTCAATATGGTACGCAAGGCAACATTCACGCTGGACGATCAGACTCTGGAAAAGCTTCGAATTACGTCAGAGCGGTTGAGAAAGCCGAAGAGTGAGGTAGTGCGTGAGGCCATTGCCGAGTATCACGAACGGGCCGGCCGCCTCAGTGAGTCCGAGCGCCGCGCGCTCCTCCAGGCAATGGATCGTCTGTTGCCGCAGATTCCCACCCGTGCGAACAAAGCGGTCGATCGGGAGCTCGACGAAGTCCGGAATGCACGACGGCAGGGAGAACGAAGCCCCAGGGGTTCCCGATGATCGTCATCGATACTTCTGCCCTGATCGACAGCCTTTCCGGATCCAGACGATCGGCTCCGAAACTGCGAGGTCTGATCGAATCCGGCGAACGCATCATCCTTTCCAGTATCGTTCTCTATGAATGGCTGCGCGGTCCGCGTCTCGCCGAAGAGCTCCAGGCACAGTCAGAACTCTTCCCTCCGGGAGAGGCCGCCACCTTCGGCTCCGCAGAGGCTGCAATCGCAGCGGAGCTGTACCGCCACGTTCGTTCCCCCAGGGGCCGGGAGATCGATCTTGCTATCGCCGCCACGGCGATTGCACGCCAGTCCGCGCTGTGGTCACTGAATGGCGAGGACTTCAGGGACATACCCGGTCTGGCTCTGATCTGATCGATCTGAAGATCAATCATTGCTCAACGTTTAATGCTGAAGGCTGCGTGGTGAATGACGAAGGCATCAATTCCGACGTCCCGAGCCGGCTTCAGCCGGCGACAGAGACGTAGCACCGGGCTTCACTCACATGGCGTCCTGTGAGGTCGGCTCTGGAGATTCAACAAGCGATGCTTCGC
>JBDTRY010000099.1:0-12611 GCA_039931435.1 Acidobacteriota bacterium | reverse complement strand
GGGCACGATCCCTGGGGCGCTTACCACCCGCCCCTCTGGTATTCCTCGCTCACGCGCTCGGAATGACGCGTTTGCGAAGCATCGCTTGTTGAATCTTTAGAGCCGACCTCACAAAACGACGATGTGAGTTTCTTACAAGCGATATCGCATCGAAAGGGCGGCGAAGGCCGCCCTTTTTCTTCTGATGCCAAACACTCACGCTATAGTCACGACATATGCCCTCCGTAGCAAAACCTCCCGCCGGTGACCGGCCGCTCAAGACGCTCGAACGTGTCCTGTCGAAGGCCGGTGTCGGATCGCGGAGAGAATCCCGGTCGATCGTTGCTGCGGGGCGGGTGCGCGTAAACGAAGTGGTAGAACTCGATCCTGATCGATGGGTCGACCTCGAGCGCGATTCCTTCAGTCTTGACGATCTCCCCTTGACGAATGCGGAACTGGTGTATGTCGTCCTCCACAAACCATCGGGAGTGCTCACTACGCTTCGAGACAAGGAAGAGCGGCGGACGATCTACGATCTCCTGCCCGAGAATCTCCGCACTCTGCGATACGTCGGAAGACTGGACATGGACACTACCGGAGTGCTCCTGCTCACCAACGATCATGCTCTTGCGGAGAGGATGACCAATCCCGCCTTCAAGGTTCCGAAGACATACCGCGTGCACTCCACGCATCCGATAACACCCTCGGACATCAAGTCACTGATCGGAGGAATCGAACTCTCCGACGGCGTCACGCGACCGGCCGATGTTCAGCCTGTCACTGCGGACGGATGCGTGGTCGACATCACAATTACGGAAGGCCGGAACCGTCAGGTTCGGCGCATGCTCGAAGCGCTCGGCAACGAAGCGATGGCCCTGGAGCGAATCGCCTTCGGACCAATCCGCCTCGATAGCCTGAAAGAGGGCGAGTATCGTCAACTGACCGACGAAGAAGTGGCGGCTTGCCTGGGCACAAGCTCCCAGGACCAGACGGCGTTCGCTTCTCAGTGAGACAGGTACACGCCGGCAACCACAGTCAGGTTGTAGGTGGCGTGAACCAGGATCGAGGGAAGCAGACTGCCGCTTCGAATACGAAGAAGAATGGCGATCGTGGCCATCGTCGTAACCGCGATGGCCGCTGGCAGGTAGGCGAGAGTTTCGAAAAGGTGAAGAGCGACGAAGAGCGCCGTGACAATCACCGCGGCGGCAACGATTCCCAATCGCCTGGCGAACCCGGCAAACAGTACCCCCCGGAAAAGAAACTCCTCAGTGATCGGGGCGAAGAAGAATGCCACGAGCGCCCACGCTCCGCGCTGAAGACCGGCCTGGGCGGCCATCTTCGCCAGCGGCCCAAGGGCCGATCCGGGGGCCAGAGGAAACTCCCTGGTGATCAGGATCCAGACCAGCGCCAGCGTCAGACCGGTGGCGATGGCGAATCCCCGCCAGCTTCCCGAGGAGGCGTTCCAACCGAGTCCACCGAAGCCATGTTCGGCAAACAACGGCCAGGCGAGAAGAAGCGTCGCTATGAAGACGACGACCGCGCTGAGAAGCAGCGAAATGACCAATAGCGGGGCCGTAGCCTCACGCATGATCGTGTCGGCGAAGGCCGCTCCGACCGGATTTCCGCCGCGGAGCACCTCGCGAATACTGATCCCCACCAGGACCAGGAACCCGCCGGCGAATTGGGCCAGAACATAGAGCCCGAAGATCAGCATCGCCTTCATCGGGCCGAACGAGTACTGCGCCGGCGAGGGCGGCGGTACAAGCACGCGCGGAATCCCCGGAACGTCGCGCGGAGAATGGATACGGGGCTCGGTGGGAGGAGCGAGTTCGGTAAACTCTGTCATTTCTTTCTGCCGATGCAGGTCGATTCCTTGTAGCAGACTTCAGGCCATGTGACCGTGCCGGCCGTCACACTCCTGATGAGCGGGGACCACGAGGCGCTTCATTGCCTCGCGCTTCCAGTACAAGCAGCGCTTCCTTGACCAGCATTCCCCCTCCGTAACCGGTCAGCGAGCCATTACTTCCAATGACCCGGTGGCATGGCACGATCACGGCGACGGGATTGGCCCCGTTGGCTCCCCCTACGGCCCGGACGGCGCGCGGATTCCCGATGCGGGTGGCAAGCTCCCGGTAGGAGATCGTCGCCCCGTAGGGAATGGTCAGCAGAGTTTCCCAGACGTTCTTCTGAAAGTCCGTTCCGGACATCGCCAGAGGGACGGAAAACTCTTTGCTCCGTCCGGCGAAGTACTCCTTAAGCTCCTGGATCACGGCTCGGCATCTGACCGGGTTTTCCACAAAGGCAGCGGACATCTCCAGTGGTCTGAATCCACAGCGGACGACCGCGCCCTGCTCGTTGACGGCGACGTGAAACTGCCCCAGATGAGAGATGAAGGAGGAAAAGTACCCGGTCACGCCGGATCGCCCTTCTGCATCCAGAGATGGAACGTGGCCAGACTGCGGAAGGGCGCGAAGCGCTCCATGAGCTCCGTGGTTCGCGCTCCATCGGGTCGCTCCTCAAGGGCGAAGAATCTCTGCAGACCAGACGTCAGTCCGGTGTCACCAAGCGGAACGCAGTCGGCGAATCCGCATCCACGCATCATCACGTAGTTCGCGGACCATGCTCCGATGCCGCGGACAGACAGGAGCAACTCCCGGGCCCGCGTGGCGCTTCCGTAGGGAAGATTTTCGAGTGGCAGCTCTCCGGATGCAACCAGGCGAGCGCTGTCGATCAGATACTCAGCCTTCATCCGCGAGAACTGCCTGCCGGTGAGGTCACTGTAATCCAGTGAGGCAACCTCGGACGCTGACGGGTGCGCGCGCAGGCCTCCCTCGGCGTTCTGTCCCCGAAGCTCGACCACGGCGCGTCGCATCTTGAACGCAAAGGGAAGATTCACCTGCTGGCCGATGATCGACCAGGCCAGGCCTTCAAAGACGTCCGGCGACTGCGGAATGTGCAGGCCTCTCCTTCCGCTGACCAGCATCGCCAGATCCGGATCGCTACCGACGCGTCGCTCGAATGCCGCCGGGCTCGATCCGGAAAGCCCGAGCATGCGCAGAACGGCGCGATGAGCGGAAACGCCGGCCGATGAAATCGGCGAGGACGAGAGCATGCGAACGCGTGCCTCAGCCGTACTGAACGTGATTTCCAGTGTGACCGGCGAACCGTCCACAATCATCGCTTTCGTAAGCCTGTTTCCCTCCACGCGCTCGCAGAGGCTCTCCGAATCGCGACCGTGAACGCGGAGCGTGTGACTGAGGCGATAGCCGCGCGGCAGCGTAATGGTGAACTGGTCGCCGTCCCTGAGGCGACGAAAGGCACCCGGGGCCATGGCCATTACGCGGCGGAAGGCATCGTGAAATACGGACGAGCTTTCGAACCCGGCGTTCAGCGCCACATCAAGCAGCGGATGTTTCGTCTCCAACAGTTCCCGTGCGGCCTGCGAGACACGGGCGCGCCTGATGATTTCCGCAGGAGTGGCGTGATAGTGCCGCCGAAAAAGCTCGTGCAGGCGGCTGGATCCGATACCTGACATTTCAACGAGCGCCCGCACGGAGCCGATCGATCCCGGCTGGTGATCGAGTCGAGCGACGAGCGTCGTCACGAGCTCGAGATCGGGATCATACCGGCGGTAAAAGTGATCCGGCCGGCACCGCTTGCAGGCCCGCAGTCCGGCCTGGCGAGCCTCCGGCTCGGAGGAGAAAAATACGACATTACGACGCAGTGGCTTCCGCGCCGTGCATGACGGGAGGCAGTAGATACGCGTGGAAAGGACGCCGGTCAGAAACCTCCCGTCGTAGGCAGAATCGCCGGCCAGAAAGCGGTCGAACATGACAGCTTCCGGAATCGACGTTGCACGCGTGGGAATCGCCGAAGAGGACATACCCCGAATTCTATTGCCCCGGGCGTTCAACGTCGTCCGGATTTCTCCGTTCGAATCAGCCCGCGTTTGCGCCAGACCTTCTCAGGTCAATTGAGGTCGAAAAGGAGAATCTCCCCTTCCCCCTGGATATCGATGACAGGTTCGTCCGTTATGGCCACGCCGTCTCCCGCCATGAGTTCCTCATCACCGATGAGAGCGTGACCGCGTGCCACCTGCAGCCATCCGTTCCTGCCGGCACGAAACTCATGCCGGAGCGACTGCCCGGAAGCGATGATGGACGTGAACACATCGACGTCCTGGTTGATTTTCACCGACTGCTGGCGGGCATCGCCCGAAGCCAGCAGACAGAGTTTGCCCGTGCGTTCCTTGATCGAAAAAGATTTCTGCTCATACCCGGGGGCAAGTCCGGGGCGCTCCGGAAGAATCCAGATCTGCAGAAAGTGCAGAGGTTCATCATTCGAGCCGTTGAATTCGCTGTGCCGGACGCCGGTACCGGCACTCATGCGCTGAATCTCACCCGGTGTGATCTCCCCGCCATTCCCCAGACTGTCACGATGCGCCAGGCGGCCTTCGAGCACGTAAGAAAGGATCTCCATGTCCCGATGGCCGTGCGTTCCGAATCCCTGTCCACCAATGACGCGATCCTCGTTAATGACCCGCAGGTCTCGAAATCCCATGTGGGCGGGATCGTGGTAATCGGCGAACGAAAAGGTATGGTAAGTATTCAGCCAACCGTGGTCGAAATGCCCTCGTTCAGCGGCGCGCCTGATCGTGATCATGCTTTCTCCAATCCATACTGGACAACAGAATCGTATTCCGGTAGCTCGCGTGAATGTGCGCCTGCTGCGCCCGCTTCCACAAGTTCGTCCGTTCTGGCATATAACTCCTTCTCCGGACGGGTTTCGGGGGGATTCGGCTACGAAACCGTACTGAACCGGCACGAAGTCCGCACCGGACTATCCGCTTCTTAACAGTGATGACCTCTACAGACGATCCCGACGTTCCGCAACGGCCGCCCCTGTACCCCCTCTCTACGAGGACGGCAACCGAGAGCCTGCGGATTCCGGCAGCAGTGCTGATCGTGTTGCTCATCGCGGCACATGCACAGCGGTGGGGACTGGACTCGATCGTCGAACTACTTCGAGAACCGCTTCCGATCATTTCACTTCTTGCCGCGTACTTTGCCGGACTTTTCGTTCATGAGCTTCTGCATACACTGGGGTACACGTTGATCGGCCGGGCGCCGATCCGCTCCTGTCCGATCTCGTTCGACGGCCTGCTCGTAGCGGCACGATGCCTGGCGCCGATTCGCATCTGGCGCTACCGCGCAGCAACGGCGCTTCCGGGTCTGGTGCTCGGACTGCTCCCTCTGTTGACCGGCCTGCTGGCGGGAAAAGCCTGGATGAGCGTTTACGGAGCGATCATGACCGGGGGCGCGCTGGGCGACATGCGCGTGCTGTGGGTGCTCCGGTCCGTCCCGGGAAATGACACGGTCATCTACCGGCCTGCCATCGGAGCCTACGAAGCCGAACCGAGCCCCACGCCGGCGGTCGAGCCCGCCCCTGAATCGTAAGGGGTTCCCCCTCGCGTCCCGCGCCAGAGCACCCGGAGGGGTGCCGATCCAAGCCGCATTCCTGCATGAACATCGTGAAAACGATGAAGGCGAATCCTGCAGCCCCTCCGGGATGGTAAATCAGTAGTCCTCTTCCTCCTCGTCGCCGCCGAAGTCGAGAACCTGTTCTTCGCCGTCCTCGTTCTCGTGCTCTTCTTCCTCGTCGTCGCCGTCGCCAGCTGTGCGCTTGCCTGCCCCGCGTGGCGGTGTTGAGGCGAACTCCTGTTCCCGATCGAAATCCTCGTCATCGTTTGCTGCCGGGGCTCGCATCGGCCTGACTGCCGGGGCGCGGGAGGCGATCGACTCGCTGAGCTCTGCCGTCACCGGCCGGGTCGTCTCCGTATCGCTCCGTGGGGAAGAGGTTCTCCCCGCGGCGCGTGCCTGTCCGGCCGGTCCGCCCGTTTTCGGAGCAGGGCTCTTCGGGCGCGCTGAGGTTGCGCCCGAACGGGAGCTCGACGACGCTACGTTGGGCGGGGCTTCGGACGGGGCTTTCGCACGAGCGGAAGTGTTCGGCTTCGGAGCCGTACGGCGCGGGGCGCGCTTCGGACCGGCGGGGGTGGCGGATTTCTTCGCCGCAATAGCGGCAGCCCGCGCCGGTGCCTTCCGCGCACCTTTCGAGGATGCACTGCGCGCCGGGCGGGCGGTGACTTTACGCCGCGACTTTTTCGCGCCACGAGACGAGGTCATCGTCTTGCCCGACGCTTTTTTCGAACTCTTCCCTGCGCTCTTGCCCTTCGCTTTAACGACGGTACTGCGCGCGGCCTTCTTTGGCGAGGCTTTGGCCCGCTTCGGAGCGGTTGCGCTGACCCGTTTCTTCGCGCTCTTCTTCAGAACGCTCTTCTTTGAAACGCTCTTCTTCGCGGCGCTCTTCTTCGGAGCGCTCTTCTTCGCGACGCTCTTCTTCGCGACGCTCTTCTTCGGAGCGGTGCGTAGCTTCACAGATCCTCGGGCCGGTTTCGCTTTCGAGGCGCTCTTTCGCCCGCCACGCTTCGCTGACGGCTTCGACTTTCCGGAGGACTTCCTGGCTGAAGTACGTTTTGCGGATATCTTTCTGCCGGACGCTTTTTTGTTGCGGGTTGCCATCCTGTCTCCTTTTTTCAGACCCGTTGATCGAGTCGGACGTTTGATCGCGAGCGGTCGCGCCTTAAAGTTGGGTCCATCGCCTGATTCTGGCAAGCCGAACGTTCCTGCCTGACAGGCAATCGACGATTCACCTATCCTTACCGTGTGTCCCGAATCATTTCACAACCTGCGCTCTTTGTGCGCTGGTTGCACTGGTGCCTCGTGGCCACCTCCGTGATCGCGGCGGTTGTACTCTTTCTCGCCTTCCGGGACAAAACGCTCGATCCGATCATCGATACCGGCCGGGACCTCTACATCGGCGAACAGATGGCAGGGGGACATCGCCTCTACCGGGACCTGATCTACAACTACCCGCCCGCGGGACCGCTCTTCCTCGCAATCACCGTTGGCGTCTTCGGGGCAGGGCTCTCGACCTATCAACTGTTTGGCGTCGCTGTGGCGCTTCTCACCGCGATCGCGCTGTACGCCGTGACGCGCACGGCCGCCGGACCGCTGCCGGCAGCCGTGGCCGTGCTTTTTTTCGTTTGTCTCTCGTTCACCGGCGCCAGCACCTGGGGAGCGAACTACCTTTTTCCCTACGCCTACGCGGCCACCATGGGAATGGCATTCGCTCTGCTTTTTCTGGTCAGTCTTCTGCGCTATCTCTTCGTTACGCAACGACCGCTGTGGCTGGGACTGGCGGTCGTCTGCGGCATGATCGCTACGTGGTCGAAGATCGAGTACGCGCTACTGGTGGCAGCGACGTTCGCTTTCGCCACGATTTACTACCGGCTGCCGCTCCGGGCGGCCCTGTCCTATCTGACACTGCTGGTGATTTCCACCCTGGCGTTCTCAGCATACTTTGCCGGCGGTCCCTTCGATTTCTCCTGGATCCGTGAACAGCTGCTGAGCAGTTCTCTCCTGCAGAGCGAGTCATCGAAGTTTTTTTATGGCCAGGTCTCCGGCACCTCCTCATTGCTCCCCAGTCTGGCTGCCGCTCTGAAGGGAACACTGCTGATTGCAGTCATCGTGGCCCTGATCCGATCTGCCGGACGCCCGGCTGGCGGAGATCTTTCTCCCGAGCGACGTCGATTCCTCCTTCCCGTCGTTTTCCTGGGAATCGCCGTGGCCAGCTGGTTTCTCGCGGGAGAGCCGCTCTTCCGCGCCTGGGCAATTCTGCAGTGGCTGCTTCTGCCCGCGGCGCTCCACCGAGGTCGCCGGTCGCCGTTTGCCCTCCTGCTCGTTTTCTCATTGCTGTCCTCAGCGCGTATCGCGCTGCGGACCGCACCGGTCTGGTACGGCTTCGTCCTCGCGGTTCCGCTGTTTGCCATGATCGTCTACGTGTTCTTCCACGAGTTGCCACGGCGAGGGGTCTACCGCGTCTCCTGGTCGTGGCTTTGGGCACCGGTATTCGCACTCACCCTTTTCGCGGGCCTCGATCAGCAGGTCTCCCGGTACGCGATGAAGAGGTTTCCGATCGTCACTCCGCGGGGGACCTTCCTCGACTCCAATCCCGATCGCGCTGCCGTCTTCACCTCCGCGATCACGTTTCTCGACAGGCATCCGGCTGCTGGACTGGTTGTTTTCCCGGAAGGCGTTTCCGTGAACTACTTTTCCGGGATCCCCTCGCCGCTGTCGCGCTACATCTTCACGCCGATAGAGACCGCGGCCCCGGCTGTCGAGAACGAGATCGTCACGCAGTTTCAGACGAAGCATCCCGAGTACGTGATCGTTCTTCAGCGGGATGTCTCGGAGTTCGGCTACAGAGGGTTCGGCGTCGACTACGACATCCGCGTCCGCGATCTTCTTCGAGAGCACTACCACCTCGAACGGGCCTGGACTCCTCCGCGCTTCTCACTGGTGCTGCTCCGTCGCAACAGTTAATCGGCAAAGATCAACGCCACCAGTGCAGCGTTCCATCACCCTTTGGCAGGGGCAACGGTGGGGACACGGTCCAGCTCCCGTCCGCGTCATCGCGCCGGATTCGGAAGTATTGCTGCTCCTCGGCTTGAGGAATGCGACGGAATCCGACGGCAGGAATGGCAAAGCGTGAGTAGCGCGGATGATTGAGAAACGTGAACGTGCCGTTTGCCGGACCCAGCCGCCAGGAAAGATCGTTTCCTCGGCGAACTATCTCGACGTTGAGCGGAGCGGAAGCCGTAAATTTTGAACGCGTACGTTGCACAGCATCGGCGACGGACGGTGAAATGCGCACGATCCTCCCTGTTCCCCATTCGCTCGTCACTGTCCTGGAAGGCGAAAGCTCGCTGAAAAGGAAAGCATCCGTGGACAGTACGAAAAACGGAGATGGCCCCCTTCCCTGATGCAGGCGGATCCACTGCAGACCCTCCAGGTACCACCCGGGCGCGCTGGCCAGCAACGGAGGCGCCTGCGGAGGCTTGCGCCAGATATAGCGGCCTTCGGCGACGATGGCCCGGCTCTCGAACTGGTGGACATTCCGCTGCGACCAGCCCGCCAGGAGAACGATCACGAAGATGAGCGCCATCAGCGGCGTGCTCCAGCGTCCCGTGGTCTCAGCGGCCAGGGTGACAACGCCGATGAGAAGAACCGAGGAGACGAAGGCGTATCGCATCTCGAACGAACCGGCCAGGACGATCAGGGGAATGATCGCGAACACACCCGCAGCAAGGATCAGAACGAGCGCCGCCCGCGGCTTTCGAAGTGCGGCGGCGATTCCCAGCGCGGCCATGGCCACGGCCACGACGATCTGCGCAGAGTGCGGCATCGGTCCGGTGATCGCCGTCCACAACGTGGCAGGAAGTGCCAGCACGTCGGCCGAGGTGATCGCGGTTCCATAGCCGCCACCGCTTCCGAGCATGTGCGTGCGCCAGAGGATGTAGGCGAGAGCGGAAATCGCCGAGGGTATGAGTCTGACCAGCGTTCGCCTCGGCGGAAGCTGTCGCATTCGATCGATGGCGATCATCAGTAGAGGAAGCGGCGCGTAGAACTCCTTGGCCAGCATGGCCAACAGATAGAAGACGGCTGAACCCACCGTACGCAGCGAAAGATCGCGCGTGCCCAGGTCGAGTTTTGCGGAAGGCCACAGAAGAAGCGCGAACAGCGAGAGGACGAGACCCTCGACGTAGTGGCGGATCATCAGGCTGCCCGCTGCGGAAAACGTCGCGGGCAGAACAATGAACGTCGCTGCTCCCAGGACCGCCGCAGACACTCGTCCTCCGCGGGCCAGCAGAAGAAAAAACAACACCGAAGCCGTGGCGATGGCAAGCAGTTGATGTGCGTAGAAAAACGCCGGCCTCAGTCCTGCCAGCGCCAGGTCCAAGTCGAACGAGAGCGTTACCAGTGGCGTGAACGAGGACGACGACAGATAGCGCCACGAAGGAGGATCGAACAGGATCGCCAGCGGCGAGTAGCGCATGGCCTGCACGAGCACCTGCGGATCGTCGCTCAACCACCACCCGCGAAGGACGTCGAGATGAACGAGGATCGAGGCGCCGAAGAGCAGAAGCGCGAACGCGGCGAGGGGCGCCCTCGAGTGTGCGCTGCGCTGCTCCATGGCAGCGATTGTCGCACGGGGGCGAGGAGGGCGAGGCTCAGGACTCGGGACTCGAGAGATGAGAGATGACATACCCACCAGCCCCAGCCCCGCCACGCGCGTCATCCCGAGCGAGAGCGAGGGACCCCAGTGGTCGGGGGGCACGATCCCTGGGGCGCTGACCACCCACCCCTCTCGGATCCCTCGCTCCCGCTCGGGATGACGCGCGCCTACACCGCGTTTTTTGAGCGCCTCCCAAGTCCCGAGCCTCGTCGCGAACAACCTCCTGTCGTAAACTCCCACCGTGGCCGCCCCGATGCGCATCGCCTACTTCATGGAAGACACCGACCTCTCCGGCGGCGTTCGCGTACAGCTTGCCCAGGCCGACGCCCTCATCACCCTCGGGCACGAGCTGACGATCATCACCTGCGGCACTCCACTCACCTGGCGCGGCTCCAACGCCTCCTGGCTCTACGTCGACTCCTTCACCGAGGTCGACTCTGCGCCGTTCGATTTTCTCGTCGGCACCTTCTGGACGACCGTCCGCCCCGCGTACGATCTGGACCCTTCAAAAGTCGTCCATCTCTCCCAGGGCTACGAGGGAGCCTTCTCCTTCTATCAGGAACAGAAGGCTCTGATCGACGCCGTGTACTCGCTTCCCATCCCGAAGCTGGTTGTGTCCCGTCCGCTCATTCCCATCCTTCAGAAGTTTGGGGACGACATCACGTTCGTCGGACAGATCGTAGACGAATCCTTCTACCGCTCCTCCGCCGCATCAGACATCGAGCCACTGCGCGTTCTCCTCAGCGGCCCGTTTCAGATCGACCTGAAGGGAATCGATGACGGCTACGGAGCCGTCAACCATGCACGGTGGCACGGCTACGAGCTCGATCTCGTTCGCGTTTCTCCCTGGGGCCCGTCCGGCTCAGAGCCGGCAGATCTGGCCAGCGAGTTTCACGTCGCTCTTTCCACCACGGAGATGACACGACTGATGCACTCCTGCGACATCCTTCTCGCGCCCAATCATCACCAGGAAGGATTCGGACTGCCCGCTGCTGAAGCGATGGCCTCCGGCGTACCGGTGATCATGACGCGCATTCCGTCGTACCTGGCCTTCGACGAGCAGCAGGATTACGCACTCTTCGCCAACGAAGGGGACGCCGAAGGATTGGGCGACTGCCTCATGGAAATGCTCGACAAAGAGGACCTGCGGCGAACGCTGCGCAAACGCGGACGGGAAGTCGCCGAACAGTTCCGGGAAGAGCATGTAGCAGGACGTCTCCAGGAATTCTTCCTCAGCCGGCGTCAGAGCCGGGAACCGCGAAAGGTGCAGGCACGTTGAAACGATTCCCGATCCTTCTCGCCGCGGGCCTTCTCGTCGCTTCCTGCGTTTCGGCAAAACCTCCCAAGAAAACGCGGACCGTGACCATCCTTCACTTCTCCGACTATCACTCGCACGCCGTACCTTTCTACGCCGAAGGGCGGAACGATACCGGAGGAATTGCGCGGGCGATCGGCTACCTCCGGCCTCTGTCAAAGCGCGATGACACACTCATCTTCAGCGGCGGGGACATGATGAATCGCGGCGCGCCCTCCTGGTCGGACCGCTACACCTGCACGGAGTGGAGCTGGCTGAACGGAATCGTCGACGCCATGGCCTTCGGAAATCACGACGCCGACTACGGCCCGGAAGAGTTCCAGCGCTGCCGGGGTACGATCGACTATCCCATCCTCTCGGCGAACCTCCTCGACGGAAACGGCAAGCCGGTATTCAAAACGAATGGGAAGCGCTACGCCGTCTTCACCCGCAACGGAATTCGCATCGGAGTCTTCGCTCTGGCCGGCCTCGATTTTCAGACGCTGCTGAAGAAGGCGAACAGCCCCGTTCCCAATGTTCGCGTCGGGGATCCGATCGCCACGGCCCGGGAAGTGGTGGCGCAGTTGCGGCAGCTCGAGCACGCCGACGCCGTGATCATGATCGGGCACGAACAACTCGAAGACGACATCGCTCTGGCAAAGGCGGTACCGGGAATCGACGTCATCTTCGGCACCCACAGCCACCGCAAGCGGGATATCGGGATGATCGAGGGCGCGGACGCGACCTGGATCATCTCGCCCTTTCAGTATCTGACTTACATCAGCAGAGTGCAGCTCAACTTCGACTGTGGAACTTCGCCGTGCAGATTCACCGGGCTGAGCGGAGGGCTGGTGACAATGGACGGGAAGGTTCCCGAAGACAGCGGGACACGGGCCAGGGTCGCGCGCATGCAGAAAGAGCTGGAGCTCGACCCGAAGTACGCGAAACTCTTCCGGCCCATCGGGACGATTCCCTCAGAACTCTCCACCGAGGGGCAGTTCGAGCGCGACTCCAGCCTCGGGGACTTCGCCACGGACGTGATGCGCGCGGCGGCAGGCACCGATGCAGCGCTGGCCACGGCCAGCAGCTTCCGCGAACCGATTCCTCCGGGAGTCGTCACCGGCGAGCGGTTGCGTGCGGCCCTGCCCTATCCGAACAAGATCCTGACGTTTTCGCTGCCAGGGTCCACGCTGCAGTCCATCCT
>JBDTRY010000098.1:0-12639 GCA_039931435.1 Acidobacteriota bacterium | reverse complement strand
CGTTGACGAGATCCTTCGGTCGCTTTGCTTCCTCAGGATGACAAGTCCCCCAAACCCCACAAGAACGATGGGCGTTTCCTTAGAAGCGTTGAAGCCAAGGATCTCTTCTTCCCTCCCGGTTGCTCGAAGCTACCCTGGAATGTTCGGCCACACCGGCAGGACGCGCACTGTGAGAGGATGAGCGTTGAGTAAGCCATGAAAGCGATCGCCGTCATTCCCGGAACGAAACACTCCGTTCACCTTCGCGATGTTCCCAGGCCTTCCATCGATGACATACCCGACGGACGCGGCGTCCTCGTGCGCGTTCTGCGTGTCGGAGTGGATGGCACCGACAGGGAGATCAACAACGCCGAATACGGAGCAGCCCCGCCGGGCGAGGAATTCCTCATCATCGGCCACGAATCGTTCGGCGTGGTCGAAGAAATCGGCAGCAATGTCACCGAATTCGTCATCGGTGATTTCGTCGTAGCGACGGTCCGAAGACCCGGGCATTCGATCTACGACCGCATCGGTACGTATGACATGACCACCGACGACGTCTATTACGAGCGCGGCATCAACCTTCGCCATGGCTACCTGGCCGAGTATTACGCGGACGATCCCGAGTACATCGTGAAGCTTCCCGCGGCGCTGCGGGAAACGGGCGTGCTCCTCGAGCCCACCAGCATCGCGGAGAAAGGAATCGCCCAGGCCTTCGAGATTCAGCGGCGGTTGCGTGTCTGGCGACCCCGGCGAGCTGCAGTCCTCGGTTCAGGAACCCTCGGTCTTCTGGCGTCGATGGCTCTTCGCCTGCGAGGACTGGACCTGGTGACCTTCGGCCGCACGCCTCCGCCCTATCTCAATTCCGATCTGCTGGCAGAACTTGGCGCGCGCTACATCAACACCACCGACCTCTCCATCACCGACGCCGCGAAGGAGTTCGGACCGTTCGACATCATGTTCGAAGCCACGGGCAGCTCCGCCGTCGCTTTCGAAGCGGCGGCATCCCTCGGAAAGAACGGCGTGCTCATTCTTTCCAGCGTGACCGGTGGCAGCAAAAAGCTGGAGATTCCAGCGGACAGGATCAACCTCGACTTCGTTCTCGGCAACAAGGTGATGTTCGGAACGGTCAATGCCAACCGGGAGTATTTCGAAACCGGCGTCCGGGACCTCACGCAATGCCTCGTGGATTATCCCGGCTGGCTGCCGAAACTACTCACGCATCCGGTGGAGGGGCTGGGGAATTTCGGCGAAATGATGCGCCTCCTGACCGAGGGCAAGGATGTGATCAAGGTCTATGTGAATGTTTCCGGGGAAACGGCCTAGGACTTCGCGTCGACCCTCCGCGCCGGGGACTGCGATGCCGTCAAACACCGGCAGGCATCGTCTCCGCAAGCAACGTGAAACCTCAATCACGTTATGATCGAGTCCGATATTTCTTCGGGAGGTTCCTGCATGCTTTTCCGTCGCTTCGCCGCAGCAGCAGTGCTGCTGGCTTCCGTGAACGTCTCCGCGGCCGTCGATCCCTCTCTCTTTCAGGACCTTCGCTGGCGTCTCATCGGTCCGTTCCGGGGAGGCCGCGTACTGGCAGTGAGCGGCGTTATTGGACAGCCGGGACATTTCTACTTCGGCAGCGTGAACGGCGGTGTCTGGGAAACCAGGGACGGGGCACGGACGTGGAAACCGATCTTCGATTCGCAGCCCATCGCCTCCATCGGTGCTCTGGCCGTCGCCCCCTCGAACACGAACATTCTCTACGTAGGCACGGGTGAAGCGGACATGCGCTCCGACATCGCTCAGGGCAACGGCATGTACAAATCAATCGATGGCGGAAAGAGCTGGACGCACGTCGGTCTCGACGATTCGCAGCAGATCGCGCGCGTTCTCGTTCATCCCACCGATCCCAACCTCGTCTACGTAGCCGCCCTCGGGCATCCCTATGGGCCGAATGCCGAACGAGGCGTCTTCCGTTCGCGTGATGGCGGATCGAGCTGGCAGAAAATTCTCGGCCCGAACGCCGATACCGGCGCAGTCGAGCTGGCCTTCGAGCCCGGCAATCCGAAGGTCCTCTACGCGGCACTATGGCAGACGAGGCGTCCGCCATGGAGTGTCTACCCTCCCTCGAACGGTCCGGGCACGGGACTGTTCAAATCCCTGGACGGAGGAGATCACTGGATCGAGATCAAGGGCCATGGTCTGCCGGAGAAGCCCGGCCGGATCGGATTCGCCCTGGCTCCGAGCAAACCGGAGCGCGTCTACGCCATCATCGACGCTGAAGAGGGCGGGATGTATCGGTCGGATGACCGCGGCGCGAACTGGACGCGCACCAGCGACGACACGCGCATCTGGGGTCGAGGATGGTATTTCGGCGGCGTGACGGTCGAGCCTCTCAACGCGGACGTTGTCTACTCCTGCAACATCAGTCTCTATCGCTCCGACGATGGCGGGCACACGTTCATTCCGGAAAAAGGTGCGCCCGGAGGCGATGACTATCACTCGCTCTGGATCGATCCGGAGCATCCCGAACAACGCATCCTCGGAGTGGACCAGGGCAGTGTCGCCTCCATGAACGGCGGCCGCACCTGGAGCTCCTGGTACAACCAGCCCATCGGCCAGTTCTATCACGTCATCACCGACGACCGGTTTCCGTATCGCGTCTACGGCTCGCAGCAGGACTCCGGCGCTGCGGGCGTTCCCAGCCGGACGACCACCATCGACGGCATCACCATGATGAACTTCCGGGAGATCACCGCGGGCGGCGAGAGCGACAACGTCGTTCCCGATCCCACCGATCCGGACATCATCTACGGTGGACGGGTTGAGAAACTTGACACGAAAACGCAGCAGACGCGCTCGATCGATCCAACCCTGTCGTACATGGAGCGCGACCGGCGGACGTGGACGCTGCCTCTGGTCTTCTCCTATCGCGATCCGCATGTGCTCTACTTCGCCAACCAGAAAGTCTTCCGCACCGTCGACGGCGGTGAGCAATGGAAGGTGATCAGTCCCGATCTCACGCGCGAGGATCCGGGCACACCTTCGAACCTCGACGCCGCCACGGCTGCCTTGAACACAGGCACGGGGCCGCGACGCGGCGTGGTCTATGCCATTGCCCCCTCGCGCCTGGCCGATCACGACCTCTGGGTGGGAACGGACGACGGGAAAATCTGGCGCACCCGCGACGAGGGCGGCCATTGGGCGGACCTCACTCCCCCGGCGCTAACCGGCTGGTCGAAGATCGGCATCATTGAAACGTCCCACTTCGACGCCGAGACGGCCTACGTCGCAGTCGATCGTCATCGGCTCGATGATTTCGCGCCGTACATCTACCGCACCCACGACGGCGGAAAGCAGTGGACCGCCATCGCTGCCGGGATTCCGCCGGGCAGCTTCGTGAACGCTGTGCGCGAAGATCCGGTGCGCCGCGGTCTACTCTACGCAGGCACGGAAAAAGGGATGTACGTCTCGTTTGATGACGGCCAGCAGTGGCAATCGCTGCAGAAGAATCTCCCGGTGACTTCCGTGCGCGATCTCGTCGTACATGGCAATGATCTCGTCGTGGGCACGCACGGCCGCGCCTTTTGGATCATGGACGACATCAGTCCCCTCCGTCAGATCGATGCCGGCACCGCTCTCGATGCCTTACGCCTATTTGTTCCTGCCACGGCCATCCGCGAACGCCCGGCCGGATTCACCGGAACACCGATGCCGAAGGACGAGCCCATGGCGGAGAACCCTCCTTCGGGCGCATACATCGACTATTTCCTGCCTGCAGCTTCGAGGGCTCCGTTGACGCTGGAGATTTTCGATTCCTCCGCAGCGCTCGTTCGTCGATACAGCAGCGCCGATGCTCCCCTGCCAACGGATCTATCCAAGCTGAAAGTCGGGCCGGAGTGGTTCGATGCGCATGCACCTCTGTCCGCGGCTGCAGGCATGCACCGCTTCGTCTGGCCGCTGCGATTTCCGGCTCCGGCAGCGCTGGCCGGCACGGCGGGAGTCTGGGCGGACGGCGTCTGGGCTCCTCCTGGCAATTACCAGGTTGTGCTGAACGCGGACGGCGTGCGTTTAAGCCAGGCGCTGGTCGTCGCCCCGGATCCGCGGCTGACGCTTCCGCAATCTGCCTACGACTCCCAGTTTGCTCTGGCGAGGGCGGTCACGAACACGCGTGCTCCGGTGGCAGCAGCCCTCGATGAAGCGGACACCCTGATCAAGAAGCTGGCAGAGCTTCGGAATTCGAAGAGGCAGAACGTGGCAACCGCAGCGGCAGCGCTGCTGACCCGGGCCAGCGGACTGTCCGAGATCAACTTCGCGACGAATCCGGGCAACCTCTGGTGGATACCGCCGAAACGGACCACCAGCCTGCGCTATATCGATGGAGCGCTGAGCTCCCTGGCCGACGCGGTCGACAACGCAGACGCCGCCCCGTCGCCGGACGCGCAGAAAAGCTATGAAATGCTGCGACCATTTGCGGAGACCGCGGTCCGGGAATGGGCCGCCTTCAAGGCCGCGGAACTCGATCCGATGAATGGTATTCTCCAGCGAGCCGGACTGGACCCCATCACCCTCGGCGCGGCGCTGTCCGGCGCATCGCAGCAGCGGCAGTGATAGAGTCTGCCCGGAGGTTTTCCATGTCGAGAATCAATGGTGAGAAGGCGCGGGCAGCAGTGGCCCGGCGCCAAAGGAACAAACAGAGAATCAAGTCCCGCGCGGATCGTGCGGCGTGGGTGGAAGCAGGGAAGGCCGCTGCAGCAGCTCCGCCACCTGCACGCCGCCCCGTGAAACCCCTGCCTGAAAAAAAAGTGGCTGCCGCAGACGAACAGCCCGAGGGAGTGAAGGCAGCCCCGGCAAAAAAAGCGCCGAAAGCCAAAGCGGCCACCGCGGAAGCGGCGGGCGATTCCGCAGTGAAGAAGCCGAAGCGCAAGAAGACCGAAGAACCCGCCTGACCCGCAGTGCTTCGGATGGGCCGGGCCGGAGTGTGATCGCTCCGGTTCTGCGTTCGATTTCGCCGCGTTCCACTATCGGGCCACTCCTCGCGGTGAATAGGGATCGTTCCCGGATACTTTTGTGAGAACTTGATCGCAGACTCGTTCCTGGATCCGCTGGCGGATCCATGAGGGAGCGAGACATGCCGGAAGCCTTTCCAGTTGCACCTCAATTTGCCGACGAGCGGATCTTCGTCAATCAACTTCAGTCCGGCGACAGCGTTGCCTTCGAAGCGCTCGTGCGCCGGCATACGCAGACACTTCTGCAGGTCGCCCGGCGGCTGATGCGTTCCGAAGAGGACGCCCGCGACGCACTGCAGGACACGTACGTGGCGGTCCTTCGATCGATCGATCGCTTTGAGGGAGCGTCGCACCTTTCGACCTGGCTGCACCGCGTACTGATCAACGCCTGCCTGATGAAGCTGCGCTCTCGGCGCCGTCATCCCGAAGAGCCGCTCGATGATCTGCTTGCCACGCTGCGCCATCGGGAATCGATAGAAGCAACGATTCAAAGCAAGGAGATTCGTGCCCTGATCCACGCTTCGATCAAGCGTCTCCCGGAAACGTATCGCCAAGTCATCCAACTGCGCGATATTGAGGAATTATCGACGGAACAGACCGCGGAAATGCTGGGCGTAACACCGAACGCGGTGAAGATCCGCGTTCACCGCGCCCGCCGAGCCCTGCGCTCGATCATTGCCGAGAGAGGAAAGAACGGAAGTTGAGTGCTGAAGGTTGAATGTTGAGTGTTGAATGTTGAATGTTGAGTGTTGAATGCTGAGTGTTGAATGCTGAGTGTTGAATGGAGGAGCGGCGGCGAGGTGCCGGTGTCGCGGAAATGACCTGACGAGCGGCCAGCTGTCATCCCCACGAGCGAAGCGAGGAGGGATCTCCCGCGCGTGCAACACCGGCCGTCCTCACACGAGCGGGAGATCCCTCCTCGCTTCGCTCGTCGGGATGACATGCTTCTCAGTGCCATTCTTCATTCAACATTCAACATTCAACATTCAGCATTCACCATCCGTTTTTTTACCCGGCGTGCTCTTCCTTCACGGTAATCGTAAAGAGCAGGGTCCCGAGGATTCCCAGCGCCAGCGCCGCATAGAACGGGTAGACGGGACTCTGCTCCCAGAGGATTCCGCCGATGAATGCGGCCGGGGCGATGGCCAGGCTGCGCACGAAGTAATAGAGCCCGACGGAGCGGGCTCGAAGCGCGGGCTGGGCCAGATCGACGATCAACGCTTTTCTGGACGGCTCCCCAATCTCCCGCACACCTCCTACGACGAAGGCGGCCAGCAATGTGGCGAAGCTGTGCGCCAGGACCACCGCCAGTGGGAACAACGCAAAGGAGATGAAGGTGGCGATGACGAACGGCTTCTTCCCGATTTTGCCGGCGATCCGCGCGGCGGGGATGGAGATGAGGATCGTCGTGCCCATCTGCACGGCAACCAGCGCACCGTACTTCGGAGCGGAAACTCCAACGACTGTCGTGGCATAGATGACCAGGAAAACGTCGACCAGCCCGTCGCAGGCCCGAATGAAAATATCCGAGGCCAGCAGCCAGCGCAATGAGGAAGGAAGTGACTGCCACACTCCGCGCATATTGGCCGGTGGTCCGGCAATGCGAGGCAGATCGATTTTTCGCAGTACGACGATCGTCGCAATCCCCAGGAGGATGGTGATCTCGAATCCACGATGGATTCCGGGGATGAGGCCCATCCTGGCGATGAGCAGTCCGCCGATGAACGGGGCGATGGCCAGTGGAATCCTCTTCAGGATTGACTGCACGGTGAAGCCCATCGCTCGCCGTTCTGCAGGCAGCGCATCGCCGACGACGGCGAAGAGAGCCGGACTGGCCATGCTGAACCAGGCAGAGACGAGAAGCATCCCGGCGAAAATCCACGGCCACGAGGGAGCGACCCGATACGTTACATAGCCGGCTGTGGCGATCCCGACGAACAGCACCAGTGCCGTCCGTCGTCCGAGGCGATCGCCGAGCCACCCTCCGGGATATTGGTAAACGCCGTCCAGAAAGTCTTCGAGGCTCCCGAACAGTCCGATGGCGCGGATGGGGGCACCGAGTGCCTGAAGGTAGCGCGGAAGAAATTTCCGCCAAAGGGATTCGCCGAACGAGAGCAGCAGCGTGGCGCCGGAGACCACCACGATGTTGCGGTCCAGCGCCAGGAACTCCACGGCTCGCGAGCGAAGGGTCTGCTCCGAGCCCTTGATATTGTCAGCCATGGGGCAGGGCCATTATCGTTCGGAAGCGGGAATGTAGATTCCGGAGTTCCGCCGCGGACGGATACGCGCAGATCAATCGCAACGAGGTGTTTTCGGAGATTGCCAGGGCACCAACGGTTCGCATCGAGTTCATGCCCTCTCAACTCAATGGCGGTTCCGTCACAGCCCCCGCCCGCTTCCGGGCCGTCGGGACCATCATAGCAACGAGAATCACCTCTTCACGACGGTCACACCGCATCAAGCGGAAGGGGCGGACCACCGCCGCCCCCTTCCGCCGATTCAACGCCTGAGGTTGTTGCGCATCATTCCCGCGGCGATGACCAGCGCGGAAAG
This sequence comes from Acidobacteriota bacterium, assembly GCA_039931435.1. GTDB lineage: Bacteria > Acidobacteriota > Thermoanaerobaculia > Gp7-AA8 > Gp7-AA8 > JBDTRY01. The sequence goes on along the minus strand of JBDTRY010000098.1, from coordinate 5,104 downwards.
TCCGCCCAGCACGATTCCTGGATTTTTCTTCGCCTGCTCGCGTGCGTGATTGATCGCTTCGGTGATGTATGAATGGGTCTGATCGATCTGCTTGTTGATGTCGGCACTCTGGGTGGCGTCATGCACCGCGGTGACATGATGATCCCCAACTCCGAGGGTCTTCAGAAGATCGCCGATGATCGAGTGGCCGGACGACGAGTCTGTCTGCTGGGTGGAGCTCGTCGACGTCGATGTTTCCTGGGGACTGTTCTGCCCTGTCGAATCCTGTCTCTGTTCCATGATGGTTCCTTTCAAAACCACATCACTGCGAGAAGGATGCCTCGAACGCCGGCCGGATGCCGAAGGCGTGGTGCCGCTGCCGATGAATTTGCCATTGTGGCTATAATCCGCGACCAATACTGATGAGCCATCTGAAAACCAGCGAAAAGCTGACCATCCTGATCAGCGTCGTAGCCTCGGTCGCCGCCGGACTGCTCAGCGGCCGTGACGCGGTCATTCTGGCCTTCGTGGTCAGTGCCCTGGCTCTGGCCACACTGGCATCCGTAGTGGGCCTGGCCACCGAGCAGCTGGGCGAGCGGATGGGGCCGGGAGCTACCGGAATTCTGCAGTCGGGAATCGGCAATCTGCCTGAGCTCTTCGTAAGCATCTTTGCCCTCCGGGCCGGGCTCGTGGCCGTCGTTCAGGCCGCGCTCATCGGCTCCATTCTGGCCAACAGCCTTCTCGTCCTTGGTCTGGCATTTCTCGTGGGGGGGCTGAAACACGGCACCCAGAAGTTTTCATCGGACCAGCCGAAGATCATCGCAACGCTCGTTCTTCTTTCCATCGCCGCACTAACCGTCCCTACGCTCGCCCATCAGTTGCATACTCCGGCCGGAGCGCACGGCGAGTCATTGAGTATCTTCGTGGCAATCGTCATGCTGGCGGTATTCATCTGCAGCATCGTCTACTCCCTGCGCAAGAGGACGGCGGAAGAAGTCGCGGACGAGAAAGCCACGCACGGACCAGGGGGTGAATCCTGGCCGCTGGCCATGACCATCGGAATTCTGGCCGTGGCCGGAGTGGGAGCGGCGTTCGTGTCGGACTGGTTCGTGGTGGCACTGGAACCGGCCATGAAGTCGCTGCACCTCTCCGAGGCGTTCACGGGTCTGGTGGTGGTCGCGATTGCAGGGAACGCTGTCGAAAACGTAGTGGGCATCCAGCTGGCGGCACGCAACAAGGCGGACTACGCCGTCAGCGTAATTCTGAACAGCTCCCTGCAGATCGCTCTGGGTCTGATTCCGGTTCTTGTCATCCTCAGCTTCTTCGTCGGCTCCAGCCACCTGACCCTGATCATGCCGCCACTGCTGGTTGTAGCGGTCGGTTTCGCCGGCATCCTCGGGGCGATGGTCGTCTTCGATGGCGAGTCCGTGTGGATGGAAGGAGTTGTCCTCATCGCCCTTTACGGGATCATCGCCGCCGCGTTCTGGTGGGGATGATCTGCTTCGTACTTCCCACTCGAAATCGTTGGCGGGGAGGACTCTATGATCCTGGACTCCAGCGGAAAGGTCGTGGACTCCGTGGGTGGTGCGAAGAGCAGCGGCAGTCGATGACGCTTCGCCCGCACTGATAGAAAGCGTGAATGACACGACTTGCACGGCGTGTCATCCTGAAACGTCGAGCGAAGGATCTCTTTCTACCTTCCCGCTTGCTACGAGAGGAAGGGCACGATTCTCGTTGACGAGATCCTTCGGTCGCTGCGCTCCCTCAAGGATGACAGGTTCAACCGACCCCGTAAAAAGGCCAGGCGTTTCATGAGAAGCGTCGAGCGAAGAGTCTCATCTACATCACGATTCCGCAAAAATACTCCGGAGTTTTGTTGCCGACTCGGCACACCGCTGCACCCACATGGTCCGGTAATCTCTGGCGCATGCGCATGGCGAAGATCTTCCTTCTGGCACTGGCGGCAGCCGTGGCCGTCACCGCTTCCGCGGCACCCACCGAGGTAGCTCGTGGCGTCTTCCTCGTACGCGGTGAGTTCGTCCCCGGTCATCAGCCGGACGGAAACAGCGTCCTCTTCACGGCGCCGAAGGGGCTGATCGTTTTCGACACGGGCCGCCATCGCCAGCACACCCAATTGCTCATCGACTTCGCCGCGCAGCGCAAGACGCCACTGACCGACATCATCAACAGCCACTGGCATCTCGATCACACGGGCGGAAATCTGCTCCTTCGGGAACGGTTTCCGGAAGTTCGCATTCACGCCAGCGGCGCCATCAATGACGCTCTGGGCGGATTTCTGGCGAACTACGCCGATCAGTTGAAAGAAGCCATCGCCAAATCTCCAGCCGGCTCGGACGAAGTTCCCGGCTGGCAGGACGAGCTGAAGCTGATCGCCTCAGGCGATAAGCTCGCTCCCGACGACGTCATTGTCTCTTCCGCTCCCCGGCGCATTGCCGGACGCACGCTGGATGTTCACCTCGAGAAGAACGTCGTTACGGCAGGCGACATCTGGATTTTTGATCCTTCGACGAAGGTCCTCGTCGCCGGCGATCTGGTCACACTGCCTTTCCCTTTCCTGGACACGGCCTGCCCCGCACATTGGAAAGAGGCTCTGCACCGGCTCGGGAAAGTGAAATTTCGACTGCTCATTCCCGGCCATGGGAGTCCGATGATTCCCGCCGCCTTCAGCACCTATCGCAATGCCTTCGATCGCCTGCTTGAATGCAGCGCCTCGACCGAGACTGTCGCCGCCTGTTCCGAAGGCTGGATCGCCGACGCAGGCGACCTGCTGGAGGCGAAGGATCACGACTCTGCCGGCAAGCTGGCCGGCTACTACATCGAGAACGTTCTCCGCGCTCCCGCTGAGCAGACAACAAAGCTCTGTGGAGAGTGATGCCCTCCCCTGGTCCGTTCAACGTCCCCACAACTCCGCGTAGGCTGCCGTGATCAGCCCCTTCATCGAGAAGCCGTCGAAGAACTCACCGTTGTCTTTGTCGCTGCCGGCGAACTGCTGACGGAGGGCGGCCATGTCCACGTCTCCGGCCACGGCGGCCTGCACCTCGTCGAGATGCCGCGAGCCATTGCCGATTCGATAGATCTCCAGGGATACGGCTGCTACCACCGTCTTCAGTAGCGAGCTGACCTGATGGATGTAGTCCTTCCCGTGGAGCACTTCTCCGTGGCCGGGCACAATCGTCTCGATGTCCATCACGGCCATCTTCTCCAGCGTTCCGATCAGTTCGACCGGATATCCACCGCCGAGATAGGGAACGGGATGGTCGAGAAGATCACCGGCCATGAGGATCTTCTCGCTGGGAAGGTAGATCACGGCATCGCCTGTAGTATTTCCTTTGCCCAGATACATGATCTGCACCTCACGATTTCCGAGGTCGATGGTGAGCTTCTCATCGAATCCGATGTTCGGTGTCTGGTCGACGAGCGCGTGAAACTCGACCTGGACGAGCTCGCGCTGCGGAATGGTTTCGGTGAGATCCTTTCTGCGCTCAGCGGTGATGGCCTTTCCGGCTTCATCTTTCCCGGACTGAAGCTCCTTTCTGAAATCGGTAGTTCGCTTCGGATACCTTTCGAACCATCCGGGGTTGTAGCCTTGAATGTGTTTCCTCGTTTCGCTCTGGGCAATGATCTCCAGTCCGGGGAACTCCGCGGCGTAGACGCCGTTGCCCATGGTGTGGTCGTAATGCCAGTGGGTGTTGACCAGATAGCGAACGGGCTTCGAGGTCCATTGACGGATCTGGGCGATGTCCTCGCGGGCACTGGACGGCATGTAACAGGAATCGACGACCAGAACCTCACGCTCGCCGATAATCACCGTCGTATTTCCCTGGGGAAATCCGTCCGGAGCGTCCTTGTGCCGGATCTCCCAGACCCCGTCAGAGAGTCTGGTGACCAGTCGCTCGACCGAGTTGACGGAATCGGCGGAGAGCGGACGCGCGGTGAGGATGAGCAAGAGCGTAACGATGCATGCTGCCAGCCGGAAGATCGGTTCGGTTCGATTCATCGTCGTCTCTCCTGTTTTTTTCAAAAGCGGATCGAGGCAGGTTCGCCTTCTTCACCGTGTGGTGATCTTCAGATCCGAAAAATAGCCAATGGCTTGATCGCCGATCCAGAGGCCCACGGCACCGCTGGCGGCAGCGCCGAGTTTGAGGTCATGAACGACGAGGCACGGCTGGCTGGCGTCTCCGACGTAGAACGAAGCGTCACTGTCACGGACGACAATCCTCACGTGCGTCCAGACACCAGGCTGCAGGTCCGCATACGACTCATAGACCCCGGGGCTCTCTTTGCGGAGCCGTTTCCACGAATAGTCCGGGTGCGAGGCATATTGGGTGGAGTGGTTCCGCCGCAACTGGTCAGGGTCGCGAGCATTCAAAGGACGGATGTAGAAGTATTCGAAATGCGATGCGTCCGTCGTCGATCGGAAGACAACACCAACGAAGCCGCGGGCCGTCTCATCAGCGCCCGCGGAGGTCTCACCGGCCAGATCGATCTCGATCGTGCCGTTGTGCATCGCCGGAAGATCGACCAGCGCGATCGCCGCTGATGTCGTTCCCTCCGCCTCGCGGTCGCCCACGAGCATCCCCGCGGTGCGCCCGCCGTGCTGAGCGATGGTGAGCTTGCCGCTGAAGACCGTCAGCCCCTTGGTGGAAGTGAGCGGAACACTTCTCACTGCAGCAAACGAGCTGATGGCGGCAAGGAGAGCAGCGAGAGAAAGACCTGCGAGATTCACATTCCGGCGCATTGGACAACTCCTCTTCGGTATGGAGGTCGCGGTCCGGGTGAGCTCAAAAACGAAAACGGAATCCCGGCACGTCGCGGCCAGGGATTCCGTTCACTGCCACATCCTGAAGTGCACCTCGTCAGAGGCCCCTACTTCCGGCGTGGAACCGACTAATTACGAAGAAGATCGTAATTGCAGCAGGTAGGACAGTCAAGTTACGAAAAGGTAGCGATCACTGGACGCTTCCAATGAAACGCACTTCGTTCTTGCGGAGTCTGGGGCGCTTGTCATCCTTGAGGGAGCGCAGCGACCGAAGGATCTCGTCAACGAGAAATGGGTTGGCAACCGGGAAGGTGGAAGAGATCCTTCGCTCGACGCTCAGGATGA
>JBDTRY010000097.1:0-12787 GCA_039931435.1 Acidobacteriota bacterium | reverse complement strand
ATCGCTTGTTGAATCTCCAGAGCCGACCTCACAGGACGCCATGTGAGTTTCTTACGAGCGAGTGCACAGCGCGGGCGCTGAACCAGGGTGAAGAAACGCTATGGCAGGCTGTCATCCTGAGCGTCGAGCGAAGGATCTCTTCCACCTTCCCCGTTGCCAGCCCATTCCTCGTTGAAGAGATCCTTCGGTCGCTGCGCTCCCTCAGGATGACAAGCGTCCCATGAGAGTTTCTTTCAAGCGAGGGCACCGCGCGGGCGCTGAACCGGTCATCCCGAACGAGCGTCGCGAGGAGGGATCTTCGGCTGGTTCAACAACACCGCGAGTTGCACCGGGGATCCCTCGGCTTCGGCTTCGGGATGACCCGTGCGTTTATTGATCCCGTAGGTCCGCGTTGACAAGGAACCTCCGGCCCCGGCAGCCCGGAACGCTATCTGTCAACTCAGAGGTTGCGGTCCATGAACTTCTGTAGCTCGGACTTCGGAAGCGCACCGATGGCCCGGTCCGCCACCTTGCCATCTTTGAAGATCATCAGTGTAGGGATCGAGCTCACCTGATACTTCTGCGCCGTCTCCGGGTTTTCGTCGACATTCAGTTTGCCAATCGCCATCCTGCCCTCGTAGGTAGGAGCAAGATCTTCGACGATGGGGCCGATGATCCGACACGGGCCACACCATGGCGCCCAGAAATCTACCAGCACGGGTTTGTCGGATTGCAGCACGTCCTTGTCGAAGTCCTTATCTGAAATCTGCTGTACGACTGTGCTCTGCGACATTCGATTCTCCTTCGTTACGCGGGCAGGCTTTGTCTAGGTAATGCCTGAATTGCAACGGACATTCCATGAGCATGCCCTGAGGAATTTTCCCGTCGCCGGCGGGTCTTTACCGTTGTGTTGCGGGCCGGCGGTCCGAAACGCGGGTAGAATGAAGCCGAACGGAATGAGTGCAACACGCAAGATCCTGCTGATGGCCGTGGCCCTGGGGCTACTGCTCAATCCCCTCTTCCATCTCCACCCCCTGGCCAGCGACCGCACTCTTCTTCAGGGCGGTACCTGCAAATACTGCCTCTCCGGCGCTGGCCTGGTGTTCACCCCCGAGCAGCCGGCCGCTCTTCCATCTCTTTCCTCGGCGATCGTTACCCTCGCCATCGCCACCACCGTCCTCTCCTTCGAGACCTGCACCGCCTCCTCCCGAGCACCTCCACTCTTCTGAACGTTTTCCTATTCCCACTGATTCATTCAGGGAGGAAGGATGTCGAAGAGTGGTCGATCCGGTATAGCCGGACGTTTCCGGCATTTCCCATGTCTATTCATTCACTTGCTTCTGATCGTTTCTGTATCACGGGCATCTTCGGATCAAGGCAGCTTCGCCGCGGTCGCACCGGTGGCGAGCGGGCAGTCGTCCCTTATCTCCCGGCAGCAGGCGGTTGACGAAGCGCTGGCCCGAAACCCTTCCCTCGCCGCGGCAGGGGCGCGCGTCGAGCAGGCGCGCGCAAATGTAGTCGTAGCAGGAGCATTCGCCGACGCCAGCGCTTTCGTTGATGTGCCCGGACAGAGACGCATTCTGGATCCACGCTCCGGATCAGGCGGCGATCAGGGAGTAGGCGTGACGCTTCCCTTTCCAGGGACACGAGGACTGCGCCGGGACGTGGCCATGGCCGACTTACGTGCCGCCGAGTTCGACCTCTACCTGTTGCGCCAGCAGACCGCCTCCCAGGCAGTGCAGGCATACGACGCCATCCTCGTCACTCTACGGCATCGGGAAGATCTTCAGCAGAACAAGCAACTGGCCACCGACTTCGTGCAGAAAACTCAGGCCCGCTACGTTGGGGGCACGGTGGCCCGTGTCGACGTCATTAAAGCGGAGACTGATCTCGCTCAGGCAGAAAACGACCTGATCGCCAACGACCGCTCCCTGGCCAACGCCCGCGCCTCGCTGAATCGCATTCTGGGCAGACAGGGAGGTGCTCCCGTGCAGCCTTCCGACTCGCTGGAAGTCCCGCAACCGCTGGCTTCGCTGGAGACCATGGCGACGCTCGCTCAGACATCCCGGCCGGATATTGCCAATGTTCAGGCGCAACTGGAAAGCGCCAGAAAGGCCACGAAGCTGTCACGCAGATTCTGGTTGCCCGATATCGGTCTCAGCGTCACCCGCAACGACGACGGTGAATCGGCTCCCACGTTCACTTCAGCCGTGGCCTTCGGGCTGCCCATTTTTTTCTGGCAGCACCAGCGTGGAGAAGTAGCCGGGGCGGTCCATCGGGAGGAAGAGTTGACCGCCAACATCGCCGACATTCGGGCGCAGGTCAGCCTCGATGTGGAAAGCGCTTACGCCAATGCCTCGACAGCCATTCGTCAGGCGGAATTCATCCGAGATCATCTCCTGCCCCAGGCTCGGGAGGTTTACCGCGTCGCTTCCGTGAGTTATGGCCTGGGCGGATCCTCGGCCCTGGATCTGCTCGACGCCAAACGCACGCTCCTGGACGCGGAAAGCCAGTACGTCGATGCCCTCGGAGCAGCGAACGAAGCGCTCTCGTCGCTGGAACTGGCGGTCGGAGCACCTTTACCTCCTTCCGAACCAACGGAGAAAAAGCAATGAAACAACTGATCATCTACTCAGCCCTTCTTCTCCTTGCGGCGACAGGCTGCCAACACTCGAACGGGGACGAACCCGGAACTGCAGACACCTCCTCCGCCCCGCCCACCCGCAACGTGCAAACGGACAAGGTCACCACGCAATCCTTCCGCAAGACAATCGATGCCACCGGGACGGTGGCCTTCGATCAGGACCGATCGACCCAGGTGCTTTCGCCGATTTCCGGTCCGGTATCGCGAATTCTGGTTGGCGTCGGAAGCCGCGTTCAGCGTGGCCAGGCGCTGGCTCTCGTCTCTTCGCCTGATTTCGCAGCGGGAATCAGCTCATTGCGAAAGGCTGAGGCAACAGCACGCAACGCTCGCCAGATCGCCACGCTGGATGAACAGCTGTTCAAGACCGACGCGATCGCCCGGCGCGATTGGGAGCAGGCCCGAACCGACGCCGTAAACGCTGAGGCTGACCGCGATGCCGCCGTGCAGGATCTGCGTTCACTCGGCGTCGACGGCAAGACGATTGCCGCCATCAGCCAGAATCGCCCTCTGGGAAACGTCGACGGCGTGATTCGAGCACCAATTGGTGGAACCGTCGTCGAGAAACTCATCTCTCCGGGACAACTTCTGGAGGCGGGGACCACCCCGGCCTTTACCGTGACAGACCTGTCCACGGTATGGGTAGAGGCCAGCGTATTCGAGGCCGACCTTGGATCGGTTCACGTCGGTGACGCGGCTGATATCACGACCGGGTCAGGTCAGACTTTGCAGGGCCGGGTGGCATACATCGCTGCTCTTGTCGACCCGAACACGCGATCGATCGCGGTGCGTATCACCGTACCAAATCCCGGTGAAGTGCTGAAGCGTGATCTCTACGCCCGCGTAACCATTCATTCTCAGACCGCGGTGACGGGGATTCTCATTCCCGTCTCGGCCGTCCTCCGCGACGATGAAAACCTCCCGTTTGTATTCGTGAGGAAAGCAGATGGAACATTCGAACGCCGTCGCGTGGATGCCGGCTCGCGGATTGGGGATCAGCAGGAGATTCGCTCGGGCCTGACCGCCGGCGAGACGATCGTGGTCCAGGGTGGTCTGTTTCTCCAGAACGAGGAACACCCATGAGCACCATTCAACCGCCGGAGCCGCCCGACGAGAACGAAGAACTCCCGGAAGCGACGGCCACGTCGATCATTAATCGAATTGTCGCCGCATCATTGCGACAGCGATTCCTTGTTCTTTTCTTTGCACTGCTTCTCATTTTCGGGGGGATTTACTCCTTTCGCCGCCTTCCCGTCGATGCCTATCCTGACCTCGCCCCGCCCCAGGTCGATATCTCCACTCAGTGGGAGGGCCATGCTGCCGAGGAAGTGGAACGCTTGATCACGGTGCCGATGGAAACGGAGATGAACGGCATTCCGAACATGACCATCATCCGTTCCATCTCACTTTATGGACTCTCCGACGTGCGCCTGACGTTCAAGGCCGGCACCGACGGTTATTTCGCTCGCGAGCAGGCCTTCGAACGCCTGGGAGACGTTTCCCTGCCGGACGGCGTGAGCCCGGGGATCGCACCTCTGTTCTCCCCTTCGGGATTGATCTATCGATACGTCCTGGAGAGTCCCTATCGCTCGGTGATGGATCTCAAGACCATCGAAGACTGGGTCGTGGAGCGTCAGTACAAGTCCGTTCCCGGAGTGGCCGATGACTCCGGACTGGGCGGCATGACCATGCAGTATCAGGTCCTGCTCGATCCGGCCAAAGTTGCCGCCGTCGGCCTGTCCATACCGCTCATCGTCGATTCATTGAGCGCGAACAACAGTAACGCCGGAGGGGGCTTCTATCCGCAAGGCGGACAGTTCTACTACGTGCGTGGCCTGGGGCGCATCCAGACCCCGGAGGACATCGGCAACATCGTCGTGGCCGTGCACGACGGCACGCCAGTTCTGGTGAAGAACGTCGGCCGCGTGGTCATCGGTTCCCCTCCCCGTCTCGGCCAATTCGGCTTCAATGACAAGGATGAAGCAGTGGAAGGGGTCATCCTTCTGCGCAAGGGCGAGCAGGCGCAGGTCGTTTTGGACCGACTGGAGAAAAAAACGAAGGAACTGAATACCTCCATCCTTCCTCCCGACGTGAAGATCCGGCCGTTCTATGACCGGCGCGACCTCATCGCTCTGACCACCAAAACCGTGGAGGACAATCTTTTTCGAGGAATGCTCCTGGTGATCGTGGTTCTGGTTTTCTTCCTTTACGATTTTCGCTCGGGCCTGATCGTTGCCGTGACCATCCCGCTCTCGCTCCTGTTTGCATTCATCTGCCTGGATCTCAAGCATGTCCCGGCGAATCTGTTATCGATCGGAGCCGTCGACTTCGGCATTCTCGTGGACGGCGGCGTGGTCATGGTTGAGAATATCTTTCGCCGGCTGGCCCTGAATGGGGAGAGAGCACAGCCTCTGAGTATTTCCAGGGTGATCATCTCGGCGGCGTCCGAAGTGGATCGGCCGATCTTCTACGCCGTAGCTGTGATCGTCGCAGGATTCCTGCCGATCTACGCGCTATCCGGGCCGGCTGGAGAACTTTTCAAGCCCATGGCGGACACGACGATCTTCGCCCTGGCCGGCGCGCTGCTGGTCACTCTCACTCTCCTGCCATTGCTCTGCGCCTGGGCCCTTCGCCGAGGCGTGCGTGAGCGCCGGAACTTCATCTTCGATGGAATTCGTCGAGCTTACGAGATCGGTCTCGACGCCTGCCTGAAGCGACCGTGGACAACTACGATGATCTCCGTGGCAATCTTCGCCGCCTCGCTCCTGCTCATTCCCTCGATAGGCGCAGAGTTCATGCCCCATCTCGACGAGGGCTCACTCTGGATCCGGGCCACGATGCCCTCCACGATTTCGTTCGAGGCGGCTGCGAATATCTCCCCACAGATCCGTGCCGTTATCCGCTCCTTTCCGCAAGTCACAGTGGTCACATCGGAGTTGGGGCGGCCGGATGACGGAAGTGACCCCACCGGATTTTTCAACGATGAGTTTTTTGTGGGATTGAAGCCGTACAGCGAATGGACCGGCCCCATTCGTACCAAGGCGCAGCTTACCGAGGCCATCGGCAAAAAGCTCGCGGGGTATCGCGGAATCGTCTTCAACTACACGCAGCCGGCGGAAGACGCCGTGGACGAAGCGGAAACGGGCCTGAAAAGTTCGCTGGCCGTGAAGATTTTCGGGCCGGATCTGTCCGTGCTGGAGCAGAAGGCCAATGCCATCAAAGCCGTTCTTCGCAAAGTGAACGGCATCGATGAAATTTCAGTCGTTCGGGAACTGGGGCAGCCAAGTCTGACAATCACGCCGGATCGGGGAAAGATCGCCCGCTATGGTCTGAACGTTTCCGACATCAACGGGCTGATCGAAGCGGCCGTGGGAGGGGCCGTGGCCACGCAGGTTGTCCAGGGAGAACGCTCCTTCGATCTCGTTGTGCGACTGGAGCCTCAGTTCCGTCAGACGCCGCAGGCAATCAGCAATCTCCTCGTGGCCACCCCGGGAGGGCAGCAGATTCCGCTCAAGGAACTGGCCGACATACGGGAAGCGAGGGGCGCATCGTTCATCTATCGCGAAAACAACGAGCGCTATATCGGAGTGCAGTATTCGGTCAAGAACCGCGATCTCGCCGGCGCAGTCGAAGATGCCCAACGCCAGGTGGCCAGGGCCGTCTCCGTTCCAGCCGGCTATCGCATCGTTTGGGGCGGTGAGTATGAGAACTACGCATCCTCCAGGAAGCAGCTCCGGATTATCGTTCCCATCACGATCCTGCTGATCTTCGTTCTGCTGTTCATGCTCTACTCGAATCTGAAGTTTCCGATGATCACAGTGGTGGCTGTGCTTCTCTCGGCCCCCGTCGGCGGACTGCTGGCGCTGAAGTTGTCGGGAACGCCGTTCTCGGTCTCCTCAGGAATCGGTTTCATCGCCCTTTTTGGCGTCTCGGTGCAGACAGCGGTCATTTTCATTTCCTACGCCAACGAGCTGCGTCGTGACGGGCTGGCAATCGCTCAGGCCAATCGGGAAGCTGCGATCCTCCGTCTACGACCGATCATGATGACCGCACTGGTCGCGGCCGTAGGCTTGCTTCCGGCTGCCCTGTCGAGCGGCATTGGCTCGGACACGCAACGACCATTCGCCCTCGTCATCGTCGGAGGCCTCTTTTCGCGGCTCCTGATCAGCGTGTTTCTGATGCCCGCTCTCTATGCCATTGTGGCAAGACCTCACGACAAGTTGGAGGTATAAGCGTCGGCCCCGCCGCATGAGCCGCTGATTTTCCGGCACGAAATCCGCTCAGTTCGCCAGACTATGGCGGACAAGCGGAATGACTGAACGCAGAAAGACAGACCGGCCCGATTCACCGGACCGGCGGGGATTTCCGAGGCCCCCACTCTGGCTGAACCTGACCCTGCTGGTTCTGGCCGTGGCCCTGGCCGGGTTTGCCCGGGTACATCGCGATCGGGTGGACGAACGCTTTCACGAGGTTCTGCAACGGGATCAGGGCACGCCGGCCGAGATCAGGCAGATCAAGGCCGACCTGGCACAGATGGATCTCAGCCGGGACTCCATGGCCAAGGAGCTGGACAGCAGAATGCAACTCGTGGAGAGCCTGAAGACGAACGAGTTCTATCTGGCCATCGATACATCGAAAAAACTTATGTTCCTTCAATTCGGAGACCGCATCGCCCGGGAAGCGCCGGTGCAGATCGGCGAGCCGCGCACGGTGACGGCCCGGAACGGAAGGACATGGACATTCGTGCCCATCCGCGGTGGATTTACCGTTCGAGGGAAAGAAGAGTCACCGCAGTGGGAGGTTCCGGAATGGCTCTACGCCATGAATGGGCAGCCCGTTCCCGCCCAGCGGCCGACCATCCCCGGGGGGCTGGGGAAGTACGTGATCTATCTGCCGAATGACTACGTCATCCATTCACATCCCTCTGCCGGAAGCCCGCTGAAGGGACCCCGGCCTGGATCGTTTATGGTTTCCGAGGAAGACCTGAAGGCGATCTGGCCACGGGTGAACAGCGGAATGCGCGTCTACATTTTCTAGGAGACTCTGATGCCACGTTGGGTTGGATTACTTGGTTCGTGGGCACTTCTGGTGCTGGGCCTGAGCATTGCCGGCGTGGCCATCGCCGGGGAATGGATCAACATCGAAGACGGACGACGGTTGCGAAGACTGGACATGGTCGACGACCTCGTTCGGGAGCGAAGCAGCGAGCAACTGGCACATCTCCGCCAATCGCAGCAGCAGAGCCACAACGAGGTCGGCTCCCTTCAGGCAAAACTGAGCGACGCCGAAAAGAAAGTCGGGGATCTTCAGGACACCGACCGCACCATCGTCGTCTCCACGGCCGAAAACAAACTCTCACTGCGAGATCACGGCAAGCTCATTTTCGAGGCCACATGCTCCACCGGGAAGGGAACGACGCTCGTAGACCCCACCGGACGGCGAATCGTCTTCGACACGCCTATCGGAAAACTGAAAATCCTTTCCAAGGAAGAGAATCCGGTCTGGGTACCTCCGGACTGGTACTACATCGAGGAGGCCCGGAAGAAGGGGCTGCGCACCGTACATCTGGGTTGGAACGACGCCATCGATGCCGACACCGGAGGTCCCGTGCAGTCAGCACGCGGCGGAGGGGTCTGGTCCTGGGTAGGAGATCAGTCCGCGGGAAGCCGCCGCATCATGAAGATTCAGGGAAAGACTGTGGTCATCGTGGAAAATGGATCGGTGCGGGAACTTCCACCCGGGCAGATCATCATGGCCGGCGGGGCCATGGTCATCCCGCCGGTAGGTGTACCCCAACGCAAGTACGACAAGGAGCTGGGGAGCTACCGGCTCAATCTCGGGGATGGCTACGCGATCCATGGAACGCAGGCCACGAATCTGCTCGGCCAGAGCGTCTCACACGGTTGTGTGCGTCTCGCCGACGACGACCTGGCCCGGCTGTTCAGCATGACTGAGGTCGGCGACGAAGTGGTTATTTACTGAACATGAAAAAAGGGACAGGCCGCGAAGCCTGTCCCTTATTTTTCTGAAGGAGCCGGCCATCGAGCCATTTCAGGCCGGCAGCTTCGTCGAACACCGCTCCACCCTCTCCGCACCCAGAGTCCGACGCTGGTCCTTCAGAGTTCAGGAGCCTCCGGTGCAGGCGTTGAGGTCCGAGCGCGATACTCGAACCTCGCCTGCCCAGGTGCCGAACCCTTGCTCTCGAAGCGACTTCTCTCCCTCCACGCCTCTCCGCCTCGCCGCCTTTGTCGCAGGATTCCTTCCCCTCACCTCCCGCGACCACCCCTGTTCGGCACCACCACCACCCTCTCCCGAACGAATACTCCGCCCTTATCAGGCAGAGCGACCGCTTCCTGCAGCACCATCACAAACCTCCGGAAGACAGAGGTGAGCGAACACTCACTCCGGCTTCGGAACTTCCCTGGTGTGAATTGCTGCTGCATCAAAGCGCTCCGTGCGGCCGTTTCCCGGAACGCCCCGATAGGGGGAGGGAGCGAGTGTTCACTCGCCCTTTTTTCGTTCGGCAGCCCGGCCATCTGGTTTCCCAGACCCGAAACTTTGCGTCCTTCCGTCGCCGGAAGTTTGCCTTTATCGCGCGACCGCTTGTGTAACTGCACAAGAATCATTGCACAGATTCGAGCCCGGCGCAATCTGTCGCATACAATTCGCCTGTGAACGTATGGAGGAGCCGCCTCGAGCGCTGGCTCGGCCCACTCGCGGCAGCCACGCCCCTGGCGCCCAACACGATCACCCTCATCGCTCTCACGTTCGTCCTGGCCGCCGCCACCTGTCTGGCCCTCGCGCACACCCAGCCCCTTCTCTTCCTTCTGGCGCTTCCTCTGCTGGCGATCGGGGGCCTGCTGGACGCCCTGGACGGGATCGTGGCCCGGATGACCGGCCAGACCAGCCGATTCGGTGACTTCCTCGATCACTTCGCCGATCGGGTCGCGGACCTCTCACTAGTCTGCGGATGGTGCATCGGATCGAACATCCGGCTTGAGCTGGCGCTGCTCTTTCTTCTGTCCGTGAGTCTGAACGGCTACGTGGGTACGCAGATAGAAGCCACATTCCGCGTCCGTGACTACGAGGGCGTCGGACGCGGCGAGTTCGTTCTGGCGCTGATCATCCTTCCCCTGCTGGCCTTCTGCCTCGAAGAGAGTAATCTCGCTTCGTTGACCTTCGCCGGTCTCCATGCCACCGAGTGGGCGACTGCAGCGGTCACCCTCGCCGCCGTTGCCGGAGTGGCGGCGCGACTACGGCGTGCCATCGGAGCAGCAACGAAACAGGACTTGTCCGCGCACCCTCGATCCGATGACTGATGAGACTTCCCTGGTGCTTCTGCTGCTCGCTGCCGGTGCCACCCTGGCGTTGTTGCTCCTCGTCGTCGAGGTGCTGAAGAAACATCACCTCTTCGCTCCCGAGGTCTACCCGCTCGGACTGTGGTCGACCGACCACCTCTCTACGCAACCAACTGACGAAACCATCATCACCTCCGACGGAGTGCAACTGCACGCATGGCATTTCCGGTCCAGGATTCAGGGAGCGCCTCTGATCATCTGGTTTCACGGGAACGCCGGAAATCTATCGACCCGCGCGGGAGTCGCCGCCGGCCTGGCCGCTCGCGGCGCAGAGACGCTGTTGTTCGATTACCGCGGATACGGCCGGAGTCACGGGCGACCCACGGAGCGAGGACTTCATCTCGATTCGCTGGCAGCCTACGACTATGCGCGCGACCGCCTCGGCGGGTCCGGAAGAATTTTTCTCTACGGAGAATCACTCGGTGGCCCTTACGCAGCCCGAGTAGCCACGGAGCGAAAATGTTGTGGGGTGATCCTTGAGAACTCGTTTCCTTCCCTGGCCAGCATGGCCCGGATCGTCTACCCGGGACTCCCTTTGAGTCTTCTTGTAAGGAGATCCCTGACCGCGCTGAAGTGGCTGAACGAGGCTGGAGTACCCGTACTCGTCATTCACGGAAAGCAGGATGAGCTCATACCATTCGCACTGGGACAGGAGATGTTCGACAACCTGAGAGTTCCGAAACGAATGTTCACCTCTCAAACAGCAAAGCATTCTGAGGTTGCCATTGTTGAAGGAGAGCGATACTTCGAAGCCGTGATTTCGTTCGTTGACGAAAACGGTCCCTGTACAATCCAGCGCGCATGACAAGCTTCCGTCGCGATCCCCTCGGGGCCGGGTGGCAGATCATCGCTCCTGACCGCATGGCACGGCCGGGTGCCGCGTTCAGTGAATCGCCGACAACCCCCGAGGATTGTCCCTTCTGCCCCGGAAACGAAATGCAGACGCCGCCTGAGCTATGGAGGGGCGGCGATGGGGCGGACTGGAAAATCCGCGTCGTACCTAACAAGTTTCCCGCCGCAATGACGCCAGCAGGAGCGGCCGGCCCCTCGCCCTCCCTGCTTCAGGAAGTTCCCGGAGCGGGCGCACACGAGGTGATCATCGAGACTGATGCCCACGACGCTTCGATCGGGGACCTCACTGCTCCTGAGCTGGAAGAGGTCGTGGCCACGTGGGTTGCACGAGTGGGCGTTCACTGGGACGATCCGGAGATTCGATCCGTAGCCCTGTTCAAGAACAGCGGGCCGCTGTCCGGAGCGTCCATCCATCACGCACACAGCCAGCTTCTCGCTGTGTCCATGCCCACGGCGCGGGCCGAGTGGGAATGTGCCGCAGCGGAACGATGGAGGTTCGAGCACGGTACCTGCCTCCTCTGTGCAACTCTGGGGGAGGAACTCGAGCAAGGAGAGCGGATCGTTGCCGTCGGTGAATCGTTCGTGGCCCTGGCGCCGCATGCCTCACGCTTTCCCTATCAGCTCTGGATCATTCCCAGAAGGCATCAGCGCACTCCGCTCGATTCGAACAGCAGTGAACTCCGGGAGCTGGCATCGATGCTCCGCGGCACTGCGGTGACCTTCCGGGAGAACCTCGGGCTTCACTCGTACAACTGGGCATTCCAGTTGGGTCTGACACGATGTGTGGACTATCACTGGTACCTCGAAGCGTTCCCGCGATTGACCGGCCAGGGAGCCTTTGAGCTGATGTCAGCGAGCTACATCAACATCGTCGCCCCCGAAGAAGCGGCGGCGCTCATCCGGCCGGCGTTCGCCGCCGTTCGGTCAGCGGAGAGAACACGATGATTCCATTGCGCGACATCAATCCCCGCCGAACCACGCCGATCGTGAACACGGCCTTGATCGTCATCAACGTTCTCTTCTTTCTCTGGGAGCTGTCACTGGGCCCGGACCTTCAAGCGGCACTGATGCAATACGCCTTCATCCCGGCCCGATTTGCCAGCGCTCATGCTCCGGGAATGCAGAGTGTGCTCCTGTCCATGTTTCTGCACGGCGGCTGGCTGCACCTCGGCGGCAACATGCTCTACCTCTGGATTTTCGGAGACAACATCGAAGACCGGCTCGGTCACGTCCTTTACCTGTTTTTCTATCTGGCCTGCGGAGTAATCGCCACGCTTACGCACGGATTGATGAATCCGCAGTCACATTTACCTTCCATCGGTGCCTCCGGCGCCATCGCCGGTGTCCTCGGTGCCTATCTGGTGCTCTTCCCTTCCGCCAGGGTCATGACGTTCATCCCCATCGGTGTTTATCTCGCAATGCGCGAGCTTCCGGCGCTTCTCGTCCTTGGGTTCTGGTTCGTCATGCAGTTGTTCGTGGGAGTGGCCTCCCTGCACAACGTCAGCGCGCAGGAAATGGGCGGGGTGGCCTATTTCGCTCACATCGGCGGATTTGTCGCGGGCATCGTGCTGGTCCTGGTGCTTGGCGGGCGACGAGCGGAATCGAGCCATCCGAAGTTCTGAGACGTGCGGGTCGTCGTCGCTGCTCGGGGTTCCTCGTCAACGAGAATCGTACCCTTCATTACCTTGGCAACCGGGAAGGTGGAAGAGATCCTTCGCTCGACGCTTCAGGATGACACGCCGGTGGTAGTCGTGTCATTTCACGGCACCCCGAGCGCCAGCGCCGTTCCTCGCTTCCAAGGAAACGCCCGCCGGTTTTACGGGTCGTCGAGAACTTGTCATCCTTGAGGGAGCAACGCGACCGAAGGATCTCGTCAACAACGAATCGTACTCTTCATGACCTTGGCAACCGGGAAGGTGGAAGATCGCGGTAGGGACACCCGTTGCCGGGTGCCCCC
>JBDTRY010000096.1:0-12873 GCA_039931435.1 Acidobacteriota bacterium | reverse complement strand
GCTGCACGCTCGATGATCTGGCCGACGCCCGCCGCGTGGCCTGGAAGCTCGACATTCCTCACTTCGTCCTGAACATGGAGAGCGAGTTCCGTGAGATGGTCGTGACGCCGTTCGTTAACGGCTACGTCCGGGGAAACACGCCGAGCCCCTGCGTTCTCTGCAACACGCACGTGAAGTTTGCCCTGCTGCACCAGAAGGCCTTCGCTGTCGGGGCCGAAAAAATTGCTACCGGTCACTACGCACGGATCATTGAAGCCAGCGACGGCAGGCTGGAACTGCGCAAGGCCCGCGATCTGTCCAAGGACCAGTCCTACTTCCTCTTCGAGCTCACCCAGGAGCAGCTCGGCGACGCTCTTTTCCCCCTCGGGGAACTGCAGAAGGCCGAGGTCCGAAAGATCGCTGCTGAGGGAGACCTTCCTGTGGCGGATAAGAGCGACTCCTTCGAGATCTGCTTTGTGCCGCAGAAGGATGGCTACGCCCGGGTCGTGGAGCGGGAGGCCGCAAAGTTGGTCGCCGCCGGCGTCAACGATCCGCTCCTGCTCGGAGCAGCGGAGCGATCCGCAGGCGGAGATCTCGTGGACGTGGAGGGAAGGGTCGTCGGTCATCACGAGGGCTACTACAACTTCACCGTCGGGCAGCGCCGCGGATTGAACACCGGCGGCGCCGCGGATCGCACCTACGTGCTGGACATCGATCCCAAAACGCGCCGCGTCACCGTAGGCGAGGGGCATCGGCTGGAGAAGACGGAGCTGATGGCCGACCGCATTCACTGGATCGGCGACGAGCCTCCAGGGGCAACGGTGGAGGTCAGTGCCCGTGTGCGCTCGCGACAAAGCGATATCGCGGCCACGGTCGAGCCGCTCTCCGGCGGTCGGGCGAGAGTGACTTTCGCCGCGCCGCTTCGAGCGGTCGCTCCCGGGCAGGCCGTCGTCTTCTACCAGGACGATCTCTGCCTCGGTGGCGGCTGGATCGTTCGCTGAGAAAGTCAGACGCCGGAGGCGTCGGCAATGATCCCCGCGAAAAACCAGCACCCGGAGTTCCGAGGCATTCTGGTCGCACCCGCGTCCGGTCGGTACTCTTTGCTCTTTCTCGAGTCGAATGGTTGGCTGAATGCGCCATCCACGAAGAATACCGGCCGCACGCCGTGCGGCCCTACGATGTTCTCGCTCTTAGTACCGAGCACAAACGACAGGAGCCAGACGATGTTTGCCCTACTCATGGGACTGAAGTCCATTTCGCCAGAAGACCTGAATCAACATTTACAGAGCGGTAAGATGACGGTGTTCGATGTCAACTCGCCACAGAGCTGGATGAAGGCGCACGTTCCCGGGGCCTTCAACCTCGATCCCGTCGATTACAAGGACAGTGATCTTCCCACGGACAAGGCATCGAGCCTGGTATTTTACTGCTCAAATCCCATGTGCCGGAAGGCGCCCAACGCCGCCCGCCGCGCAAAAAAGGCTGGCTACACGAATGTCATGGTCATGTCCGCGGGGATCAGCGGATGGCTCGCCAAGGGCCTGCCGACCGAAAGCGGGTCATGACGTTACGCCGAACTGGCGACCGTTGATTCCTGACCGTGCGCCTGTATTGCTGCGATGAAAAACGTGATGATCGTTTGTTCCCTGAGCAAGGACATGCCGGCGCTGTCGGCTCAGCGCCTGCCAGCGTTGTCCGGCTCGTCGTGGCCATTTCTGCCCATGCGCCAGGCGACGAGGATCATCAGTCCGAAACCGATTCCGAAGAGCATTCCCAGCAGCAGATCGGTGAGGTCGTTCGAGTAGACGCTGTGCCTGAGCACAGCCTGCATGATATTGGCGACCGTCAGAGCTGCAAGTCCGGAAAAGAATAGAGGGCGAATTCTGAAGTCCTTCTTGAGAAGCATGCGATGTCTCCGTTTCAGTCAGTGAGGCGATACCAGGTGAGCACCGAGAGCTTCACCATCGCCGCCGTGGCGATGATGCTGAAGTAATCCCAGCGGAGGATGTGCGCGCCGATGAGGTTGTAGAAAAACAGTGCCGCCGCCACGAGCATGCCGGCCAGTCCGCCGATACTGGTCGAGCGCAGGCGGTGCTGAAGAAACCGCTCGTCGATGGTGCCCACGATGGGGAGCTTCATTATTTTTCCTCCAGAGTGAAGATGGCGTCCGTGGCCAGTCCGAAGAGACGGGCGAACTTGAGAGCGAGCGCCAGGCTCGGCTCGTACCGCTGGCGCTCGATCGAATTGATGCTTTGCCGCGAGACACCGACGGCATCGGCAAGCTGTTGCTGGGTCCAGCCGCGCTCGGAGCGAAGCTCTTTGACCCTGTTCTTTACCGTTGGCGCCATGTCAAGTAAGCTTTCCTTTAATAAATATAAGTCAGGACGCAATCCATGTCAAGTTAGCTTGTCAATTTGCCTGAAATCGGCCTGGGTTCTTGCGGAATGCGCTACGCGAACAACGGCTGGCCGTCCTCTCGAAGCAAGTCACTCCCGCGATGTCCAACTCAGCGGTTCCATCAAACGAAGGCCCAGAACGTTCTCGCGGGAACAATCGGGTAGCGGTGTTGCAGCGAGGCGGTGCAGTGAAAACGTGAGCCGTCGTGACTCGCGACTGTGAGTCAAGCGCCCCCGGTCTGCTCCAGTCGTCTTTGCGTGTTGTGGAAGGCGGCGACCTGCCATCGGTCCTCATCGCGAACGATGACGAGCGAAGGGATGGCCTTCGTAGTTCCCGCCGCTGGCCCTGGCGGAACCAGTAGTTCCGCATCCAGGTGCACGAGGACGATTGAAGGTGTAAGCGCTCTCAGGTGTGCGATCGAATATCGAACGGTGCTCCCGGCGTAGATCGAGCTCCAGATGTGGGCGTGACCGGCTGCGATCGCCTCCCGCCCTGACGCGTAGTCTCCCCGAATGTTCACGAAATCGGCGTCAGGTGCAAACTCCGCGGCGAAGGCCTCGACGTCGGCTTCGTTCCAGGCAGCTTCGAGCCTTGCTACCAGATCTCTCACTTGTTCGTGGGACTGCGAAGTTGTAATTGCGCTCATGGCCGAAAGCATCTGTCAGTAACCGCGCCTGAACAAGTTCTGCGTAGTGAGGCCGCTACGCCTCAGAGCCGGACGAGGGCGATTCCGGTGATGACACCGATCACCAGGCCAACGACGAGCTCGTGAAGACGGTGACGGGCCAGAACGATGCGGGACCAGAACACCAGGGGAACGACCGCTGCGAGTACATAGCCGATCGCAGAACCGAGAAGGCAGAGTGTCGTGGCTGTGAGGGCAGCGAAAGCAACGTGCAGCGAGAGCTTGACCCAGTGAGTAAGGATCGCGGCCACGAGAAGGAATCCGACCACGACGAGGATGCCTCGTACGAGAAAGGAGTGGGGATCGTTGAGGAGTAACCATAGCAACGCGGCCACCAGTCCGGCCAGAGCAACGCCGAACAGCAACGGCCGTTCCGAGGGGTTCGAAGCATCGACATTCGACCATCGACCTCGCCGGACCTGGCGGAACATGAGCAGGGCGATCGGGACGACGACGGCAGTGCCGACGAGGAGCAGCGAATACAGAGCGTCTCCGGACGATTGGAGAACCGCCGGCACCGCAACCAGCAATGCCACCATCACGAAGGGGTGAGCGAGGATGGAGATCCATCGGGCCAGGTAGGTCTTACGTAAATTCGACGAAGCTGCAGTGGAAGGGACCATAGGCTGTCGAAGTCCTCAGGTTCAGCGTTCGTAGCAGGACTCCGGCGCGTGCTGACATCCGTTCGCCATGATCGACTCAAGTTCCTCTGACCAGTATTACCGATGTAAAGATCAGCCCGAGTCCGGCCAGAGCAAGGACCGATGGAATGGCGAACGGGGTCCTGGATCCTGCGGTCCAGGCGTTCGCCGGATCCGGTGGATAGTACGTAATGGGCACGATCGTACCCAGTTCGTACCGGGGACTGGAAGGCCGCGTGATTTCGTACGTGCGACCCGTCCGGTCCACGAATGCCAGGACTGGAAATGACGGATCACCGTCGACGTCCGGATCGTAGCGGATGACCCTTCCGTCGCAGTGCAGGCAACGTTTCACAAATCGGCGCGTGTGCAGGATTCCCATCACACCCATCCCCACAAGCCCTGTGCCGATGGCGCCCGGAAGATAAAGGAGGACAAAGTTCATCATCGTTGACTAGGGAAGAGGTTGAGATCCTTTCGGAATAGCCGCGCCCAGGCGAGCCAGATTGGCATGAACAGCTGGATACAACCATTACTCGCTCGGTTGCAGAGGTTCTTACAAATTTCCATGAAGATCTTTGAACAAGCCCACGATGCCGTAAGGCTTCTCCCTTGGGAGGCCGGGACAAACTCTACGCCATTTGCCTGGTATCTCTGCCAATCGCGCCAGAAATCATCGGTGTGAAGAAAGATGAAGACGCGCCCTTCCCGTATGCGCACCGACGTGCGACTGCTGTTCGGGTGTCGACGTCCTGGCCAGCAACCGCCGCGATTCAGCAGCTCCTTCTGGAGCGACAACCACCCAGCTCCCTGCTCCGGACCCATCTGTCCTCGACCAGATTGAACTTTAGTTTTGCCGTTGAAAAATGCCAGTGCCTCGTCGTAGTCGCGTACCACGAGCGAGACAAGACCAAGTCTCTGTTTCCCGTGCCTGTAGTGGTAGCTGCCGAACAGTCCTTGCGCCTGCCCTGATTCTTGATGGCGTCGAGGTACGACTTCACGCTCCCTCCGGTGGGCTTCGTCTTGTTCTCCGCCATGCGTTCTTCCGTCTTGAAGATTGTTTCAGCTTCGCATTGGGACGCGCATGGGAACGGTCTGTATGTAATATAAAGGGACGACGATGCCATCAGAACGGCTTGAACACCTCGGCGACTTTACCACCACCGCTCATGTGCTACCTATCTCTGGCCTGGCCATCATCATCGGCGTTGTCGCCGCCTACGTCGCGGCCCTGCTCCTGAAGCTGATCGGCCTGTTCACGAATCTCTTTTTCTTCGGTCGCGTCAGCACGGCTCTCGTGTCCCCGGTTGGCAACCACCTCGGGATCTGGGTCATCGCCATTCCAGTTCTCGGAGGATTGGTTATCGGAGTTCTGGCCCGCTACGGTTCCGAGCGCATTCGCGGACATGGAATCCCCGAGGCCATCGAGGCCATCCTCATCAACGGAAGCCGTGTCGAACCAAAAGTGGCTGTATTGAAGCCAATATCCTCGGCAATCTCCATTGGTTCGGGTGGACCATTCGGCGCCGAGGGGCCGATCATCATGACCGGCGCCGCGATCGGATCGCTCGTCGCTCAGTTCTTCCATCTCACCGCATCGGAGCGCAAGACGCTCCTTGTTGCTGGTGCCGCGGCAGGTATGTCTGCCACCTTCGCTGCCCCGGTGGCCTCGGTGATGCTTGCCGTTGAGTTGCTGCTCTTCGAGTGGAAGCCGCGCAGCGTGATCCCCGTGGCTCTGGCATCGGTGACTGCTGCAGCAGTGCGGCGGCATCTGCTCGGCCTCGGTCCGATCTTCCCCGTTCCACCGCATCCGGTTTACATCGGCGTGGTCGGCCTGGCCGGATGCGTTCTCGTCGGACTTCTGGCGGGCGCGCTTTCCGCCCTGCTCACCGGTGCCGTCTACGCCTCCGAGGATGCCTTTGCCAAACTGCCCATTCACTGGATGTGGTGGCCCGCGATCGGAGGCGTGGTTGTAGGGATCGGCGGCTATTTCTTTCCGCAGGCGCTGGGAGTCGGTTACGACGTCATTCACGGATTGCTGCGGGGCGATCTACCCCTGAAGATCATCGTCGGTGTTCTCATCGTGAAGTCCACCATCTGGGCCGTGTCGCTCGGATCGGGTACCTCCGGGGGCGTACTCGCTCCGTTGCTGATGATCGGGGGAGCGCTCGGAGGGCTGGAGGCGCATTTTCTTCCTTTCGAAGGTGCGGGCTTCTGGCCGCTGGTGAGCATGGGGGCGATCCTCGCCGGGACGATGCGCTCACCGTTGACCGGTGTGATCTTCGCTCTCGAGCTCACACACGACATCAACATTCTGTTGCCACTTCTTCTGGCGGGAATGATCGCCCACGGATTTACAGTGCTCACTCTGCGACGCTCGATCCTCACGGAGAAAGTGGCCCGGCGCGGCTATCACCTCAGCCGTGAATACGAGATCGATCCGTTGGAGATCGTCTTCGCGCGCGAGGTGGCGCGGCAGGCCGTTGTGGCCTTGCCATCGGAGGCCACACGCGCAGCCGTTGCCACCGTCTTCGGAGAGAAACTGCCGATGAACAGCAAGAACGAACAGCGTCTTTTCCCGATCGTCGACGCTGATCAGAAACTTGTGGGAGTGGTCACACGCGGTAGTGTGTGGGAGTGGTTGAATTCGGATTCGGGCGCTTCCCGATCTCTGCGCGACCTCATGGAACCGAACCCGATCCTAGCCCACGACGACGAACCGCTGCGAATCGTCGTCTACAGAATGGCGGAGAAGGGAGTGACGCGTATGCCCGTAGTTTCCCGGGAGGGGACGTTCTTCGGAATGATCGCTCTGACCGATCTCCTGGGCGCCCGTTCCCGGATTCTCGAAGCCGAGCATCGGCGCGAACGCGTTCTGGGTGCGCGGCTGCGACTGTGGCCGAGGGGTCAGGTGAAGACGCCTCCTGCGGCGTGAGACGGAGGCAGAACTGGCCGCGTGGAACTTCCCAGGGCCGGCCATGGAACGGAACTTCGTCGTCCAGATCTTCGTCATCGAAATCGTCGTCCAGAGCGAGTTCATACGCGTGGAGCTGCGACCACACATTTCGTTATGGTAATGAAATATGGGGTCTCCCGGGCCTCAAACTCCTTCGGGCGAGTGTCGGTTCATTTCCGGATTTCGAGGAACCAGCGTCTGCTTTCCGTCGAGGAAGATCGTCATGAACTTCATGCGACTGCAGCGTTTTGATTCCTTCTCAGTGCGTGTGAGGTTTCTCGTGCCTTTCGGCATCACGAACCCGGACGACGATTGAGGAGGGAGGAAGGGAAGAAAAAAATGGAGCGGTGCCGACAAATGAGATAGGCGCTCCCGAAAACGGGATTTCGCTCTGAGAGCTGTCCTGACGCCCCGGCACAAAGATCTCGAAACCGGAATTTGGACCCGTGGTCACCGCTCCGTTTCCGAGCATATCTCGAAGATAGGCGTTGCTGCAATCTCATCCGTATGGGGACTCACCGGCTGATGCCCGATGCTATGTTTCTGGCGCCGGCTCACGCCGGTTTATGCCGGCTCGCGAGTTGATGCTTCTGCCGCGCGTGAGCTCACCTTTTTCGTCCGGAACAGCGTGACGTGACGTATGCTCGCCCCGACATGGACCTGCCCATCCCTCCTCTGGAGATGCGTGAGCTGGTCGGTCCGACGGCCCCCGCCGCGTTCGACAACCCCACCGGACATCTGGTGTTTCAGAACCTTCTTCCTGAGTACTACCGAAGCGTCTTCGACTTCGGCTGTGGCTGCGGTCGCATTGCCCGGCAGCTGATCCAGCAATCACCACGGCCGGAGCGGTACCTGGGAATCGATCTGCACAGGGGCATGATCCGGTGGTGCCAGCAGCATCTCCAGGCCGTCGTCCCTTCCTTCGAGTTCGTTCACCACGATGTATTCAACCTTGGGTTCAATCCGGGAGCGGACAAACCGAGCGTTCTTCCTTTCCCCGCCCCTGATCACGGCTTCACCCTCGTAAACGGATGGTCGGTGTTCACCCATCTCAGTGAGGAGCAGGCCGGGTTCTATATGCGTGAGTGCTCACGGGTGCTCGCGAAGAACGGAGTCTTTCAGAGCACGTGGTTCCTCTTCGACAAGAGCGATTTTCCGATGATGCAGGACTTCCAGAACGCCCTGTTCATCAATGATGTCGATCCCTCCAACGCGGTCATCTTCGATCATCGCTGGCTCTGGCGGATCGTGCGTGAAGCGGGAATGACGATTTTCAATGTCATTCCTCCCACCGTCCGGGGCTACCAATGGGTCCTGCATATGGCTCTGGCAGAAGACCATCGGGGCTGGATGGACATTCCCGAGGACTCTGCGGCCCGGGGAATCGTCCGCCCGCCGGTGGGACGGGCGGATGCTCACAAGATCGGCACTGAGGAAACTTCCTGATCATTGCCATTGTGGGCTTACAGATCTTCTGACGACCGGCAGCGGGGATGTCACAAACGGGATCTGCTGGTCTCGCGACGATTGGAATGCGGTCGAGAGCGGACGTGGCAGTGGGCGCCGCACCTTCGCCACACGTAGCCGATGCGTATACTTCAATGCGGCGAGTTCGCGACCTGAGGCCGGGTCCGTCAGCCGCCCCGGAGCAGCGCATGTTGCTGATCGTTTACGCCGCATTTTTCTTGCTGGGCGCACTGGCCTTTCAAGGCCGGCATTGGGCCTACGGCATGTTCATGCTTCTGGGTCTTCTCTTCTTCCCGGCGCGCGTTGGCTTTCACATGGATCCGCATCCGTGCCAGTGTGAGCTCAGTGTGCCGCTCGCACTGTTTTCACTGACGAATTACAAGCACATCGTGCTCTTCGGTATCCTCTTCCTGCTCACCAGTGCTCAGCTTCCAGGGTTCCCGACCCGCACTCGAATCCTGATCGCATTGGGCGTCGTTCTGACAATGGGCATCTATGTAGAACTGGCCGAGGGGTTGACGGGCCAGGGTCACTGCCGCTTGCGAGACCTCGTGCCGGATGTGGCGGGTGGCCTTGCGGGCGCTATCGTGCTCCTCGCTGTGACGGCGCTGCGGCAGCAGGGCCGGTACGAAAAACGCGGTCGTTAGGAGCATCCAATGCTACGAGCCGTCCTTTTGCTTCTCTTACAGACAGCCGGGCAGTTCCACTACCTGGTACCCGTGGAAGGGTCGACATCCTATGCACAGCGGCCAGTCTGGCAGGGCAGTGTGCATGTCACGAATCCCAATGACAGTCCGGCCGCCCTCAGCCTGGGAGATGTATTTCCCTATGAGGGAACCATCCTCTGTCCCTCCCAGGAACCCTTCGTCCGTGGACCGCATCAGTCTGTCTTTCTGGTCCCTACGCGCTACTGCGGAAACGAGAGCCTTCGGGCCTTCACGTTCAGCACGGACCAGCCGGTCGTGGCCACGCTCGAATTCAAAGGCTATCCCTCGTGCGGCTCCACGGCGTGTTTGCCATTCACGAATGACCCGCGATGGAGGCACTTTCCGATAAGCTCTTGATCGCAATGCGCACCTTCGCACTCCGGCCTTCCTCTCCTCTCCGTCTGGACATGGCCATCGCCTCCAGCGAACACTCCTTCTCGCGCCGGGCCGCGCGGAAATTGCTGGGCGAGCACAGGGTGCTGGTCAATGGTGCCCCCGTCGCGGCCGCGTCACGCGTTGTGCGGCCCGAAGACGTGATCGTCGTCGTCCCGGAGGCGATCGAGCTGAGCGTGCTGCGGGAAACCGCAGATTGGATCGCTCTGGACAAGCCTTCTGGACTGGCCAGCCAGCCCGGCCGGGACCGGTCGCGACCCTCCGCGGTCGAGCTTCTGGCACTTCTGCTCAAGCAACGCGGGCAAGTCCACGGTCTGTTCGTCGTTCATCGCCTGGACGCCGGAACGAGTGGAGTGATTGTCTATGCCCGCACCCCTGAAGCCGCCGCTCGACTGTCGAAGGCCTTCGCCAGCCGTGAGATGAAGAAGCGATATGCAGTCATCGTCAGGGGCGAACTTCCGGAGCGGCTCGATCTCGAGAAGCCGATCGCGCGCACCGGAACGAGTTCCTTCAACGCCTCGGCCGGTGGGAAGGAGGCGCGTACGACGGTTCGACGCGCCGGCGCGAAGGATGGAGTCTCGTTCGGATCGGTGGAGATCGAGTCCGGGAGGACGCATCAGATCCGCGTTCATCTTGCCGATGCCGGCTTCCCCGTTCTCGGAGACCTGAAATATGGAGTATCCGGCGCCGGACGCCTGATGCTGCACTCCTTGTCGCTGTCACATCCGTCGATCGGGCGCGTCGAAGCGCCACTCCCGGCTGACATGCGCGAAGTCCTCGATCGATTGGGACTTCCGACGAAGATTCGCTGAGCCAGCCACGGCACGTTCTGCTCTTACCTCGCCGCTTTGATAGGATTCGTGGCGTATGGAAGACATGACGTTCAGAGCGACAACGATTCTCTGCGTGCGGCGAGGATCTCAGGTAGCAATGGCAGGCGACGGCCAGGTGACCGTGGGCAACACGGTCATGAAGCACGGGGCGGCGAAAGTGCGCCGAATCTTTCACGACAGAATCATTGCCGGGTTCGCCGGTTCTGCGGCGGATGCCTTCGCCCTCTTTTCTCGTTTTGAAGCCAAGC
Organism: Acidobacteriota bacterium; assembly: GCA_039931435.1. Taxonomy (GTDB): domain Bacteria; phylum Acidobacteriota; class Thermoanaerobaculia; order Gp7-AA8; family Gp7-AA8; genus JBDTRY01. Next base: position 2,567 of record JBDTRY010000096.1, on the reverse strand, counting down.
TCGAGGAGTACCAGGGAAACATGGAGCGGGCGGTTGTGGAGCTGGCCAAGGACTGGCGTCTTGATAAGTATCTCCGCCAGCTTCAGGCCTTTCTGATCGTGGCCAATGCCGAACGTTCCTACCTGATCTCCGGAACGGGCGATCTCATTCAGCCGGACGACGGTCTTCTGGCCATCGGCTCCGGTGGGCCTTACGCACTGGCCGCGGCCCGGGCGCTCTCGCAGCATACGGAAATGAGTGCGGCGGAAATCGCCGGTGAAAGCCTTCGCATCGCGGCATCGATCTGCATCTACACGAACGACAACATCACGGTGGAGACAATCGGCTGACGGCTCCGGCCGGAAGCTACAGGACAGACATGGTCATCATTCTTCCAGGCGAAACATCAGAAGAAACCAGAACGCCCGCATCGGGCTCCGCGCTGACACCCAATGAGATCGTCTCGGAACTCGACAAATACATCGTCGGGCAGCATGCGGCGAAACGGGCTGTAGCCATCGCTCTCCGCAATCGATGGCGGCGCCAGCAACTGCCCGCGGAGCTGCGTGAGGAGATTGCACCGAAGAACATCATCATGATCGGTCCCACAGGAGTGGGAAAAACGGAGATCGCTCGGCGTCTGGCCCGGCTGGCGCACTCTCCTTTTCTGAAGGTCGAGGCTTCAAAGTTTACCGAGGTTGGGTATGTAGGGCGGGACGTGGAGTCGATCATCCGTGATCTGACCGAGCTTGGAGTGAAGCTGATCAAGGAAGAGAAGCTCGCCGCCGTGAGCAGGCAGGCCGAGATCAATACCCGCGAGCGTCTTCTGGATCTGCTGCTCCCCGAACCACGGCGCGCGGAGCCGCGGCCGGCATTCGTCGGGAGCACCGTTCCCGAGCTCGAAGCGGAGCGCCCCATCGAGACGCGGGAAAAGCTCGGACGCTGGCTCGACGAGGGGCGACTCGAGGATCGCGAGATCGAGCTCGAAGTGAAAGAACAGGGCTTTCCCTCATTCGAGATCATCTCCAATCAGGGAGTCGAGGACGTTGGCATCAACGTCAAGGACATGCTGCCGGGCTTGTTCGGCGGTGGACGGTCCAAGCGGCGAAAAATGAGCGTGGGAGATGCACGCAAGGTGCTGCACGGCGAGGAATCAGAGAAACTTCTTGATCAAAGTGCCGTGGCCAGAGAGGCTGTGGAGCGGGTGGAACAGGGAGGCATCGTCTTCCTCGACGAGATCGACAAGATCGCCGGCCGCGAGAAAAGCGCCGGGGGTCCGGACGTTTCCCGCGAGGGTGTGCAGAGGGATCTGCTGCCGATCGTGGAGGGGACCACGGTCAACACCAAGTACGGCATGGTGCGGACGGATCACATCCTGTTCATCGCTGCCGGAGCATTCCACGTCTCCAAACCTTCAGACCTCATTCCGGAGATGCAGGGACGCTTTCCCATCCGCGTGGAACTGGAGTCGCTGACGCAGGAAGACTTCGTGCGCATCCTGCAGGAGCCGAAGAACGCCCTGACCATGCAGTATCGCGAACTGCTGGGTACGGAGGGCGTTTCGCTGACGTTTACGGATGAGGCCGTGCGCGAGCTGGCTCGTTTCGCTGCAGAGGTGAACCAGAACACAGAGAATATCGGCGCGCGGCGGCTGCACACGATTCTCGAGCGCGTCCTGGACGACCTGTCATTCCGTGCCAGCGAGATGTACGGGGAGCAGGTGACGGTCGATGGCGATTACGTGAGCGGTGTGCTCGCCGATCTGATCAAGGATGAAGATCTCAGCCGCTACGTGCTGTAAGTTTTCTTGTTCCTCCGTGCCGATGCACGGGTCGAGAGCGTACGGGTGGCGTCACCCTTTCAGTCGTTCACTGGATGCACCATTCTCCAGGAATACGGCCTCTCGCCTTGCGGCCTGCGATGTCGTGCTGGGTTTCAGAATCCGTAGCTCAAGCCGAACGTCACATGAACGCTGTTCGGCGATTCGATCTTCAGGGTGCAGCCTCATATCCCCCGGCCGTCGGAGATTCCTTGCTCACGCTTCTAATGAAACGCCCAGCCTTTTACGGGGCGTGGCGAACCTGTCATCCTTGAGGGAGCGGAGCGACCGAAGGATCTCGTCAACGAGAACCGTGCCCTTCCGCGCCGTTGCAACCGGGACGTAGACCGCTCGTCGCTTCAGGATGACACGCCGTGGAAGTCGTGTCATTTCATGAGACACCTGCGCCTGCGCGGTTCCTCCGCTTCTAGTGGAACGAGCCTGGTGTAGTGGCCGAACATTCCAATGTTCGGCTTGTCCCTTTGAGCAACCGGGCAGGTAGAAGAGATCCTTCGCTCGACGCTTCAGGATGACACGCCATGGTAATCGTGTCATTTCCCGGACGCTGGTGCTTACGTCCCCCGGTCGGTATGACCAGTTTCCTGAGATGGTGGATCGCTTGTCTTTTGGGACACACGGAAGGCAAGCTGTCCTATCAGTCCAGAAACAAACCGAGCCCTGCCGTTCACGCTGGCCCCGAATCTGCAAACGAACGGGGCACTATGAAAACTGATTCTGGATTAAGTTTCGGAATCTTCGCGCGGATCCA
>JBDTRY010000095.1:0-12891 GCA_039931435.1 Acidobacteriota bacterium | reverse complement strand
CTCTGTGCGGGGGGCACCCGGCAACGGGTGTCCCTACCGCGATCGTCCACCTTCCCGGTTGCCATCCCGTTCCTCGTAGAAGAGATCCTTCGGTCGCTGCGCTCCCTCCAGGATGACAAGCGCCGGCGCAGGCGCCGGCTTCGCTCGTTCGGGATGACATGATCGTTGACTCGCGCAGGGTGCCGTCCCCGCTCAGGATGCCGGGCTCCTTCCCTCGATGCTCAGGGTGATCGCGATACCGAACATTCAACTCCGGACCGTCAACCGTTGTCGCGCGAGTTTTCCGTCCGCACCAGGAGCAACATTTTTTTCCGGTAATGCTTCCGTTGCCATTTTTCCTTGATCGATGCGTTCGGATCGTCATGCGCCTGGCCCGCCGGCGTGTTCCTGTTCGTATAGGGGAACGTCACGTTCAGTAGATAGAACGGATCGACCGGCTGATCCGAATAAGCGTGGCCGAAGGCGCCGCTGTTGACCTGCAGAACGGGCATGAGCGGAAGAAACGTGGCAAGGAGACTCTTCTTTTTGTAGGAGACCGTTCCGAACTCCGTCATGGAGAAGCCTTCGGGAAGGGGCGTGGTCACTCCGGCGATGGTGAAGTCGGTGTCGCGGAAAATGAGCAGCAGTTTCTCGCGTGAGTAGTCGGGGGCCGGGCTGTTGTCTTCAGCCAGCAACGGAAGAGCAAGTGTAAAGCCCAGCGCCAGAACTGCGAGCATCCGTTTCATCGTCGTACCTGCCGTCTCTCTTACTCGTTGTTTCAGACGGCTCCGTGGCGAATATGTTTCGGTCCCGGATCAGAGAACTGACTGCAGGGATCTGGCCACGCGCTGAACTCCTTCTGACGCTTCCTCCAGGGAGATGTTCAGTGCTGGTCTGAAGCGGATCGAGCGGTGACCGGAAGCGAGGACCAGCATGTCGGCGTCCTCCATGGCCTGAATGGCCCGATCGCGCACGTCGCCACCGGGAAGGTCGAATGCCGCCATCAGTCCCAGCCCGCGTACGTTCGTAACGAGGTCCGGAAACTGAGTGGCCAGGTCCCTGAGCTGATCAACAAAGGCAGCACCGACGAGGGCGGCATTCTCCACGAGATTCTCCTCGTCGATGACTTCGAAGTACCGCTGGGACCGAACCATGTCCGTGAGATTTCCGCCCCATGTGGAATTGATGCGGGAGGAAACCGTGAATACGTTCTCGTCGATATCGAAGATGCGATCGTTCGATGCGAAACCGCAGACCTGGGTCTTCTTTCCGAAGCAGATGATATCCGGCTCGATGCCATAGTGCTCGAAGGCCCACATCCTTCCGGTGAGCCCGACCCCCGACTGCACCTCGTCGAGGATGAAAAGCATTTCGTTTTCATCGCATAGCTGACGGATGGCCCGGAAGAATTCGGGGCGGAAGTGATTGTCGCCGCCCTCACCCTGAATGGGCTCCATGATGAATGCCGCGATCTCATCTGTTCGATCGGCCAGAGCCTGCTTTGCCTGGGCGATGGCCAGGTCCTCGCGGCGGGCGGCATCGGCCAGAGACTCTTCGGTCAGTGGAAATGTCAGTTTCGGATTTTCGATCCGCGGCCAGTCGAATTTCGGGAAGCCTTGAGTTTTGCGGGGATCGGCTGTGTTGGTCAGTGAAAGCGTGTAGCCGCTGCGCCCATGGAAGGCTTCGCGAAGGTGCAGAACCTGAGTTCCTTTCTCCGATCCATTCCCCTTCCTGGCGTTTTTCCGGATCTTCCAGTCGAAAGCCGTTTTGATGGCGTTCTCGATGGCAAGGGCGCCGCCCTCCACGAAGAAGAGATGCTTGTTGAACGCGGAAGGAAGAGCGAGGCGTGAGAACGTCTCCACGAACTCAGCCATGTAGACCGTGTAGATGTCGGAGTTCGCGGGCTTGTTCAGGGCAGCGTCGGCGATCCGTTGCCGGAACTCGGGATTGTCCAGCCGAGGATGGTTGTAGCCGATCGGACAGGAAGCGAAATTCGAGAAAAAGTCGAGCATCCGCCGGCCCCGCCGCGAGTCGAACATCCAGCTTCCCTTTGACTTCGACAGGTCCATGACGATGTCGTACCCATCGGCCAGCATGTGCCGGGACAGGACTTTGTGAACATCGGCAGGCTGGATGACGATGCGTTGATCAGTGATGGTGGAAACGGGCATGATTCACCTCAATAGAATGTTGCCGGGTGGAAGAGCAGGCCAGGTGCGCGGGGTACTTGCTCCGGCCGTTGGCTCTCAGGTCGACGGCGGCATTATAACGGGCGCGTTGCTGTGGCGTAACCCCCCGGCCGAGAGATCGAGCGGGATTGTTGCAGTACTGCAGCGTGCTGCGGGTACGGTTGCCGCGCTCGTCGCTCCCGGGCGCTTGTTAGACTGCCGGTCGTACGGCAAAAGGAGATTCAATGAAAGAGATCGTCATTCTCGGTGCGGCTCGCACTCCCATTGGTTCATTCCAGGGGGCGCTCTCCTCGCTGAGCGCGCCGAAGCTCGGCGCCGCCGCTATCCGTTGCGCGCTGGAAAACTCGGGAGTGCAACCAGACCAGGTGCAGAACGTGATCATGGGCAACGTTCTTCAGGCCGGTGTTGGACAGGCACCCGCTCGTCAGGCGGCCATCGCCGCGGGCATCCCTGTCAGCGCCGGAGCCATTACGCTCAATAAAGTCTGCAGCTCGGGACTGCGCGCTGTAATGTCTGCGGCGAACGACATTCGTTGCGAGGAATACGAGCTGGCCGTCGCCGGTGGGATGGAGTCGATGTCCAATGCTCCCTACGCACTTCCGGCGGCACGCAGCGGCTTTCGCATGGGCAACGCCAGGGCCATCGATCTGATGATTCACGACGGCCTCTGGGATCCCTATGGCGACAAGCACATGGGTAACTGCGCAGAATCCTGCGTCGAAAAGTACCAATTTACGCGCGAGGAACAGGATGCGTTCGCCCTCGAGTCTTACCGTCGCGCTCAGGATGCTGTGAAAGAAGGGCGATTCAAGCGCGAAATCGGTGTCGTCACTATCGAAGGGAAGAAGGGTACCTCCATGGTGGTGGACGACGAGGAACCGTTCGCGGCGCCGCTGGAAAAGATGGCCTCGCTGAAACCTGCGTTCAAACGGGACGGCGGAACGGTTACGGCCGCGAACTCGTCCAAACTCAGTGATGGGGCGGCAGCGCTGGTGATCACCTCCGCGGAGTACGCCGAGAGAAACGGATGGAAACCGATTGCGCGTATTGTCGCTCAGGCCACGATGTCGCAGGAGCCGGAGTGGTTCACAACAGCTCCCGGCGGCGCCATCCGCAAGGTTCTGGACAAGGCCGGGCTCTCGATCGGCGAGATGGACCTCGTCGAGGTGAACGAAGCGTTCGCCGCCGTTGCTCTGGCCACAATGAAAGACGCCGGAATCCCGGCGGACAAGATCAACGTGAACGGCGGCGCGGTTGCCCTCGGTCACCCGATCGGCGCCAGCGGTGCGCGCATCCTCGTTACTCTGCTCAGCGCTCTTGCCGACCGGGGATTGAAACGCGGATTGGTGGCGATCTGTAACGGAGGCGGGGAAGCGACGTCCATGATCGTGGAGATGATGTAGGCGAGAGGGGGCAGGGCGACGGGCTTTTGATTCGCGGCGCCGAACGGACCTGTCATCGTGAACGGGGGATGAGCCGCACGAGTAACGCGTGTCATCCCTGAAGCGTCGAGCCAAGGATCTCTTCTACCTTCGCGGTCGCCTGCAACACTTGCCCCGCCCGGCCGTCACGTCGCATGCTCTGCGTAGAGCGTCTGGCTGCCTTCCCGTTCGAGATATCGGCCGCAATCGCAGCCCGAAAAGCCTTCCTTTGGTACTATCGTCTCGTCAGGACTCCCTCGCATGATCGACAAAGTCGTCAGCTCGGCAGATGAGGCGCTCCGCGATGTTGCCGATGGCATGACCTTTGTCGTCGGTGGCTTCGGTCTCTGCGGAATTCCCGAGAACCTCATCGCGGCCCTGGTACGGACCGCCGCGAAAAACCTCACCTGTGTATCGAACAACGCCGGAGTCGACGATTGGGGTCTGGGTCTTCTCCTTCAGACACGCCAGATCCGCAAAATGGTTTCGTCGTATGTAGGGGAGAACGGCGAGTTCGAACGGCAGTTCCTGGCAGGCGAGCTGGACGTCGAGTTCGTGCCGCAGGGAACGCTTGCGGAACGAATGCGCGCGGGAGGAGCCGGAATTCCTGCCTTCTTCACTCCAGCCGGGTTCGGAACCGTCGTGGCCGAGGGAAAAGAGACCCGCGAATTCAATGGGAAAACCTATGTAATGGAGCGAGGTATCGTCGGTGATTTCTCACTGGTTGCTGCGTGGAAAGGTGACCGGCTCGGGAATCTCGTTTTTCGAAAAACCGCTCGAAACTTCAATCCCATGGCCGCGACCGCGGGCCGAATCTGTGTGGCTGAAGTGGAGGAACTGGTTGAGGTCGGCGAACTCGATCCGGACCATGTGCATACACCCGGTATTTTCGTAAATCGACTGGTCGTCGCCCCCCGCCAGAAGCGGATCGAGCAGAAAACCGTCAGGAGCGATTAATACCTCTTGCACGCCGGCCACACCGTCCCGGGCGGGCCGATCACTCTCCGGCCAACGGGAAGCCTGTCCTTTCTCACTACGACCTCAATCGTTTCTGCCATTTATTTTCTGATTGGCGTTTCCTTCGCTGCCACCGGCCCCGGCCTGCAGGGAGACGAGGCCTATCTTCTCGAAGGGATCGTTCGACTGCTTCGGGGTGACCAGGTCCTGCAGTTGATGGCTACGCCGTATCACGGGTCGTTGAAGACCTACATTCTTCTTCCCGTGTTTGCCATCACAGGTGTGAGTGTTTTCTGGGCACGAGTGGTCAGTCTGGCGATGGGCTTCGGGGCGATCGCCGGTGTCGGGGTCTTCATGGATCGCCGCTTCGGACGGCGATCGGCCGTCGCCGCCATGGCTATCCTGGCAATTCATCCCGGTTACGTATCGGCCATGGTTTTCGACAGTACCGGTCTGCCTCTGCTCATGCTGGCGTTGGGGGGCGTGCTCATCGCCTTGAACAATCTGCTCACCCGGGGCGATCGCTTCTCTGCCTTCATGCTGGGGACGACGATCGGCGTGGCCGGCTGGGCACGTGCAAACTTCGTCTGGCCGGCCGCCGCGCTGGCGATCACGCTGGTGCTGTTTCGAGAACCAGCGCTTCGTTCGTGGCGACGGCTGACGATGCCCGTCATCGCGGGCGGTCTGACTGGCGCCTTTCCGCTTGTGCTCTATCAACTTCTGTCCCATGGAGGAACCTTCAGCTACATGTCCCTTGCTGGAAGCCACGGGACTCCTCATGTGGCCGATCGCTTCCGAGTCATGCTCGACGTTGTTTTCTACGACTCTCATCGGCGCTACATCTGGGGATCTGGCCAACGTCCGGAATTCGAAACCCTGTTCTGCGCCGTTCTTGTACTGATTGCGCTTTCTTCCGCGCTGCTGGACCCGCGAGGGGACGAAGGTGACTGCGGTCACTGGACGAGATTTGCTGCCCTCTGGCTCTTGCTCGCGATCAGTCTGACGTTCACTTCGCGGATGCCGCTTGGCCCCCACCATTTTCTTGCGTATCTCCCGATCGCGGTCATCGCTGTCGCTGGATGGGCAGCGCAGTTCAGTCGAGGGCGGCTGGCGCGGTCGGGCCTGGTCATCGGGGTAGCGGCAATCTATGCCGCCGGGGCGATCTCATGGGACGTGCGCACTGTGCGGGGGCTGCGAGCGACCGGAGGTGTCGATCTCTGGTCCAACAGCATCGACATCGTCGAGCGTGAAGTTGAGCGTCGCGCCAGGCAGCGAGCGCCCAGGATCGTGAGCTGGGGACCGAACTTCTCACTCTACGTCCTCTCCCACGGCAGGATCGAGCCCGTACCGCTCTTCTGGAAGCGATCAGCAACGAGCGGCGATAGTGGAAAAACCTGGGAATCAGAAGTTCGTGACGGCGGTCTGTTCGTGTTGCTTTCCGACAACGTCCGCGACGTCCCTACTACCGCACGCGCCTTCCGCAACGCATTGCACTGCTCCGGCAAGCAGTTCGAGACGGTCGTTGTCAGACAGCATAACGGGGAGGGGTTTGCCGAGATCTACGATGTACCGCCGACGCTCGAAGGTCCTGGCAGAACGACGAGCGGTGATAAACTCGAATAGCGCCCATGCCTCTGTCCAGAGAACAGATCGTTCAGCGAGCAGCCAGGGAGTTGCGCGACGGTTTCTACGTCAATCTGGGCATCGGCATACCCACATTGATCGCCAACGCCATTCCGCCGGGCGTCGAAGTGATTCTTCAGTCCGAGAACGGGATCCTCGGGCTCGGCCCTTTCCCGGCTGCCGAGGATGTGGACGCGGATCTGATCAATGCCGGAAAACAGACAGTCACCGTTCTCCCCGGTGCAGCGTTCTTTTCATCCGCGGATTCCTTCGCCATGATTCGAGGAGGAAAGATCGATCTCTCAATTCTAGGGGCCATGCAGGTTTCTGAAAGGGGAGACATCGCCAACTGGATGGTCCCCGGGGCAATGGTCAAGGGAATGGGCGGAGCGATGGATCTGGTCACCTCTGCCAAACGCCTCATCGTCACCATGGAGCACGTCACGAAAAAGGGCGAGTTGAAGATTCTCGAAGAGTGCACCCTTCCGCTCACCGGAGTGCGCTGTGTGAACCGGATCATCACGGACTACTGCGTACTCGATGTGACGCTGGAAGGCCTGCGGCTCGTCGAACTGGCCCCCGGTGTCACGGTAGACGAAGTGCAGAAGCTCACCGAACCGAAACTGATCGTGGATGGGGACATCCGTGCAGTTCAGGTCTGACCAGATTCGATCGGCCATCTTTACTCACCCGAAACGCACCGCCGTTGCCCTCGGACTCTTTCTGATGATCGTTGGGAGTTTCGAGCCGTTTTATGTGCGCATTTTCTTTTCTGACCGTGATGCACTGCGCCGGCTCTATGTAGAACTGCCCTACCGAAAGCTTCCCGGATTTCGCCCTCTTCTGAGCAGAGTGCGGGAATTGACACCACTCCATGCAAAGGTAGCCCTCTGGGTTCCTCCGGGACGGTGGAATGAGGGATATGAGTACGGCTATTACCGCAGCGTCTACCTGATCGCCGGCCGTGAGGTGGTGCCCCTCCTCGATGCGGCCGATCATTTTCTCTCTTCGAATCTCGACCAGGCCGATTACCTCGTCTGCTGGCACTGCAATCCGGGTTTTGCCGGCTTCAAAACCGTACTGCGCACACCGGACGGCTTTCTGGCGAGGAAGCGTTGATCGGTACCGTTCTGGCGCTGCTCTCAGCGTTTGGCTGCGGCGTCATTCTGGCGTCGGCCCTGATGCCGGAGAGCGGTGTGCGGATCGTGGCCGGAACAGGATTTCTTCTCGGCCTGGCCCTTCCTGCTTCAGCTCTGTTCCTGCTCTCGATCGTGGGGGTTCCATGGAGTCTGCCGGCAGCCGGGATCATCAGTCTGGCCGTCGTAGGGATGGTGTTCCTAATCCGGCGCAGGCTGCCACCGGCGGTTTCACAGTCCCGCGACGCGCATCATTCGATCGCGGCGATTCTCATCGATCTCCTTTCAGTGGTTCTCGTTCTCGGCTATGTCACGTTCTCAACGAATGGCCCTGTCATCGAATATGACTTCATCGGCATCTGGGGTGTGAAAGCATGGACGTTCTTCCTCCATGGCGGGATCGACTGGAAGTTTCTCGAGCACCCCTGGCGCGCCTTCACCCACGCCGACTATCCGATTCTGCTTCCGCTGACGTTCGACTATCTCGCCTTGGCCCGAGGGGCCTGGGACGACCGCTGGATCGGACTTCTCTTCGCAGGTTACGGCGCGGCTTCGCTCCTCGTGGCGCGGGGGGCCCTCGAGGAGGAATCGGGGAGTCAGGTCTTCTCGGCTCTGGGAACGTTCGCCCTGATCTCGGCCGCGCTCTCGCCGTATATCGGGCTGGCCGAGGGACCTCTCATCGCCTACGGAGGAGTGGGGATCATTCTAATCCGCCGCGCCATTGCTCTCGAAGACTCTTCAGGCCTGACCACGGGAGCGCTGCTGCTGGGACTGGCCGCCTCGACGAAGAACGAAGGGATGACGCTCGTCGTAGCCGCCATTCTCGGAGTTGTAGCAGCGATCGGCTTCGATCGCAGACTCGTTCGTCTCTGGCCTGCCATCGTCATTCCTCTGCCCTGGGTCCTTCTCCGCAGCGTGCACTCCCTGCACAACGACCTGGCCACCGGCAGTGTACTCAGTCGGATCTGGCTCCACCTACATGAGCCGGGACTGTTTCTTCGATCGATCACCCGCTATCCGCTGGGACGGCCGCTTTTCTGGGTGGGACTGCTGCTCGTGTTTCTGGTGGCCCTTCCACCGGCGCTCAAGCGGGAACGGTTCGCTCTGACGACAATCGCCATTCAGTACCTCTTCTACGTGTTCGCCTATCTGTCGACGCCGCACGGAGTGGACTGGCATTTCAAGTGGTCGTGGGAGCGGGTCATCAGCCAGATGACCTTTCCTCTGGGATTCGTGGTCATCGCCATGACCATTCCGTTTCTGTTTCCTAAGGGGGAGGCAGGGTCGCCACCGTGAACCTCGGATACTCGTAGGGCCGCACGGCGTGCGGCCGGCACCCTTTGTTCATACTCTTGCGGTGGAACTCTTCACTGCGTGCACCTTTCAGGAAGACACCAGCACTCGATGATGTCATCCCGAACGAGCGAAGCGAGGAGGGACCTCCCGCGCGTGCAGGCCGGTCGTCCTTCCACGCGCAGGAGATCCCTCGGTTCGCTTCGGGATGACACACGTGATTGTTTGTCGTTTTATTTTTCGGACACCGTCGCCGAGCTGCGCTCGTCGCTCAGGACGGCAGTTGGCTGGCAGGCCTGGCCGAGGCCTCCGGCTTTCGCCACATGTCGAGAAAGAGAATGGCGATTCCGATGCAGATGGCTGAATCGGCGACGTTAAACGCCGGCCAGTGATGTTCCAGCCCGCCCTTGACGAAGTAAACGTCGAGGAAGTCCACGACAGATCCGAATCGAAAGCGATCGAGCAGGTTGCCGATGGCTCCGCCGAGGATGAGGTGGAGGCCACTCTGAAGAAGCCGGTCCGTTGCCGCGGCGCGAACGGAGTAGGCCACTACGATGAGGAAGACCAGAATGGCGCCGCCATTCAGAACCAGCGGAACAAGAGGTGAGGCACTGTTTGCACCGATTCCAAAGGCCGCACCGGTATTTCGCACGTGAACAATCTGAAAGAGATTGGGGATTACAGACACTGAAGAATGCAGAGGAATGTGCGAGGCGATCCACCACTTGGTGAGCGCATCTAGAGCGACGATGGTTAGCGACAACAGAATGTAGAGGATCCTTTTCAACCGGTTACTCCTGAGGGCCAGAGTTCCTGGGGTCAATGAATGGTCATTCTGATCGAACGAACCTTCTGCGGACAGGCGGGCCTTCATGCGCCGCTGGCGGCGCCGGCCATGCCACCTTTTTCTTCGATGACTCTGTCCAGCTCGGAACGAAGGCGGGGGAGAATCTCCTGATAGGTGAAATGGCCTAGTGAGAGCGTTCCCTTTTTCAGATTGACGTAAGTCGGGGCGCACCACATCCCCAGGTCGGCGTCGTCCGTCTCGCCGGGACCGTTGACGCGACAACCCATGACGGCGATGGTGATGTCGTACTTTTTTGCGTATTCCGTCATCGACCGGACATCCTGGGCCAGCTCGATGAAGGCTTCGTTCTCGACGCGAGAGCAGGATGGACAACTGATGATGTTCAGCCCCTCCTGTTCGAAGCGGGCCACCGAACGGAATCGTCCATGCTCGATGTCCTCGAGGATCTGACGGCCGACCGTAATCTCTTCCCCCTTTCGCTCGAAGGGAAGAGTGAGGGAGACGCGGATGGTGTCGCCGATTCCGCGGGTGATCAGTTGTTCGAAGGCCACTCTGGTCTTGATGACCCCATCGGGTGGCATGCCCGCTTCCGTGACTCCCAGGTGAAGGGGAATCTCAGGACGGATTTCGGAAAAGCGGATATTCGCCTCCATGACCTTGTTCGGATCAGAGTCTTTCAGGGAAACGACGAACCGGTCGAACCCGAGCTCGTCCATGATCGCGCAATGCTCGAGAGCGGAGTCGATCATCGGCGAGATCGAGTCGGATTTGTCGTAGCGATCCGCCTTGTCCGGATCGAGCGAGCCGCAGTTCACGCCGATGCGGATGGCGCAATCGTTGTCGCGGGCCACATCCACCAGATAGCGGACCTTCTCCTGAATCGTTTTGTTGCGCTCGATATGGTAGAGGTGCCCGGGGTTGTAGCGGAGCTTCTGCACGTGAGGGGCGACCTTCTCGGCCAGCCGGTAGTTTTCCTGCAGGTCGACGACCAGGTTCGCCTCGGTCGTTGCCCGCACTTCGGCGAGAGCATCGACGTCCTTGGGCGTGTCGATGGCGATGCGGATCACATCGGCGCCGGCCTGCTCCAGAAGCTGTACCTGGCGGATGGTGGCCTCGACGTTCTGAGTTTTCGTGGCGGTCATCGACTGCACGGCGATTCGGTTGCTCCCGCCGATGCCGATCGTGCCGACCCTGACCTCTCGCGTCTTCCGCTCTTTCACTGGAAACTCCCCATCGAATTAACGATTGTAGTCAATAAAGATTCCGGCAAGGTCCCGTTCGCTCCGGGAAGGATCTCAGCTGCGCCACGGGCAGACCGATCGCCAGTTGAACAGATAATAGGCCGTGCTCGAGCGGGTTTCTGTCTACCGGATTGCCATGGTGCTGTTTGCATTCGCGCTGGCGATCCGAGTGACCGTCGTCGTAATCTCCGGCCCTTCAACCGTCCGATTCGGTGACGGGAAAGCGTACCTGGACACGGCAGCGGCGCTCTGCTCCTCGGGAACGTATCCGGCGACAGGGAATCTTCCGTTTTTTCGCGCGCCCGGTCTGCCTTTCTTCATCGCCGCGGTGACGGCCTGTTCTCCCTCCCGGATCGCGGCGGTGAAACTTGGCCTGGCCATCACGGATGCTGTGAGCGCCGTACTCATCTTCTGGCTTGCAGCTCTACTCACGCACCGTCGCCGCGCGGCAATCATCGCCGGAGCCCTGGCTGCCTCGTGGCCATTCTTTATTGTGGCGGTAACGGATATCCGGTCTGAACCTCTGTTCATGGCTTTCATGACGGCCTCGATCTGTGCGGTGCTGGAGTTCCGGGAGCGAGGGGGTGGAAGGGCAATTCTGATCGGCGGCGGAGTGAGTGCCGCGCTGGCCGCTCTGACCCGGCCGTCGGGTCTGGTGATGGGCGCGGTTCTGGCGATCCTGCTTGTCACCTTCTCAATCCGGAGGCGCTCCCATAGGCCGCTGGCCGCGGGAGGGCTGTTCGCCGCGGCCTTTGTGCTCGCTCTCCTTCCCTGGGTGGGGCGGAACTATGTGCGATTCGGCGAACTGATCGTCGTCAACGACGCCGTCGGCTACAATTTCTGGCGAGGGTCGTCCCCGGAAATGATGGTCCTGGAGCGGGCGTCATCACCAGAGGAATTCGCCCGAGGTTCAGTAAAGTTCGAGACGATCGTCACTCCTGGGGTGCGTGAATGGGTAGACCGTCAGACCCCTTCGCCAGCACGGCGAAGCCGGGAATGGTCGGCGCTGGCAGTGCGATCGATCCGTCGAGATCCGGGCGGGTATGTGCGCTTCACGGTGAGAAAAGCGATCGCCTACTGGCGTCCCTGGGTCGATTGGCGGGAGCACGGCCTGGAAGCGGTGATCGTCACGGGCATCGTGAATAGTCTGTTGTTCGTTCTGGCCGCGTGGGGCCTGGTGGCGATGTGGCGCAGGGACCGGGACCTCGGCTTGAGCGCGCTCACTCTGCTGGTGGCCGGGTGGATCCTGCATGTGCCGTTTCAGGTAGTGATGCGTTTCAGGATTCCCATGACGGATCCGCTTCTGTTGGCGATGGCAGCGTCGGCGATGGACGGGTTTTCCGTGCGGAGGGATGATGGGTCGGGGAAGTGCGATGGAAAACGAACGTTGGTGGAATAGGGGACGGGGGTGTGCCGTTGTCACCGCCGCAATTCTGATCATTGGAAACGGTGTAATTGAAGTACGCGTGAGAAGCGCAGCCGGGCGGGGCGGTCGCGGAAATAGTGACGAAAAGCGTACGGAATAAACGCTGACGAAAAACGTTATGAACGTTACGCGCAAGGCTGCAGTGGCGGTTGACAAAGAGCAGCTGCGGCATTAAGTTTTCCATCCCCTGCGCAGTCACTCGGCGGTTCGATCTTTTTCAATCACCACACCGTGTTTCGCGGGTCCGAAATCAGGTGAAATTTTTTCGCGATGCGAGCGTTGCAGAGGACGCAAGCGAGGAAGAATTTGGCTTGACATCGGACGGGGGCTCTGGCAGTCTTAGCGGCCCTTCGGGCGAGTCCGTTCTTTGAAAACTGAATAGGGTAAGAAGGAAAGGCAAACGTGATTCCTTTGGGATTGCAATAGCGATCCTGAAACAAATTGCTTTACCGAATAACAGTCAGGTGTTTTGACTGAGAATTTGAATCAGACTCGAACTGGCCGCAAGGCCGACAGATAAAACTGGAGAGTTTGATCCTGGCTCAGAATGAACGCTGGCGGCGTGCTTTACACATGCAAGTCGAGCGAGGCGGATAGCTTGCTATCCAGTCGAGCGGCGAACGGGTGAGTAACGCGTGGATTATCTGCCCTCAGGTGGGGGATAACCCGGGGAAACTCGGGCTAATACCGCATAACATCTCCGGATCAAAGGGGGCGCAAGCTCCCGCCAGAGGAGGAGTCCGCGTACGATTAGCTAGTTGGCAGGGTAATGGCCTACCAAGGCGACGATCGTTAGCCGGCCTGAGAGGGTGATCGGC
>JBDTRY010000094.1:0-12915 GCA_039931435.1 Acidobacteriota bacterium | reverse complement strand
CCATCGTGAACTCCTCCCAACATCCTCAGGTGTCCACGAAACCGGGTCAACTCCACCATCGGGAAGCTCCGCAACAGTAGAAGATTGGGATGAGAGATCCATTCGCCAATAGTTGCCGTCCCGCGTATACACGTGATCCTCCGGCGAAGAGAGCACGGCCCATCGGCTGTCCACATTGGGTGGCGAGTTCCCTGCATTGCCTGGAACATCCTGCGAGGCAATGTAGGAATTGATCAGCCCCGTGTTCGAGTCGTAATAGCTGACCGAGGAACCCGTCTGATAGTACGACGTGGGATTCCAGATTCCGCTGTCGAACCCCCGATGCGGATCGAAATGAAACTGATGGTTGGCCCCGTCGGGAGACTCGTACATCCAGGAGTACGAAATCGAAAGCGGGCTGCTGGGGTCGATGATCCGTCCGAACGAGACGGTCCAGCCCATTCCAGCATTGCAGTGCTGGCGGGCGACCGGATCGACATGATCCGTAGACTCGATGTAGTCCCAGACGTTGGCGCTGTAGGTCAGTTTGAACGAATACGCATAGTTGTTTACGCGGTAGACCTGCCCCAGTGGGATGACGATGGTCAGATTTCCGTTGAAGGCGTTGATCGTATCCAGATCGAAACTCTGCACGTTGTTTGTGGGCAGGACTCCACGCTGGATGTTCGGCGAAGTCTGCGAATAGCCGAGTGAATACAGAAGAAATGCGGCAACAAACAGGCCCAGCCAGCGGTTCACTGGCTCACCCCCGTTGCCAGCACGCTGAAGGTCAGAGGGTCGATGGCCAGAATGACGTCTCCGTTGCGGACCTCCTGGGGCGCTTTTTCCGTGACGCCGGCAATCGGCAGGAGCTTGTCAAACGATGCCCGAACGTTTCCATCACTCGTGGCGTCATCATCCTGAGGGCCGCCGTCGGCGGAACTGACTTGCCAGGCCCCCACGCCCGGACGTACGACGGACTACTTCGAGCCAGAACTTCGGCAGGTCGATCTTCGAAAGGCTTGGCTGGGACGATCGGAACCCGTCCGACGGGAGGGAGAATTCACGAAGAGGGGCACCAGGCGCTGATGCTTTGGCGAACTGGCCGCTGCTCAGACTTACAACAGCCCAAACGGAGCGGATCGGGAACTCTTCTTTTTCGGGAATCCAGTCGATCACGCCGTCGCCGTCATCATCGGTAGCGATCGTCTCGTACCGTTCAAGGTGAGGAATGCCATTCCTCGGCGTGCTGGACATTCCGAAAATCACCACCGAGTCCTTCGCGGCGATGTTCGATATTCGGATTGCCGCCGGCCCCGCAGTGATCTGAATACCGGACTTCTGCCCGGCAACTGTTGCGGCCACAAGCACTGAAAAGAACGCGAAAAGCAGCTTTCGAGGCACAGGACCTCCTGATGACGTTCAAGAATTGGTGGCTGAAGTGAGACGGGACTGTAAAACTTTCGGTACGGGTGTGCTAGGGACATTTTGGTTCATTCCCTTTAATGCCCCGGTAGCGCTGGGGAGTCATTCCGGTCGCCTCTCGAAATGCTCGAAAGAACGATCGCCGCGTGCCAAAGGCAGCCCGATACGCCACCTTTGTTGCCGGTACCGTCGTCTCTTCAAGAAGATGCTTCGCGAACTGGATCTTCCGCAATTTGAAGTACTGACCGAGTGGCATCCCGAATTCGGCTCGCGATCTTCGGTTGAGTGTACTGACACCCACACCCTGAAGGCGGGCAAATTCCCCGACCTGCGGCTGCGACTCTCGTTGGAAACAGTTGGTGAGGTAACGGTCAGCACTCTTGGCGAAGCCGGTTTTCGGCGGTTCGTATTCGCGAACGCCTCCCATACCTTAGGGAGTAGCTGTTCTGGCGCATTTGATACCCTCGACGGCAATGAAACCAAGAGTGAGACTGTGCCGGACCTAGCTTCGATTCCCCGAGAGGCATTCGTGCACCGACCAAGCGAAAAATACTTCAGTCTGACTTACGGTATCCGCGCGGCACTCACCTTTCTTCATCGTCTTCGCAACGACAACGCGAGGTGCGAGAGCTTCTTCGCCACTGTCGAATGCGAGCTGTTCGACCGTACCCCTTTCCGCAACCACGACGATGCTCGCGATGCTCTCTTCGACTTCATCGAGGGGTGGTACAACACGCATCGCCGTCATTCATCGATCAACTACAATTCGCCCGCGCAGTGGTGCTCGAACACAACGATCCAGGAAGTGCCGGTCCAGACGATGTCGCTAAGGGTGGGGTAATTGTCCGCGGAACGATTGAGAACATGCTCCGCGCCCAGGGTACCGTCCGGACTGACAGTGCGCACCACGACGTTGTCGTACTGGTACGGGTTGAACCTGGAGTTGGCGATCCCGTAGCCAACTACCCACGATTTTCCATTCCAGGAAACGACGGGCGATGTGGCGGACCGCCGGATGAGAAAGGACGTACTGGCCTCATGTCCAGGTTCCAGTACACGGCCATAAACAGAGCCGGTTTCCGGATAAATGGTTGGCTCGTTTTCCCATACCACCAGGACCGAATCACCTCCACGGGCAGAACGCGCGGAGAGGTCGTTGTAAGCGAGATCGCCCAGCCGCGGCGGAAGCGGCGCGATGGGGCTCTTCGAAGCAAGAAGAGGGTGGGTGGAGGCGACGGATAGGATCAGTACGAGAGAAGACCGGAACAATTTCATCACCGGGAGATACGAAACACGAGGGCAAACCGTCGCCACCATTGCGGTGCTAGAGTCCGTTCAATGAATCCACCCTTCTCCATCCGCGACGTCGTCGCCTCCGACCACCAATGGATCCATGCTCTGAACGAGACCGTCGTCCCCTTCGTGAACAGCATTCCACTGAGTGATGTCGAACGGCTGGGAAACATGTGCCATTACTTTCGCGTGGCACTCCTGGGCAATGAACCGGCCGGATTTCTCATGGCCATGCCTCCCCAGGCGAACTATGAGAGCGGGAACTTCCGCTGGTTCGTGGAGCGCTATCCGCGGTTCGCCTACGTCGATCGCATCGTCGTCGCCGAGAGCGCACGCCGCTCGGGCACGGCCAGGGTGCTCTATGGCGATCTGGAGCGCTTCGCCCGCGAGAACGGAACACCAATGATCGTCTGTGAGGTCAACCTTCGCCCGCGCAACGATGTGTCGCTGGCTTTTCACGAACGGCTGGGCTTCCGGCAGGTGGGCACGAAGGAAAGTGGCGACGGGACCAGGACGCTGACCATGCTGCAGAAGGAACTGGCCGCGGGCTGAACACACGAGTAGGGAACGCCGATTGCACTTCCCCGAAAGCATGAAACAAACCGCACGCACCGCAGCTCTCCTCGCTTCCGCAGTGACAGTTTCCGCCCTGGCAGGAACGCTTTTCACTCCACGCCCAGGCACAGAAACGGGCCTGTGGTACGGGCGTCTGAAAAAGTCTCCGCTCAATCCTCCGGCTGCGGTCTTTGGACCCGTTTGGACTTTGCTCTACGCTCTGATTGCCATCTCCGCGTTCCGGGTCTGGAACTCGGATGCCTCGGATCGTGAGCGAAAGACAGCGCTGACTCTCTGGACCGCACAGTTGGGGCTCAACGCAGCCTGGACTCCGATTTTCTTCGGAGCGAAGCAGCCGGCCCTGGCACTGTGCGATCTCGTTGCGCTCATCGTGGTGGCGGGCACATACAACCGGAAGGCCTCGGAGATTGATCAGGCAGCGGCGCTGCTATTCGTTCCCTACATGGCATGGCTCGGGTTTGCACTGTTTCTCAATTCCGAAGTCGTTCGACGGAATCCGTGAGGGGGGCGTGCAGCAATGGGCTGCCTCATAGCAGCAACGCTCGCCTATTTGTCATGGCGAGCTTCGTTACACGAGCGGGAGATCCCTCCTCGCTTCGCTCGTTCGGGATGACACCCCAAAAAACGGAAGCGCTTGTCTGTAAGGGAAGGAATTGCGGAGGGAAAAGCAGCCGAAGCGCGGCCCTCGAGCCGCACTCCGGTTCGCAGTGATCAGGCTCGCAGAGTCGTGAACCCTACTTCGTAGTTCTCGACCTTGGGAGTACCGGTAATCACAGGGTTGAGCTTCTCGATGACCTTCGGAAACGTCGAGGTGTGGTACGTGTCGGCGTTTGTCTTGTTATCCCAGAAGCTGATTCCCATGGCCCGATCCTTGGAGATGAGCGTAAGCTCGTCTTTGAAGCCGTTCTCCTTGCGCAGCATCGGCAGAACTTCAGTCTCGAAGAGCTTTGAAAATTCCTGCTCCTTGCCGTCGCGGATCTGGAAATGGACGTTGCGTGCATATTTCATCAATGTGTGTTCCTTGTCTCCCTTGCTTGAGGATGGACCAGGGCGGTGCTGCGGCCTCGACAGGAGCGGCAAAGGATGGCAACTCAACTGTCTCTGGTATTTCTAACTGTTAATATTGTATCAAAAACTCGACCATTTGTCAAGTGCTGCTGCGCTCCCTCCCCGGTTCAGCCCTCAGAATCCCAGCCAAACGTTGGGAGTGAGCACCGAAGGCGGCCGCGTTTAGGGCCGCTCTCCGGCAGCGGCCTGTGATCAGGCTCGCAGAGTGGTGAATCCAACCTCGTAGTTCTCGACCTTGGGGGTCCCCGTGATTACCGGGTTGAGCTTCTCGATGACCTTCGGAAACGTCGATGTGTGATACGTGTCGGCGTTCGCCTTGTTGTCCCAGAAGCTGATTCCCATGGCGCGATCCCTGGAGATGAGTGTGAGCTCATCCTTGAAGCCGTTCTCCTTGCGAAGCATCGGCAGGATCTCGGTTTCGAAGAGTTTCGAGAATTCCTGTTCCTTGCCCTCGCGGATCTGGAAATGAACGTTTCGTGCGTATTTCATTTGGTTTGCCTTAGCTCCCCTGCTGGATTTCTAGTGGTTTACCAGAGCCGGCTTCTCGTGGCGTGGGCAGGAGCGACAAGGGATTGCAACTCAACTGCTCATCTGGCGTTTCTAACTGTTATTAGTATAAACAATCATCGAAGAGATGTCAAGCGTTTCCAATAATTTAACTCCCTTCACTTTCAGATAAACAAAGGAATAAACAGTAGTCCGGAGCCACATCCCTTGCAGACTCCGCCGTCGTGAAGTCGCCTTGGAACGGTGCGTATCATGAAGGTGGACGTTGCCACCGACGACCGCGACGAAGGGGTGGTGATCCACCCCAGCGACCCGGCCGGCAGCGTGGCCATCACGCCCGCTCACATCACACTCCCGACGGACGGACCTATGCCTACGGCGCCGGTACCTCTCGGATCGGTTCATCGCCACTTCGCTGCTCTGAAGTTCCGGGAGGGCTCGTACGATCATCCACTGGGATCGCTGAGCGGGTACAATCGATCCAGCATCCGGCCGCGAACTGGCGACCCTGCGAGGGAGACTTTCATGAAGATCCGAATCACGATCACCTCGGCCGCTGTGTCTCTGCTATTCATGGCCGCCGCGGTGCATGGCGCCAATCGCGTCAATGCCGGGATGTGGGAAACAACGATGATCACGAGTACGGGCACCGCCACTCCCACAAAAGGCTGCCTGAGCGCAGACCAGGCGGCATTCATCAACGGAGATGCCGAAGGTCTGCGCAAGCATGTCACCGAGTCCACCGCCGCAAAAACGAAGGGCCGGTGTGCGGTCAAAGATGTCAAGGTGAAGGACAATCAGGTCACGGTGACCACCGCCTGCGGCAAGATCGAAAACGTCATCACCACGACCTATAGTGGCGACACCTATGAATCAGTGAGCACGGGGGGCGCCACCATCAAGGGCAGGAGGCTCGGTGCCTGTCCGTAGAGCCCGAACGAAATTTCCCTTCACGGACTGCGGGCAATCATTCCATCGTCACGAACCGGAATCGGATGACGAAGGCGCCACTGCCCTCATCCCGGAGCCTGACCATTGAACGGCGCACCGATCAATGAACGGCGAAAATCGTACCGCGCGCTGGTCGTGGAAGACGATCACGCTACGGCAGTCCTCGTGAAAACCGTCCTGGAGCGGGAGGGCTTCTCGGTCGAAGCTGTCGGCACCGGGGAGGAAGCCATCGAGCTCCTGAAGTCGGTGGCCTACGACCTTCTCATCGTCGACCTCATTCTCCCGCTCATTCGTGGAGATGTCGTCATCGAACATCTGGCGGTCACGCAGCCTCAGTCTGTGCGCCGAGTAATCGTCACCACCGCCTCTCCCCGTTCGCTGAGCTGCGAGATTCTGCAGCGCATCTGCCGCGTGCTGGAGAAACCGTTCGATATCGAGCGGCTGATCCTCTACGCGCGCGAATGCATGGATGCACCCGCGGCGTGACGACGACCCACCCACGCAATTCCACGTTCCGGTGACGACCAACACACGAGTACCCTCTCGAATGAAATCCCCGCACTTCATCCATCGAAACCAATCTGGCGGTCACCATCCGCTTGTGACAGACTCCTGCCTATGATCGAACCAGGCTCCCTGATCGGACACTACGAAATCATCGCCCAGATCGGCGTGGGAGGTATGGGCGAGGTCTATCGCGCGCGCGACACGCGAATTCGCCGCGACGTTGCGCTGAAAGTGCTCCCGGGCGCGCAGGTCGGCGACCCCGATCGCATCCGCCGTTTTGAACAGGAAGCGATGGCCGCGGGGATGCTCAATCATCCCAACGTCACCATCGTCTTCGAGGCGGGCACGCACGAGAACACGCCGTACATCGTCACGGAACTGCTGGAAGGAATGACGCTTCGCGACCAACTCAAGTCGCGCATTCCTTTCCGCCGGGTGATCGAGTACACCGTCCAACTGTCGAATGGCCTCGCCGCTGCACATTCCAAGGGGATCGTCCATCGCGATCTGAAGCCCGAGAACGTTTTCATCCTCAATGACGGTCGCGTGAAGATTCTCGACTTCGGCCTGGCCAAGCTTCGCGAAGTGGAGGGTGATGAAAGCGACGGCAACACAGCCCAGCATGGACTGACCAATCCGGGCATGGTCATGGGCACGGCCGGTTACATGTCTCCCGAGCAGGTGCGCGCTGAATCCATCGATCATCGCTCCGACATTTTTTCTCTCGGCGTCATCCTCCACGAGATGGTCAGTGGCGAGCAGCCATTTCGTCGCGACTCGTCGATCGAGACGATGAACTCCATCCTGCACGACGATCCTCCACGGTGCGACGAGCTGCATCCGGGAATCTCCCGAGTCATTCAACATGCCCTGGAGAAGGACCCGGGAAATCGCTTTCAGTCCGTCCGCGACTTCGCCTTTGCCCTGGAAACGCTCAGCGGCAGCGGCGAGAACCGCGCCCTCCCTGCCTCCACGCGAAGCGAGGAGTCCAGGCTCCCCTCGTACCGGCGTATCAGCTTCCGGCGGGGGTTCATCATGAGCGCCCGCTTCGCCCCCGACGGGTCGGTCGTTTACGGGGCGGCATGGGAAGAGGATCCCCTCGAGCTCTTCTCTTCGTTCCAGACCGGGCCTGAATCGCGCCCCCTCGGACTCCGCGAAGCGGACGTTCTCTCGGTGTCGGCCTCGGGGGAGATGGCCATTTCTCTCGGGCGCCGCTACATAGGAGTCGGTTTCGCCACGACCGGTACGCTGGCTCGCCTCCCGCTCGGCGGTGGCGCGCCACGCCGCGTCTGCGAGGACGTCCAGGAAGCGCAGTGGACCGCCGACGGAAAAAACTTTCTCATCGTCCGCCGCGTCGATGGCTGGTACCGCATCGAATCCCCCATCGGCAATGTCATCTACAAGACTCCCCAGTGGATCAGCCGGGCGCGGTTCTCTCCCAACGAGGAACTCATCGGGGCCATGCTTCATCCCGTCTGGGGCGACGACGCAGGTCTGGTCATCGTCATCGACCGCTCCGGACGGGAAATCGTCCGCGGCGATTATTTTTTCAGCAGTTCTGGCCTGGCCTGGACACCCGACGGGCAGGAGGTCTGGTTCGCCGGTGAGCTCACGGCGCGCGGCCGGGACCTGATGAGTCTCGATCTCACCGGGAAGCTGCGGGCCATCCTTCCGGCCCCTGGCCGCCTGACCCTGCACGACATTGCCGCCGATGGCAGAGTGCTGCTGGCCACCGAGGCCGCGAGAAGGGAGGCGGTCGTAGGACGGGTGGGAGAGACGCAGGAACGCAACCTGACCTGGTTCGACTGGTCCCGTCTTTCAGGGCTGAGCAACGACGGAAGCTTTATCGTTTTCGAGGAGCAGGCATCCGCGGTCCAGGGAGTGAACACGGTTTTTCTGCGATACACCGACGGAGCCCCGGCCATCCGCATGGCAGAAGGACGGGCGCGGGGAAATCCGATTTCAGCGGATGGGCAATGGCTGGCCATCGTCACCGACGATCCGCCCCAGATTCAGCTTGTTCCCGTAGGCGCCGGCGACACTCGTTTCGTGGAATCGGACCTGGCAGAAATTACCGGGCTGCAGTTCTTCCCTGACGGAGACAGATTACTCATTCTCGGCAATCATGCTGATTCTGCACGGCAGTTGTTCGAGCTTGTGATCGACGGAGACGGAAAGGCCCGGCCTCTGACCGACGCATCGCTGACAGGCTCGTTCGCCCTTTCTCACGACGGAAAGATGATCGCCGCAGGCGCGACGGGAAAGATGATGCTGTTCTCGACCGAAGGCGAACCCGATCGGGTCATGCCGGGGAGTAAACCCGGCGACATCGCCATCGAGTGGACCGACGACAACAGTGGCGTGTTCGTCGTGGAGCGGACCCACGGCACGGTGCGGATCATGAAGGTCGATGTCACCAGCGGCGAGCGGCGCGAATCGGTGGTCATCCACCCCAGCGATCCGGCCGGCATTCTGGACATCATGCCCGTGCACATCACTCCGGATGGCCAGACCTACGCCTACGGCTACCGGCGCTTCCTTTCCGACCTCTTCATCGCCACCTCGCTCCTCTGAGCCCCCGGCGCGATTCCCAGGCGATGATTCCCCTGCCGGCGGACCGGAGCGGTACAATCACTCCGTTGAACCGGCTTGCGATCCGCGGGCGGGACAGGGAGGCGTGATGAGATTACGAACCACCGTTGCTTCGGCTGCTGCATCTTTGATGCTCATGGCCGGTGGACTCCATGCCGCCGATCGGGTCCAGGCCGGAATGTGGGAGACGACGACGATCCGGAGTACGGGAAGCACCACTCGAATCAATGGATGCCTCACCGCGGAAGATGCGGCATTCATCAACGGAGACGAGGAAGGTCTGCGCAAGCATGTCACCGAGTCCACCGCCAGGAATACGAAGGGGCGCTGTGCGGTCAAAGACGTCAAGGTGAAGGACAATCAGGTCACGGTGACCACCGCCTGCGGCAAGATCGAAAACGTCGTTACATCCACGTACCATGGCGACACCTATGAAGTCAGCGCCGGGGCCGTCACCATGAAGGGCAGGAGGCTCGGTGCCTGTCCATAGAACTCGGACGACGGTTGCCTTGATTCTCTTTGCACGCGAGTGCATGGAAGTCCCAGCAGCGTAAGAGGACAGCGCGCCGGAGGAGCGGCGTCCGGCCCGGTGTTCGGAGGGTCATCGTCGCGTATTCGGAGCGACGCCTTCCAGGCGTCTGGCCGGGCGGCGTCCCGCGCCGCCCCCCTGGGAAAGCGGCGGCAAGATGCCGCCGGACCAGACGGCAGGATGCCGTCGCTCCGAAGTTCGTCGCGAACGCCGCGTTCCCCATCCTTGACTACCAGTCACCGATATGCGAAAGAGCCTCGGTGCAGTTCACCCTCTTCTTCCCTCTTCCTGGCGAATCGGCTGCCATCGAGGAGCGATACGCCTACCGGCAGTGCCAGTTGCTTCTCAGTGCGGACGGCCCGGCGACGGTGCTCTACTCCACCGAGCAGTCGAGAGCCTCGATGCTCGCCGCGGCGACGACTACCGATTTCGTCCTCGTGGTCACCGACGGCCTCAGCGTTCCAGCTCCTGGCATCATCGGAAAACTTGCTGCAGCCCTCGAGGCTCATCCTCACGCCGTCGCCGCAGTTCCGGTGACGAACGAGAGCGAAAATCCCCGACAGGTGCGCACCCCTCCCTCCCCCTATCTCACCCTTCGCCAGTTCGAAAACGTGGGCGCGAGCATCGGCCAGGAGACGGCCATGCATGTGGGGCTGGAGTGGGACCGAGCCGATCCTCTTCTCTTTCTCGCGCGCACCATGCATCTCCGGGCGCAGGACCTGCCGCTCGATGAAGTGCTTCAGGGCTCGCCCGTAGTCCTCGTCTCGAACGCATACGCCCATCGCTACTCCTCGCTGCGGGGCCAGATCCGGGCCGATCTGCTGGAGCGCGTGAGCTCCCGGGCCGGATCCATTCTCGAATTCGGCTGCGGCGAAGCCGCGCTCGGTGCAGCGCTGAAAGAGCGTCAGCCCTGTCGGGTGGTGGGCGTGGAGCTGGACAAGGAGGCCGCAGCGGTGGCCAGAACCCGCATCGACGTCGTGCACTCGGGCGACGTTCGGGACCTCGTGGAGACGATCGATGAGACATTCGACTGGATCATCGGCGGGGACATCCTCGAACATCTCGACGATCCCTGGACGTTCCTCACCCGGCTTCGCCGATTGAGCGCGCCGGACGGCCGACTGCTCCTCAGCCTGCCGAACATTGCCAGCTGGCCCATCGTCGCCGACCTGCTGCAGGGTCGTTTCGACTACCTCTACATGGGGATCACCTGCGCCGGTCATCTGCGGTTCTTCACCCGCCGCTCCATCCGGGAGATGCTGGAGATGACCGGCTGGGAAGCCGTATCCGTCGAGCCGCAGGAATCATTCCGAACGGCCGAATTTTCCGAGCTCGAAGAGAAGTTGAAGCACTCGGGAATCGATTACTCCGAGGCCGATCTCCTCACTCCGGGATACTACGTGCTGGCCCGCAACCCGTCGTGAGATGTAGCGAACGCTCGACCGTGTCGATTCTTTTCTCACGTACAACAACAAACAAACGTGTCATCCCGAAGCCGACGAACAGCGGAGGCGCTGAACGAGAGGGAAGAAACTCGATGGCCGGCTGTCATCCTGAGCGTCGAGCGAAGGATCTCTTCCACCTTCCCGGGTGCCAGAAGAAACGATGAACGCCGTCATCCCGAGCGAGAGCGAGGGACCCCAGTGGCCGGGGGGCACGATCCCTGGGGCGCTTACCACCCACCCCTCTGGGGCCCCTCGCTCCCGCTCGGGGTGACGCGATTGCGAGGCATTGCGTGTTCATTCTTCGACAAAGTCGAGGTCACATAACTACGGTGAGTTTCTTACAAGCGGACCAATAGCGGGGGCTGAACCATGGAGAAGAAACTATGCGCGCCGTCATCCCGAGCGAGCGAAGCGAGGAGGGATCTTGCGGCTGGTTCAACGGCACCGCGAGTCTCACCGGGGATCCCTCCGCCTTCGGCTTCGGGATGACACGTTTCGTTCGTTTGAGATCATGATCACGACAGCCGTATAACAGGGAAGCACCTTGCCGCCGGGCAAAAAGTAACAACGCCCGACCCGGAGCCGCTTTAGGATTCACACTCATTGGAGGAAGCATGACCAAGTCCGCAGTTGCCGTACTCGCCGGCCTCTTTATTCTTAGCGCAGGCGCTCTCGCCGCTCAGACCCAAGCCTCTCCGCAGTCGCTGGGACAAGACATCCAGACACGCACGCTGAAGAACGGCATGAAGATCATCGTCTGGCCGGACTTCGACATCCCCAACGTGGTCACCTACGACTGGTTTCACGTCGGCAGCCGGAATGAGCACTCCGGAATCACGGGCATCTCACACTTTTTCGAGCACATGATGTTCAACGGCGCCGCAAAGTACGGCCCCGGTGACCTGGACAACGTCATGGAAGCGAACGGCGGAGCGAATAACGCCTTCACCAGCGCGGACGTGACCGTCTATCAGGACTGGTTTCCCCGCTCGGCGCTGAACCTCATCTTCGACATCGAGTCCGACCGCATCTCCAGCCTCGCTCTCGATCCGAAGATGATCAAGAGCGAGCGGGAAGTGGTCTACTCCGAGCGCCGCTCCAGCGTGGACAACAACAACAGCAACCTGCTCAGCGAGCAGATCCAGTCCGCGGCCTTCGTCGCGCACCCCTATCACATCCCCACCATCGGCTGGCCATCGGACATCGAGAGCTGGTCGCGTGAGCAACTGGTGCAGTACTTCAAAACCTACTACGCCCCGAACAACGCCACCCTCATCGTAGTCGGCGCCGTTCAGCCGAAGGAAGTCTTCGATCTGGCCGAAAAATATATCGAGCCTGTTCCCTCGCACGCGCCACCGGATCCGGTGAGCACGAAGGAACCGGAACAGCCCGGCGAGCGACGGGTCATCGTACGCAAGAGCGCGCAGACTCCTCTCTATCAGGAGGCCTATCACATCAGCAGCGGCGCGGCCGCAGACCGCCAGGCAATCCAGTTGCTGCTGGCTATCCTCACCCGTGGCGACTCCTCCAGACTGAACCGGAGCATGGTCGAGGATCAGCAGATCGCCATCGACGTCTCCAGCTCTCAGGACAACGGATTCGATCCGGGTCTGGCCTGGTTCTACATCACGCTTCCTGCCGCCGGCGATCTGGCAAAGAACGAAGCCCTGCTGCACAAGGAACTGGATGCGGTGGTGAAGGACGGCGTGTCCGCGGCCGAGCTGCGGAAAGCGAAGAACCTGGCCATCGCCGACTTCTGGCGGAGCCTGAAAACGATCAACGGAAAAGCAGCAGCTCTGGGACAGTACGAGACGTTCTATGGCGGCTACCAGAAACTATTCGACGCGCCCGCGGCCTACGAGAGCATCACGCGCGAACAGATCCAGAAGGCCGCCGCGATGTATT
Source organism: Acidobacteriota bacterium (assembly GCA_039931435.1). Lineage (GTDB taxonomy): Bacteria > Acidobacteriota > Thermoanaerobaculia > Gp7-AA8 > Gp7-AA8 > JBDTRY01. The sequence goes on along the minus strand of JBDTRY010000094.1, from coordinate 138 downwards.
TCAAAGAGTCCAACCGAACTGTCGGTTTGCTCATCCCCACCGAAGAGATGACCGAAGCGGCGAAGAAGGAGACCAGCCGATGAAACGCACCACGCTCGCAACCCTGGTCCTCACGGCCATCGTTATCCTGCCCACGAC
>JBDTRY010000093.1:0-13004 GCA_039931435.1 Acidobacteriota bacterium | reverse complement strand
TGTCATCCTGGAGGGAGCGCAGCGACCGAAGGATCTCTTCAACGAGAATCGTGCCTTTTCTCGCGTAGGAACCGGGAAGGTAGAAGAGATCCTTCGCTCGACGCTCAGGATGACACGAGTGGTGTTCGCATCTCAGGAAACAGGTCATCCCGCGCGGCGTGCGGCCCCGCGTGCGGTTCATCAGGCTTACTACGCGCGAGCATTCCGTCAAGGTCAAGACGAGCCGCGCAACTCCTCCGCCTTCCTGATCAGTTCTGAAAACCATTCCTCGAAGTGGCTCAGGTCGCGGGCGTCCGCTTCGGCCGCGGTGGCTCGAGCCATGGAGACGAACTGGTCGATGAATATGTTCAGTTCCTCGCCGTTTCCCATGACCACGAGGGTGGAGGCCTGATTGCGGAGTGCTTCCAGCGCCTCCTGAGCCTGCGAGTATTCGCGGCTGAAGAAGAGGAAGTCCGCGCTCTCCTGGTCGTCTGAGCCATTCACGGCATCGCCCCTCGGCCATCGATTCCGGGCGTCCGGTCCGGTCGCTTCATGACGTTCTTCCCGATGCGCATTACGGGCCAGAGTACAGCGGTTGCTCGGGGTTCAGGTCCAACTTCGACCCCTCTGACAATGGTCCGGCATATGCAAGAGCTTCCGAAAACATTGGCCTAATTCCCGGGCCGCATAAACCACATTCCCGACAACCGATAGCAGCTCGCCGGAGGCGGAGAAAAATGGCCGTGGAACAACGTACACGACGAAAAACGAAAGTAGCGGAAAACGATCGACTGCCGGGCGACGACGGTTCCACGGTAGACGGTGTCGATTCGCGTTCGATTCTGCGGGTGCTCACCGCCATGCGCAAAGGAGACTTTTCCGTGCGCATGCCCGCCGAGGCGGTGGGAATCTCCGGCAAGATCGCCGACACGCTGAATGACGTCATCGACTTGAATCAACGACTGGCGAAAGAGCTGGAGCGGGTCAGCGCTATTATCGGAAAGGAAGGCCGGCTCTCCCAGCGTGTCACTCTGCCCGGTGCCGTCGGTGAGTGGGCGGTCTCGGTAGAAGCAGTCAATTCGCTCGTGGCCGATCTGGTGCAGCCCATGTCCGAAGTCTCCCGGGTCATCGGCGCCGTGGCCAAAGGCGATCTCTCGCAAAGCATGGCCACGGAGTTGGAAGGCCGCCCGCTCAAGGGTGAATTCCTGAAGACGACGAAGACCGTGAATACCATGGTCGAACAGCTCGGTTCGTTCGCCTCGGAGGTCACGCGTGTGGCCCGTGAGGTGGGTACGGATGGAAAACTCGGAGGCCAGGCCAAAGTCAAGGGCGTGGCCGGCACGTGGAAGGACCTCACTGACAGCGTGAATTTCATGGCTGGAAATCTCACCAGTCAGGTGCGCAACATCGCCGGCGTCACAACCGCCGTGGCCAACGGCGACCTTTCCAAGAAAGTCACCGCCGACGTCAAGGGAGAGATGCTCGAGCTGAAGGAAACGATCAACACCATGGTCGATCAGCTTCGCTCGTTTGCCTCGGAGGTCACACGCGTTGCCCGCGAAGTCGGCGGCGAAGGAAAGCTGGGAGGACAAGCTGATGTCCGCGGTGTCTCCGGTACCTGGAAAGATCTCACTGATTCTGTGAACTACATGGCCGCGAACCTGACCAACCAGGTGCGCAACATCGCACAGGTGACTACAGCCGTGGCCAACGGAGACCTTTCAAAACAGATCACGGTCGACGCTCGCGGCGAGATTCGGGAGTTGAAGGAGACCATCAACACGATGGTCAATCAGCTCCGCTCCTTCGCCTCGGAAGTAACACGCGTGGCCCGCGAGGTGGGAACGGAAGGGAAGCTGGGAGGACAGGCAGAGGTTCGCGAGGTGGCCGGAACGTGGAAGGACCTCACGGATTCCGTGAACTCCATGGCCGCCAATCTTACGGGTCAGGTGCGCAACATCGCCGAGGTGACCACAGCCGTGGCCAACGGAGATCTCTCCAAGAAAATCAGCGCTGAGGCGGAGGGGGAGATCCTCGAGCTGAAGAACACGATCAACACCATGGTCGATCAACTTCGTTCCTTCGCTTCGGAAGTGACGCGTGTGGCGCGCGAGGTGGGAACCGAGGGGATTCTTGGCGGGCAGGCGGACGTGAAGGGCGTGGGCGGGACGTGGAAGGATCTCACGGACTCGGTGAATTCCATGGCCGGCAACCTCACTGGCCAGGTACGGAACATCGCCGAAGTGACGACGGCCGTGGCCATGGGAGACCTCTCCAAGAAAATCACGGCGGACGTTCGCGGAGAATTGCTCGAACTGAAGAACACGATCAATACCATGGTCGATCAGCTCAGTTCCTTCGCCTCGGAAGTGACCCGTGTGGCGCGGGAAGTGGGAACGGAAGGAAAGCTGGGCGGGCAGGCCGAGGTTCGAGGTGTGGCCGGGACGTGGAAGGATCTCACGGACTCGGTGAACTCCATGGCCCGCAACCTCACCGGCCAGGTGCGCAACATCGCCGAGGTGACGACAGCGGTCGCCAACGGAGACCTGTCGCGAAAGATCACGGTCGACGTCAAGGGGGAGCTGCTGGAGCTGAAGGAGACCGTGAACACGATGGTCGATCAGCTCAACTCGTTCGCCGCCGAGGTCACGCGTGTGGCCACCGAGGTTGGAACCGAGGGCAAGCTCGGCGGGCAGGCGCAGGTGAAGGGAGTTGGCGGCACCTGGAAGGATCTGACCGATTCGGTGAACTCCATGGCTGGCAATCTCACGGGTCAGGTGCGCAACATCGCCGAGGTCACGACCGCCGTAGCCAACGGAAATCTATCGAAGAAGATCACCGCCGACGCGCGCGGCGAAATCCTGGAGTTGAAGAACACGATCAATACGATGGTCGATCAGCTCAGTTCGTTCGCGGCGGAAGTAACGCGGGTGGCCCGCGAGGTGGGCACGGAGGGAAAACTCGGCGGCCAGGCCCAGGTGAAGGGGGTGGCCGGAACGTGGCGGGACCTCACGGACAACGTCAACTTCATGGCCTCGAACCTCACCAACCAGGTGCGCAACGTGGCGCAGGTGACGACGGCCGTGGCCAACGGCGATCTCTCCAAGAAGATCACCGTCGACGTCAAAGGGGAGATGCTGGAGCTGAAGGACACCATCAACACCATGGTGGATCAGCTCAACTCCTTTGCCGCGGAAGTGACGCGTGTGGCCCGTGAAGTGGGCACGGAAGGAAAGCTCGGCGGCCAGGCCATGGTCATCGGAGTGGCCGGCACGTGGAAGGATCTCACCGACAACGTGAACATGATGGCTTCGAACCTGACCAATCAGGTCCGGGGCATCGCCAAGGTTGTCACCGCGGTGGCAAAGGGTGTTCTGAGACAGAAGTTGACGCTGGAGTCCCGCGGAGAGATCGCGGAGCTGGCCGAGACCATCAACGACATGATCGACACCCTGGATACGTTTGCCGATCAGGTGACGACGGTGGCCCGCGAGGTGGGTATTGAAGGGAAGCTCGGCGGTCAGGCCAACGTGCCCGGCGCCTCGGGTACCTGGAAGAATCTGACGGACAACGTCAACCAGCTTGCGGCAAATCTTTCGACGCAGGTGCGGGCCATCGCCGAAGTGGCCACGGCGGTGACGAAAGGCGACCTCACCAGAGCGGTTTCGGTGGAAGCGAGTGGCGAGGTGGCCGCGCTGAAGGATCGCGTGAACGAGATGATTCTCAATCTGCGCGAGACCACGGACAAGAATCGCGAACAGGACTGGCTGAAGACGAATCTGGCCAAATTCACCTCGATGATGCAGGGCCAGAAGAACCTCATGGCCGTATCGAAATTGATTCTCAACGAGCTCGCTCCGGTCGTCGATGCCCGCCACGCAGTCTTCTATCTGGCGCAGAACGACGGAGCGGAGCAGACGCTGCGGCTGGCAGCGAGCTATGGCTTCCGCGAACGGAAGCATCTGGCCAGCCAGTTCCGTATGGGCGAAGGGCTGGTTGGCGAAGCGGCGCTGGAGAAGGAGCGGATCCTGCTCACGAACGTCCCCGATGACTACGTGAAGATCAGCTCCGGGCTGGGCGAGTCGAAACCGATGAACATCATGCTCCTCCCCATCGTCTTCGAAGGGGAAGTGAAGGCCGTGCTGGAACTGGCCTCGTTCAACCGCTTCAATGAGACCTATCAGTCCTTCCTCGATCAGCTCGCCGAGAGCATCGGGGTGGTGCTGAACACGATCGCCGCGAACATGAAGACCGAGGAGCTTCTGGCGCAATCGCAGGCCATGGCCGAGGAGCTTCAGGCGCAGCAGGAGGAGTTGACCGAAACGAACAGGCGGCTCGAAGAGCAGGCCAAATCGCTCCAGGCCTCGGAAGAGCTTCTGAAGACACAGCAGGAGGAGCTGCAACAGAGCAACGAGGAGCTGGAGGAGAAGGCCCGGCTGCTCACCGACCGGAACACGGAAGTGGAGCGGAAGAATCGCGAAGTCGAGGAAGCGAAGTACGCCCTGGAAGAAAAGGCCCGGCAGCTTTCCCTGACGTCCAAATACAAATCCGAGTTCCTGGCGAACATGTCCCACGAGCTGCGCACGCCGCTGAACAGTCTGCTCATCCTGGCCAAGCTTCTTTCGGAGAACGCCGAGAAGAATCTCACTGACAAGCAGATCGAATTCGCCAGGACGATTTACTCCGCCGGGGTGGATCTGCTCACGCTTATCAATGACATTCTCGACCTCTCGAAGATCGAGTCCGGAATGATGTCGGTCAATCCCAACGAACTGCCGTTCAAGGATCTGCAGGAGTTCGTGGACCGCACCTTCCGCCAGACGGCCGAACAGAAGGATCTGGAGTTCTCAGTCAAGCTCGACGAGAACCTGCCCGCTTCGCTCTATACCGACGACACGCGGCTGCAGCAGATCCTGAAGAATCTTCTCTCCAATGCTTTCAAGTTCACCGAAGAGGGCAGCGTGCATCTGAACGTGAGCACGGCCATGACTGGCTGGACGCCCGGACACGCGGTACTGGATCGGGCCTCGAGCGTCATCGCCTTTGCCGTTACGGATACCGGCATCGGAATCCCTGAGGAGAAGCGCAGCATCATCTTCGAAGCGTTTCAGCAGGCCGACGCCGGAACGACGCGCAGGTACGGCGGCACCGGTCTGGGACTATCCATCAGCCGTGAGATCGCCCGCCTTCTGGGAGGTGAGATCAGGGTGGCCAGTTCGACAGGCGAAGGCAGCACCTTCACGCTCTTTCTCCCGCAGACGTATATCGCTTCGTCCATCGAGGCCGACGATTTCGACGGGAGCTTGTCGGATGAACCAGTGAGCAGCGACGTCCGCGACTCGTACCGTACCCATCGCACCGAGCACGCAACCGAGACGGGCTCGCCGACACCGATGTCGGAGACGGAGTTGCTCTCTCTTCCCAACGAGTTCAGCGACGACCGCGGCGAGATTCAACCCGGCGATCGCGTGCTGCTGATCGTGGAGGACGACCCGGCCTTTGCCGGAATTCTCATGGACATGGCCCGGGAAAAGGGTTTCAAGGCCCTGGTCATCCAGCGGGGCGATGCCGCGGTGGCCATGGCCCGCCGCTATCACCCGGACGCCATTACGCTCGATCTGAAACTGCCCGATACCGAAGGATGGACCGTTCTGGACCGCCTGAAGCACGAACCGTCCACGCGGCACATTCCGGTGCACATCATTTCGGCCCAGGAGCAGACTTCACGCGGGCTGCGGCTGGGAGCGTTCGCCCACATTCAGAAGCCGGTGACGAAGGAAGTCCTCGACGACGCCCTTTCCCGGATGAAGCAATTCGTGGAGAGACCCAACCGGCAATTGCTCGTGGTGGAAGACGACGAGACGCAGCGTCAGTCCATCATCGAACTGATCGCCGACGAGGACGTGGAGATCACCGCGGTCGGTTCGGGCGAGGAAGCCCTGGCGGCCATGCTCGGCCGCCATTTCGACTGCATGGTTCTGGACCTCGGGCTGCCGGACATGAGCGGCAGCGAACTGATTCACCGCATGAAGACCGAAGCCGGTCAGGGAGACCTTCCGGTCATCGTCTATACCGGACGGGAACTCTCCAGGAAGGCGGAGACCGAGCTCCAGCAGCTGGCCGACGCCATCATCATCAAGGACGTGAAGTCGCCGGATCGACTGCTCGACGAGACCGCGCTCTTCCTGCATCGCGTGGAGTCGAGACTCCCGGAGAGCAAGCGCCAGATTCTGGAGCAGCTCCATCAGACGGACACGGTGCTGGCCCGGAAAACGGTGCTCATCGTCGACGACGACGTGCGCAACATTTACGCCCTGACCAGTCTCCTCGAACGTCAGAAGATGGTCGTGCACTACGCCGAGAGCGGGCTGGACGGTCTGAAGGTCCTCGATGAGAATCCGGACATGGACGTCGTGCTCATGGATGTGATGATGCCGGTGATGGACGGCTATGAAGCGATGAAGCGTATCCGTGCCGAGGGGCGCTTCCGCGATCTGCCGATCATCGCTCTGACAGCGAAAGCCATGAAGGGCGACCGTGAAAAGTGCATCCAGGCCGGCGCCTCGGATTACATCACCAAGCCTGTGGATTCGCAGCAGCTCATATCACTGCTGCGCGTCTGGCTCTACGAATGATGAAAACCATGGACAAACTCGAAGAAGATGTCGAAGCCATCGAGGTGGCCCTTCTCACGGAGGGCATCCAGCGCCGATACGGCTTCGACTTCCGGGACTACTCGTATCCGTCCTTGAAGCGGCGGATCATGAAGCGCGTGGTGGCCGAGCAGCTTCCGTCGGTCTCGGCCCTGCAGGACAAGGTCCTCCGCGATTCGGCCTGCATGGAGAGGCTCCTGCTGGACCTCTCCATCAACGTCACCTCGATGTTCCGTGATCCGGCCTTTCACGTGGCGCTGAGGGAGAAGCTCATTCCCAGTCTGCGCACCTATCCGTTTATCCGTATCTGGCACGCTGGCTGTTCAACCGGGGAAGAGGTCTATTCGATGGCCATCCTGCTGCACGAGGAGGGGCTCTACGATCGCTGCCGCATCTACGCCACGGACATCAACGAATCGGTGCTGGAGAAGGCGCGCGGTGGAGTCTTTCCCCTCTCGGCCATGCAGGAGAACACGAGCAACTACCTGGCGGCCGGCGGAAACTCGGTCTTTTCCAGCTACTACACGGCGAACTACGACAACGCCATCTTCGCCCCCTGGCTCAGGGAGAACGTCGTTTTCGCCCAGCACAACCTGGTCACCGACGCGCCGTTCAATCATTTCAACATCATCGTCTGCCGGAACGTATTGATCTATTTCAACCGCGAGCTGCAGGAGAGGGTCCTGAAACTCTTCTGTGGGAGCCTGGAGATTTTTGGCTATCTCGGGTTGGGGAAAAAGGAGTCGCTGAAGTACATGTCCATCGCGCCGTCGTTCGAAGTGGTGGACGAGCCCGAAAGGCTTTACCGGAGAGTGGCGGCATGAGTACGGCCGGAGACCAGTCGCGGGCAGTGCGACCCAGGCGGGTGCGGTCGTTGAGCGAACGTCGTCCCGTCTCCCTGATCGTGGTGGGCTGTTCGCTCGGTGGACTTCAGGCGCTGCAGGTCATTCTCAAAGGACTTCCCGCCGGTTTCCAGATTCCCATAGCCGTGGCCCAGCATCGCCATCCGAAATCGAGTGAGGTGCTCGCTCAGCATCTGCAGCGCTCCTCTACGCTCGAGATCAGCGACGCCGAGGATCTTCAGCCAATCGAATCCGGCCACATCTATCTTGCTCCGGCGAATTATCACCTCGTGGTGGACCGGGGCAGCCTGAGGCTTTCGGTGGATGATGCCGTACAGTATTCCCGTCCATCGATCGACGTGCTTTTCGATTCGGCGGCCGATTCCTATCGCCAGCGCGCTGTGGGCGTCGTTCTCACCGGGGCAAACACCGACGGAGCGAACGGAGCGAGGCGCATCAGGGAACATGGTGGATTGATTCTCGTTCAGGATCCGAAGGAAGCCGAAGCGCCGGTCATGCCTGAGGCGGCCATAGCGGCCACCACACCGAGCGCCGTCCTGACCCTTGTGCAGATTACCGAATACCTCACGGACCGCCTCGAGTACGAGATATGAACGAAGTGAACAAATCACGCCAGAAGGCGAACATTCTGCTGGTCGACGATCAGCCGAACAACCTCCTCGCTCTTGAAGCGATGCTCGGAGATCTTGGCGAGAACCTCGTGCGCGCGCAGTCGGGAGTGCAGGCCCTGCGCAAGCTTCTTGATCAGGAGTTCGCGGTGATCCTCCTTGACGTGCAGATGCCGGAGCTGGACGGATTCGAGACAGCGACACTCATCCGCGAGCGGGACAGGTCGCGTCACACGCCGATCATTTTCGTCACCGCGCTCAGCCGTAGCGAGACAAACGTATTCAAGGGTTACTCGCTGGGTGCCGTCGATTATCTGTTCAAGCCCATCGTTCCGGAGATTCTGCGATCGAAAGTGGCCGTGTTCGTGGACCTCTTCCGGAAAAACGAAGAGGTACGAAACAAGGCCGCGGACCTGGCCCGGCTCAGCCGGCAGAATGAACTGATTCTCAATTCCGCGGCGGACGGTCTGGTGGGCTCCAACCTGGACAGTGAATCCACATTCGCCAACATTTCCGCTGCGAACATGCTCGGACGCAGTGTCGAGAGCATGATCGGAGAGGATGTGCACGAGTTGCTGCATCCGTCGATAGCTGGCCGCTATCGCTGTGACGAGTCCCGTTGTCCGGTGCGCGCGGCGCTCGAAGGCGAGCAGACGGCGGACATTCGGGATGACGTGTTCTGGAGAATCGACGGTAGCAGTTTCCCGGTGGAGTACAGCGCCACGGCCATGCGCAGCGACGACCAGCGGCTCCTGGGTACGGTGCTCACGTTTCGCGACGTAACCGAGCGGCGCGCGGCGGCCATGGCTCGTGAGAATGAGCGGCTTTATCGCGAGGCCCAGCAGGCCAATCAGGCCAAGGATGATTTTCTGGCCACGCTCTCGCACGAACTGCGCACTCCGATGACGGCCATTCTGGGATGGCTGGAAATCCTGAGCTTCGAGGACACGGATGCCGAGACCATGGTCGAAGGTCTGGCCACGATCCGCAACAGCGCCCGGGCTCAGGCTCAACTCATCGACGACATGCTCGATGTCTCCAGGATCATCATGGGCAAGTTCCGCGTCGAACCGAAGCCCGAAGATCTCGAAGCTATTGTCACCGCCGGCATCGAAGCCATCAGGCCCGCTGCCGACGAGAAGAATCTGCGTATCGAATATAAGGCGCACGGGAAACATCCCCGCGCTTTTGCGGACGCACGGCGGTTCGGTCAGGTCGTATGGAACCTGCTCTCCAACTCCATTAAATTCACCGAGCCCGGCGGGGTGATCACAGTGGACCTTTCCAGCGATGAGAACACTGTGCAGTTCTCGGTTCACGACACCGGCCAGGGGATCAGTGCCGAGTTTCTGCCGTTCGTGTTCGACAGGCTCAATCAGGCCGAGGCGGCGAAGTCTTCCGGCGGTCTCGGTCTGGGCCTGGCCATCGCCCGCCACATCGTCGAACTTCACGGTGGGACGATCGAAGCGTTCAGCGAAGGAGAGCAGGAAGGGGCGCGGTTCACCGTCTCCCTTCCGGTCTGGTCCGACGAAACGGAAAACGCGCCGGTGATTTCAGGAGCTCTCGGCTGACCCGCAACAGGCCCTGACGGCGGTCAGCAGATCGTCGATGGCAAACGGCTTTCTGAGGACGCTGGCCACTCCCCGCAGATTGGGATCATCCCAGCGGGTGGAGTCGGCGGTGAGGACCACGGTGATTCGAAGCGCTTCGGGCTGTTCGTCGGCGAGGAACTTCATCACGGCAAAACCGTTGGCTCTGGGCATCATCAGATCGAGAACGATGGCGTCGAACGATTCTCTGCCGAGAATCTCGATCGCTTCCACTCCGTCGTGTGCGTCTTGTGCCTCGTAGTTCACGCGCTCGAGAATTTTTCGGACAAGGCGCCGGATGGAATCGTTGTCGTCGACGATAAGTACTCTGGGCATCTGCAGAGCGGCATGAGCAAAGGCACTGCCACGACCACAGTGATGTTCCGAAGTCGAACGTATTGCGCAGTTACGCAGGATGGCAGCCTCTGTGCAGTGTTTCCATGGATCGACTTCAACTGGAAATCGGCACGGAACCAGCAATAGCCGAGATTGTTATTCACAACAAATAGGAGAGAGAACTATGAAGCTGAAAATGTTTCCAGCCGTCTTCGCAGCGGGGCTGCTCGTCGCGGCAATGGGCTGCAACAAACCGGAACAGATGAGCGAAGGGGCCACCCCCGACAACGGGCCCACCGCCGTTTCCACTCAGGAGATCCCCGGTACCTCCAATCCCAATGACATCACGCCGATGACGGCCAATGCCTACATCGACAACGTCACCATCGGACATGCCATGGCTGTCGACGGAACGATTCCTGCCGGCAAGACCGGCGACGATTTCGCGCCGGGTCAGACCGTGTACCTGGCGATGAAGGTCAACGATGCACCGGCCAATGCCAAAGTGAAAGTGCTTTGGTACGGTCCTGGAGACGCGAAGATCGCCGAGGAAGAGAAGAACGTCAACGTGGGCGATAAGTACATGACCTTCGAGGCGAAGGACACCAAGGGCTGGGCCAAGGGCGACTATCGCGCCGAGATCTGGGTCGGCGATGAGAACGCCAACACGCAGCACTTCAACATCACGGACGCATCCAAAGCAGGCAAGTAACCTCATTTCTACAGCACCAGCCAAAAAGGGCACGCAATCGCGTGCCCTTTTTCTATGATGTTACCCTCATCCACAGGGCCACGGAACGGACGAATGGATATGGACGCACGCGAAATGTTGCTGGGACGATGGTTCTCCGATCCCGAGGATGTGGAGTCGCTGCAGGTGCATGGTCGCTCGGTCGTGGAGTTCGAGCCGGACGGAGTGGTGATGACCCTCACGCATCCCGGTGGCTTCCCCAGGATCGTGGCCACGCGATTTCGACTGGATGGATCGGATGTCCTGATCGCCGACGAGTCGGTAGGCGGCGAAAAGCGGGTAGCCTTCCGCTTCACCGAAGACGGCAAGCTCGTGCTCGGTCTCGGGGAAGGGGAGTCCCGCTACCTGCGGCAAGGAGACGGCGGGGAGGAAGAGGAAAGGTAGAATCGATCCTTCCCTCGCTTCTCATGAAACGCCCGGACGTTGTTCAGGGTTGTGAAGGGTTTGTCATCCTGAGGGAGCAAAGCGACCGAAGGATCTCGTCAACGAGAATCGTGCTCTTCATCGTCCGTGGCGACCGGGAAGGTGGAAGAGATCCTTCGCTCGACGCTTCAGGATGACAGTTTCGTGCGACCAACGTTTCAGGATGACAGGTTCGTTCGACGCGTCTCAGGAAACGCACGCAAGGGTGATACGCTCTGACGGTCTTCACCGGCACGGCGCAATGCGCCGTGCCGGTGAGAGATCACCAGCGGTTGGAGCGTTTCGGCGCGGCGTTCGACCGCGACGGGCGCGAAAGGGAGCCGGCATGGGCGGGGCGGATGGGAACGACCGATCCGCCTCCTGAATTGGAGTGACGCGTGATGGCAAACCCTGCCGCGGTCTGGCGGGGGATACCGCGCCCCAGAAACTTCTCGAGCTGCCGCAGGTTGCCGTAGTCCTCACTGGAAACGAAACTGACGGCGTCGCCGATGGCGTGCGCCCGGCCTGTGCGGCCGATGCGATGCACGTAATCCTCGGGCTGCGGGGGGAAGTCGTAGTTGATGACATGCGAGATGCCATCGACATCGATACCCCGTGCGGCAATGTCAGTGGCCACGAGAACGCGCACTGCGCCGGAACGGAACTGTCTCAGGGCCTGCATACGCTGGCTCTGTGATTTGTTCGAGTGAAGGGTGGCAGTGGAGATGCCGGCGAACTGGAGTTTCCGGGCGATCTTGTCCGCACCATGTTTGGTACGGGAGAACACCAGAACGGTCTCCAGTTCGGCACCCTTGAGCAGGTGAATGAGCAGGTCGGTCTTCTGTTCCTTGGGAACTTCGTAGATAGCCTGGGTGACGGTTTCCACGGGGGTGGCCCGGCGGCCGATCTGAACGACCTGGGGCTCCGTGACGAATTCGGCGGCGATCTTTTCGATCTCCGCTGAAAACGTGGCGGAGAAGAGGAGGCTCTGTCGCTGTTTGGGCAGGGCATGAACGATGCGCCGGATGGACGGGAGAAATCCCATATCCAGCATGCGGTCAGCCTCATCGAGGACGACGAATTCGATGTCCTTGAAGGAGACGTGTCCCTGCTGCATGAGGTCCTGCAGACGGCCCGGTGTGGCGACGACGAGATCGACCCCGCGACGCAGGGCGTCGATCTGGGGCCGCTCGCCCACACCACCGTAAATGGTGGCGAAGCGCAGCCCGAGGTGACGGGCGTAAATGCGCACGTTCTCGTCGATCTGCGTGACCAGTTCACGGGTGGGAGCGATGACCAGTGCCCGCATGGACCGCCGGCGTTGACCGGCAGCGAGTTTCTCGAGCATGGGCAGAACGAACGCGGCGGTTTTGCCGGTGCCGGTCTGGGCGACGCCAACGACATCGCGTCCCGCAAGAATGGCGGGGATAGCTTTGGTTTGAATCGGTGTGGGCTCGGTGTATCCCGCGTCGCTTACAGCGCGCGCGATTTTCGGTCCGAGACCGAGGGATATAAATGGCATGCAGAGTCCTTTGTATTAAAGTTTGATTCACTCTGCAGCGGAGGAGCAATCCCGGTGGGCAACACGAACAGAGATGAAGCAGTAATCATCGGAACAGGGTAGGTTCGGGATTTATTGCGTTGGCGAGACTGGTGTCGCTGGCGCGTTTTTGAGCAACCGGGAAGGTAGAAGAGATCCTTCACTCGACGCTCCGAATGAAATTCCTGGTTGCTTCGGGTTTGTGGAGCGCTTGTCATCCTGAGGGAGCAACAGCGGGGGCGCTGAACCAGAGTGAAGAAACTATGAGCGCCGTCATCCCGAG
>JBDTRY010000092.1:0-13133 GCA_039931435.1 Acidobacteriota bacterium | reverse complement strand
AGCGGCTCCTATGCTGAGGAGGCGCAACAACGCTCACGGCGTCGAGACCAAGTCAAGGTGGTACCAATTTGTCCAATACACGCCACCAGGCATAGACTTCTCTCCTTCACTCAATCCAGGGAGAGATCGATGAGACGATTCCTTTTTATCGCCGCCACTCTGATCGCCCTCGTCAGTTGTGCCGCGCCCGGACCCCATCCGTCGGCAACGGCGACATCGTCCTATTTTGACTCCAGCGGCCGGGAAGACGCCCTCAGCGGCGGAGTGCGGCTTATTTCCATCAGCACTCCGGCAGGCAGGTTCAAGGTCTGGACCAAACGGGTCGGTAACAACCCGCGCATCAAAGTACTGCTACTCCACGGCGGTCCGAGCGCCACGCACGAATACTTCGAGGCCGCGGACAGCTACTTCCCCGGCGCTGGCATCGAGTACTACTACTACGACCAGCTCGGATCGGCCTACAGCGATCAGCCCGACAATCCTCAGCTCTGGGAAATACCTCGATTCGTGGAAGAAGTGGAACAGGTGAGAACGGCCCTCGGTCTGGATGAGAACAATTTCTACCTCCTCGGGCACTCCTGGGGCGGCGTTCTGGCCATCGAGTACGCGCTGAAGTATCAGCAGCATCTCAAGGGACTGATCATTTCCAACATGATGTCCAGCATTCCGGCCTACAACCGGTACGCGAAGAAGGCTCTCATGCCGGCCATGGATCAGAAGGCGCTGGCTGAGATTCAGGCTATTGAGGCCGCGAAAGATTTTGAGAACCCCCGTTACGAAGAACTGCTCATGGAACATTTCTACAGGGATCACATCCTTCGAATGCCTCCGGAACAGTGGCCCGATCCGGTCATGCGCGCCTTCGCCCATATCAACAGAGCTATCTATGTTCCTCTGCAGGGACCGAGCGAGATGGGGGCCAGCGGCAAACTCGAGAACTGGGATCGCAGTGCGGACCTGGCGAAGATTACCGTTCCCACGCTGGTCATCGGCGCCCGCTACGACACGATGGATCCGGCACACATGAAATGGATGGCCAGCGTGATCCCTCACGCCCGCTACCTGTACTGTCCCAACGGAAGTCACATGGCAATGTACGACGATCAGAAGACGTACTTTCACGGTGTGATCGATTTCATCCGCAGTGTGGACGCCAGCAGGTAAACGCGTTCGAGTTCCTGGTGAGGCCAGCGCAGCCATCCCCTGGGCTGGGGAGAACCGCTCCACGATGCCTGCGCCCGGTTCTTGCACGAGGGCTTGAAATGTCCGCGATCGATTTGATCGAGCCTTCGACAGGCGAGCCCTTCGCTACTGTCGCGGAACACAACTCGAACGACGTCAACGTCGCCGTGCTGGCCGCCGACAGGGCTTTCAACAATGAATGGCGGCGGGTGAGCACCCGTGATCGCGGACGGATGCTCACACGCCTTTCATCACTCATTCGGAAGAATCGCGAAGAGCTCGCCGCACTCGAATCGCGCAACGTGGGAAAGCCCATCCGGGACTCCCGCGATGAGGTGGACCTGGCTGCAGACTGTTTCGAGTACTACGCGGGAACCACAGGGAAGTTCACCGGCCAGACCATACCCGCCGCCGCTCCCGGACTGCTCATGACATTTCGCGAAGCAGTCGGGGTATGCGGCATCATCGTGCCCTGGAACTTTCCCATCGCCATCACCTCGTGGAAAACTTCTCCAGCTCTGGCCATGGGCAACACGGTAGTTCTCAAACCGGCCGAACAGACGCCGTTGACCGCATTGCGGCTCGCTGAACTGGCGCTCGAAGCGGGGATTCCGGAAGGAGTATTCACCGTGGTCACCGGCGCGGGAGCAATCGTCGGTGAAGCGCTGGTCAAACATCCGCTCGTTCGCAAAGTGGCCTTCACCGGCTCCACGGAGGTCGGAAAGTCCGTCATGCGTGCCGCGGCCGACGACGTGAAACGCGTCAGTCTCGAACTCGGCGGAAAATCCGCGAATCTGATTTTCGAGGACTGCCAATTCGATCGGGCCCTTGCCTCCGCCGTCTCCAGTTCGCTCGGCAATGCCGGTCAGGACTGCTGCGCCCGGAGCCGCATCCTCGTCCAGAAGTCGCTCTACGATCGCTTCGTGGAAGCGCTGATCGAGGCCTTCGAAAAGGTGAAGGTGGGAGATCCGCTTTCGGATGACACCGAGATGGGGCCACTGATCAGCGGCCAACACCTGCAGCGCGTCGAGCGGTACATCGAATCCGGGACAGCAGAGGGCGCAACGCTGGCAACCGGGGGCACCCGCCCCACCCGCTTCGGGAAGGGGAACTTCCTCGAACCTGCAGTGTTCGTGGACACGAGGCCGGACATGAAAATTGTCCGTGAAGAGATCTTCGGGCCCGTCGTGGCGGTCATGCCTTTTCAGGACGAGCCTGACGCCATCCGCCTGGCCAACGATTCCGTTTACGGACTCTCGGGCTCAATCTGGACGACTGATATCGGCCGCGCCCTGCGTGTAGCACGAGCCGTCCAGGCGGGAAATCTGTCGATCAACTCCGGAAGCAGCGTTCATATCGAAGCTCCTTTCGGCGGAGTCAAACAGAGCGGTCTGGGACGTGAGCTGGGTCTGCAGGCTCTCGATCACTACACGGAATGGAAAACGGTCTACGTGGACATGGGAACATCGTGATGAGGGGACGGATCGAGCTTTCCGAACTGAAGCAGCGCGTCGAGGACGGCGCCATCGAAACCGTCATCGTGGCCTTCCCCGACATGTACGGCAGGCTGGTCGGCAAACGAATCGTGGCCCGCTACTTCCTGGAGGAAATTGCCGAACAGGGCATGCACGCCTGCGATTACCTTCTGGCGTGCGACATGGATATGGATCCCGTCCCCGGCTACGCGTTCACGAGCTGGGCGAAAGGGTATGGAGACTTCCGACCCATGCCCGACTTCAACACCATGCGCGTGCTGTCATGGCACGAGAAGACGGCGCTCGTCCTCTCCGACGTTTACCGTGACGATGCCGACGAGCTGGTTCCGTTCGCACCTCGCAGCATCCTCCGCAAGCAGGTGGCGAGCGCCACCAGCCTCGGGTTTACCGCCTTCGGAGCTTCCGAGCTCGAGCTGTACGTCTTCAATGATTCGTATGAGAAAGCCGCCCAGAAAGGATTCATCGGTATCGAGCCGATGGGCAGACTCATCGAGGACTACCACATCCTTCAGAGCTCGAAGGAAGAGTCACTGATCGGCGCCATCCGCTCTCACCTCGAACAGTCGGGCGTTCCCGTGGAATCCTCCAAAGGTGAATGGGGTCCCGGGCAACAGGAAATCGGGCTGCGCTACGCAGAACTGATCGAGATGGCCGACCGTCACACGATCTACAAACACGCGGCCAGGGAGATCGCCTGGCAGCAGAACCGGGCCGTGACTTTCATGGCCAAGTGGGACGAACGCTATGCCGGCTCGAGCTGCCATATTCATGTCTCACTGAGAGACTCGAGCGGAGCGAAACCCCTCTTTCCCGGTGAAGAGAGTCTCGGAACGATCCGGTGCTCACCGACCTTCCGCCATTTTCTCGGGGGATGGATGGCACATATCCGCGAAACGTTCGCCTTCTACGCTCCGTACCCGGCATCGTACAAGCGATACGTTCCGGGATCGTTCGCACCGACCGGTATCGCCTGGAGCTACGACAACCGTACGGCGGGATTTCGGATCGTGGGAAGCGGTCCCTCGCTGCGAATCGAATGCCGGGCGGCGGGAGCGGACGCCAATGTCTACCTCGCTTTCGCGGCCATGCTCGCCGCCGGCCTGGACGGAGTGGTCAATGAGATCGAGCCGCCGGAGCGCTTCGACGGAGACGTCTACGCCGCCGTCGATCTGCCTCAGGTTCCCCACTCCCTGAATGAGTCAATCGCCGCGCTCGAGAACAGCAGTTGGGCGCGTGAGAAGTTCGGCGAGGAAGTGATCGACCACTACCTTCACTTTTTCCGCACGGAGCAGAGAAAGTTCGATTCCGTCGTCACCGACTACGAACGTCGAAGGTACTTTGAACAGGCCTGAGGAGGATTCTCTATCCGTGGAAATGAAACGACTGCCAGGCGGGCGTCATCCCGAAGCGAAGCGATGGATCTCCGGCGCGAGATAGGATGGCCACCTTACACGAGCGCAAGATCCCTCCTCGCTTCGCTCGTTCGGGATGACATCGTCGCGGCTTACAGCCGTTCGTTCCAGGACGGACGCCGGGCCCATTGTCCCGGAAAAAAACACGACTTCCACCCGCGTGTCATCCTGAAGCGTCGAGCGAAGGATCTCTTCTACCTTCCCGGGTGCAAGGCGAGGAAGGGCACGATGCTCGTTGACGAGATCCTTCGGTCGCTACGCTCCCTCAAGGATGACAACTTCTCCATGCCCTGTAAAAACGCCGGGCCTTTCATTAGAAGCGGGGGGAACAGCGCAGGCGCTGGAGTCCGGGAAATGACACGACTTGCACGGCGTGTCATCCTGAAGCGTCGAGCGAAGGATCTATCCTGCCTTCCCGGTTGCAACGCGAGGAAGACTACGATGCTCGTTGACGAGATCCTTCGGTCGCTACGCTCCCTCAAGGATGACATGTCCTCCACGCCCCGTAGAAACACCGGGCTTTTCATTAGAAGCGGGGGAACGGCGCAGGCGCCGGTGTCCGGGAAATGACACGACTACCACCCGCGTGTTGCTGACACGAAATGAAAGGAGATGGTTTGAGACTCTCTGACAAAGTAGCGCTCATCACCGGAGGGGCCAGTGGCATCGGCAAGGCCTCCTGTCTCCTCTTCGCCCGCGAAGGTGCGAAAGTGGTTGCTGTGGATCTGAGGCAGGACGCTGCCGAGGCCACGGCCAGAGAGATTTCCGATGCGGGCGGCCAGGCCACCGGCTTCGCAGCCGATGTCTCGAAAGAGAAAGACGCGCAGTCCATGGTGGCCTTCGCCGAGAAAACGTATGGCAAGCTGAACATCATTTTCAACAATGCCGGCGTTTTTCACCCGGACGATGAGTCGGTCACGACGACCTCCGAGGAAATCTGGGATTTTGTCATCGACGTGAATCTCAAGGGTGTTTTCTTCGGGTGCAAATACGCGATTCCTGCCTTGTTGCGAGCCGGCGGCGGTTCCATCATCAACACTTCTTCGTTCGTGGCGGTGTTGGGAGCTGCGGTTCCGCAGATCGCCTATACGGCCAGCAAAGGCGGAGTTCTGGCCATGACCAGGGAGATCGCGGTCGAGTTCGCCCGCAAGAACATCCGCGCCAATTCGCTGTGCCCCGGTCCCGTGGAAACGCCGCTCCTCGCCGAGTTACTGTCCGATCCCGCCCGCCGCAACCGGCGGCTCGTGCACATTCCCGCCGGGCGGTTTGCCCGGCCCGAAGAAATGGCAAACGGCGCGCTCTTCCTGGCCAGCGACGAGTCGTCCTACGTGAACGGCACGACCTTTCTCGTGGACGGCGGAATCACGGGTGCCTATATCACCCCCGAATAGCAGCAGACAACATCGGAACTCGGACACGATCCTGCTCATCCCAAAACAGCCGCAGGACCAGACGCGGTTCGGGTTTGCGTTCGGTACCCTGGATCAGTAAGGTACGCAGCGCGCATGCAACCACCCTCGACCCCAGAGCTTCCGGAAAAGGCGGCCCACCACGGTAGTACCCCCCGCGGCAAGTATCTGGCCTCGCTCTCCCTGCTCGCTCTGGGCATCGTCTACGGAGACATCGGAACGAGCCCGCTTTACGCGTTGCGCGAGTGCTTTCACGGCGACCATCGCGTTCCGGTGACGGACATCAACGTTTTCGGCGTGCTCTCCCTCATCTTCTGGTCACTGATCATCATCATTTCGATCAAATACCTGGTCTTTGTCCTGCGAGCTGACAATCGTGGCGAGGGCGGAATCATCGCCCTGATGTCCCTGGTGCGTCCTCACGACGCCAATGCCTCCCGCTGGCGCAAGCTCTTCGTACTGATGGGACTCTTCGGCGCCGCCCTTCTCTACGGCGATGGAATCATCACCCCGGCCATTTCGGTGCTCAGCGCGGTCGAGGGGCTGAGCGTAGCCACTCCTGTGTTCGACGGTTACGTGCTGCCGATCACGATTGTCATCCTCGTGACGCTTTTCTGGTTTCAGAAGAAGGGAACGGGAGCCGTCGGAAAAATTTTCGGCCCTGTGACTCTGATCTGGTTCCTGGTTCTGGCCGCGCTTGGAGTGAGCCAGATCATCCAGGAGCCGAGAGTCCTGTCGGCCGTGTTTCCGTCGCACGCCATCCGTTTCTTCGCGGAAAACGGCTCAAAAGGTATGGTCGTACTAGGCACGGTCTTTCTGGCGGTCACAGGCGCTGAGGCGCTGTACGCGGACATCGGCCACTTCGGCATTCTTCCGATTCGGCTCTCGTGGTTCGCGCTCGTTCTCCCATCGCTGGTCATGAACTATTTCGGACAAGGGGCGCTTCTGCTGAGAGACCCGCTCACTGCCGAAAACCCGTTCTTCCGAATGGCGCCCACCTGGAGCCTCTTTCCGCTCGTGGCCATTGCCACGGCTGCTACCGTGATTGCCTCCCAGGCCGTCATCTCCGGAGCGTTCTCTCTCACCCGGCAGGCCATTCAGCTGGGATACCTTCCCCGACTCGAAATCGATCACACCTCGGCCAGACAGATCGGTCAGATTTACATTCCAGCCGTAAATTGGGCTTTGATGCTTGCCTGCATCGGCCTCGTACTCGCTTTTCGCAGCTCCAGCAAGCTGGCCTCAGCCTATGGTGTGGCCGTGACTACGGACATGGTCTTCACAACGATTCTGTTCGGCGCCTTCACGGTTCTGCGCTGGCGCTGGAAACTGTGGTGGGCTCTGATCTTCGTCGTGGTCTCGCTGACGATGGATCTCTCTTTCTGGGGAGCAAATCTCATCAAGGTCCCGGACGGTGGATGGTTTCCCCTCGTCGTGGCGGCAATTGTTTTCATGCTCATGACGACGTGGCACCGAGGAAGGAAAATTCTTTCGGAGCGCCTCCGGGAGGAGTCCCTGCCGCCGGAACTGTTCCTGATGTCGATCGAGCGCAAGGTGCCGCATCGCGTTCCCGGTGTGGCCGTGTTTCTCTACCGGAATCCCGAAGGCACGCCGAGCGCGCTTCTGCACAGTCTGAAGCACTACAAAGTCCTGCACGACACCGTTGTCTTCCTCAGCGTGATGACCGAGGAGGTCCCGCACGTCTCATCCGAGGAGAGGACGGAAATCACTCCGCTCGGGCAGGGAATCTTCCGGCTCGTGGTCCGCTACGGTTTCATGGAAGATCCTGATATCCCGGAGGTTCTGGCCACGATCAAGACCGACGAGCTGGCTTTCCCGCCCGCGGACACATCCTACTTTCTGGGGCGCGAGACCCTGATTGCCACGAAACGTCCAGGAATGGCCATCTGGCGGGAACGTCTTTTCGCCTGGATGAATCGCAACGCCCGAAGCGCTCTGCTCTTTTTCCGGCTGCCCGCAAATCGGGTCGTGGAACTGGGAGCGCAGATCGAGCTCTAAGCGGAGGAGCGGCGTGGCCTGCTGTCTCGCCACCAGACCGATACTTCCGCGGCGATTCGCGTCAGCAGGAAAATCACGGTTGCCCAGAATGCGACATTCAAAAAGATAAGGGCCACGACCACCGAGGCCCGGCCGGCGTAGGACATTTCGGAATACGTTTCGAGCGAAGCCAGAACCGTGAGCGCGGGCCAGGCAGGCCATTCCCACGGTGAGAACCAGGCGAAGACCGTGATCGCCACCCCGGCCATTGCTGAAACGAACCCGCGGCTGACCGGCACTCTCAGCCCCGCATGGGAATCAGTGCGCCGTTGATGTTCGCCGCGCCTTCAGAGAGCAGAAACAGAATGGCTTCGGCCACCTGGTCGAGCGGCACGAGCCTGGCGCCGGGCATGGCCTGGCGGCCAGCTGGCGTGTCCAGAGATCCCGGAACGAGTGCGTTGGCTGTGATGCCGCTTCCGGCCAGTTCCGCCGCCGTCAACTCGATGAGGAGATTCAAGCCGCTCTTGGCAATGGCGTAGGCAGCGGCATCCTTCGGCTTCGTTCTTGTTGCCTCCGAGCTGATGGCCACGATCCTGCCTGGAGCGTCACGGCGCATCGTGGCCATAGTCTCGCGGATGACCAGGAAGGAACTGGTCAGGTTCAGTCCGATCATGTGGTTCCACGTATCGGTGGATGTCCCCGTAACCATCCCATGGGCATACCCGCCAGCCAGATGAACGAGTGCGTACGGCGCTCCGAAGAGAGAGGCAGAGCGCTGCACCGCCGCCCGAACGCTGTCCTCTTTGAAGAGGTCCGCCTGAAGTCCTTCGACGTTGTCACCCGAAGGGGCCGTCGAATTGTAGAGAAGAACGCATCGATAGAGCCTGGCCAGCAACTCGACAACCGTACCTCCAAGCCCTCCCGTACCTCCGGTGACGATGATCGTTTTCATGGATTCCTTACCCCGTTTCGCGTTGCCATGGCCTTCGGGCAAGTTTACGTCAGGCTTCGTTCGCTTACCATGAGCTTTCCTGCCACGCGGCTGCGCCCGGCCCGGCAGTCGGCGATAATGCCCCGATGCCTTCGGAGAACCCATTCTGCATCGAGCCGGAGATCGCCGAAGTGCGCCGATGGGTCGATCTGGCCATGTGGCACGTTGCCCGGCACATCGAAACCCTCCCCGACCAGCCAGCAGCGCATGTAGAAGGCGCTGTCGAAGCGTCGAGGTCCCTGCGTGAGCCGATGCCCGAGCAGGGCACGGCCGTCGAGCCGCTGCTCCGGTTCCTGTTCGAGGAAGCCATCCCCCGTTCGTACAACACGGCCGGTCCGGGATACCTGGCCTACATTCCCGGCGGAGGAATCCTGCATTCGGCAGTGGCCGACCTGATCGCCGACGCCACCAACCGCTACGTGGGCGTGGCCGCGGCAGCGCCCCTGCTCGTGCAACTCGAACTGAACGTCATCCGCTGGTTCTGCCAGATCGTGCATTATCCGCCGGGCTCCGGCGGAGTCCTCACCACAGGTGGGTCACTGGCGAATTTCACGGCCGTCGTGGCAGCGAGGCGCGATCGACTTCCCGAGAATTTTCTATCGGGGACGATCTACGCATCGGCGCAGGTTCATCATTCGGTGCAGAAGTCCGCTGCCCTGGCTGGGTTTCCGGAGCACGCCGTTCGGGAAATCGCCACGGACTCTGCCTTCCGCATGCGCATGGACGCTCTGGAATCCGCCATCGCCGCTGACCGGGCCGCAGGGTCAAACCCATTTCTCGTCGTGGGAAGCGCCGGCACGACCAACACCGGCGCCGTCGACGATCTGACTGCCATCGGAGAACTGGCGCGCCGGGAGAGCCTCTGGTTTCACGTCGACGGTGCCTACGGCGGATTCTTCATGCTCACCGAGCGTGGCCAATCGGCGATGCGGGGCATCGAGTCGGCGGACTCGATCACCCTCGATCCTCACAAGGGACTTTTTCTGCCCTACGGGACCGGCTCCCTTCTCGTGCGAGACGTGAACACGCTGCGACGCGCTCACTCGGCGGACGCTGAATATCTGCCTGCAATGCAACAGGGCACGGAACTGGAAGACTTCTGCGAGCTCTCGCCGGAGCTTTCGCGAGACTTCCGCGGGCTCCGCGTCTGGCTGCCCGTGAAAATGTGCGGCATCGGAGAATTCCGCCGGCAGCTGGACGAGAAACTCGACCTTGCCGCCTGGGCCGCCGGCGAGATCCGCAACATCGAACACATGAGCATCGTCGCCGAACCGCAGCTGTCCATTGTGGCCTTCCGGCTCACGCCTCCGCACATTGACCCCACAGACTGGAACCGGTTGAACGAGGACCTGCTCGAACGGATCAACGCCAGAAAGAGAGTCTTCCTCACCGCCACGAAAGTGGAGCGTGCCTTCGTCATTCGCATCTGCGTTCTGTCATTCCGCACCCACCGACCGCGGATGGAGCAAGCCCTGGAGGACATACGGGCAGCGGCCACTGAGGCCGTCGGAGAGTTCCGCCCGAGCTGAATACGTTTGAACGGCCTTTATGAAACGACTTCTTACAGGCGACGGAATTCGTAAAACACGTTTCCACGACTATTGCGGCAATCGCATCGATCTCAAGGGAATAGTCTATTTGCCTCACGCCGTAGCCACGACGCTCATATTCAAGCTCTTCGGGTATCGTCCAGCCCTTCCATGGCTGGGCTTCCGCGGGATCCGAGCACTCGATGCGTTGATCCAGCCTGACTGGCGGGTCCTCGAGTTTGGATGCGGCACTTCGACAGTGTGGCTGGCGAAGCGTGCGCGTGAAGTGGTGTCCATCGAGCACGACCCCTCCTGGTTCGATGTCGTCAGTGAACGGCTGCAACGTTCAAATCTGACCTCCGTGGATATCCGTCTTCAAGGCGGTGATGATTACGAGCGAATCCCCGAACCTGAATCTTCTTTCGATCTGGCCCTGGTGGACGGCCTGTTTCGCAGCAGGGCTTCGGAGGTCGCAGTGAGAACGGTGCGAACCGGTGGGTGGATCTATCTCGACAACTGCGATGTTCAGGACGCGGACCACAAGGGCGCGCGGGCAATTCTCCTGAACGCCGCCGATCACGTCCGGTTCTTCACGGATTTCTATCCCACATATGTCGGGGTCAATCAGGGAATGCTCGTGCGCGTAAAGTGAACGCGGGCACTAGCTCTGTTCTCGCCGCCGGGCTGCAAAGACGCGCTCGAGGTCACCGACAGTTTTCACTTCCCGGAGGTCCTCCTGAAAGACCCGCACCTGCATTTCTTCCTGAAGCCTCACCAGCAGCTCGACGAGAGCGAATGAATCGACGGAGAGAGCAGACAGTTCTGTTTCCGATGAAACCTGACCGGCCGGCAGCCTGAGAAGCCCGGCCACACTGCCAGTGAACGAGGTCCGCTCCGTCATCGTCGATTCCGGCGGCCCTGGATCAATTCGGCCAGCCGTTCTTCATGCTCATTGAGAACGCTCTCATAGACGGACTGATCCGCATCGCGAAACCGGCTCAGCGTCGCCTCGACCCGCTCAGCCCCGTATTCCGGTTTCAGCTTCTCGATGGCGTCCGAGACCCACTGGATGTGCCACTTCTCATCGTCCATGATGCGTGCAAAAGTCTCCGTAACCAGCGGCTGAAGATCCGGAACGTGGCGGTGCAGCGAATACTGCCCGATGACTCGCTTTTCGAAGGTAAGCGTGATCGCCAGCACCTCCATGAGATTTGCGGGAAGGCCCGCGGCGGCGAGGTAACGATCCTGGTAGCTCTCGTCGAGCCTCAGCGGTTCCGCTCCGAGCTGCCTGATGCACGAGGTCCAGTACCATGCGTGCATTCCCTCGTCAGCGAAATGCTTCGTCATATCGTGCTGCGTGGGGCCGGGGGCCATCGCTCTGGCCAGCCGGCCGAAAAAGAGTGAGCCGCTGATCTCCGAGCTGCGATAGAAACTGAGGATCCACAGCTCATTTTCGGTGAGGAGCGAAGTCATCGATCCATTCTACGCGCAGGATTAATCCGAGGCAGATCATGCCATGCTGCCCGCACTGAACCGCGTCGCCATCAGACGTTCACAACAATTCCGAACCAGTGTCACCGGATCCGGCGACGCGTATCCGGGCCAAGCGGCGCGGAGGTTCGAATTGTCGAAAGCCTTCGGCGAGAACAACTGCCGCGCAAAGGGTGTAACGCTTCCGACAGCCTGCGAAAGAATTCTTCCGCCGAATTTCCGCACTTCCCCCGCCATGACATCGAAAGACTCCGCGTCCACGTAGAGCGGTTTCAGCGCTCGCCGACGGCTGAACTGCTCATCCCGAGCAAAACAGGCCATGACCGTCTCCAGAAACTCCTCCAGCATCAGAGACTCCTGCCGTTCGTGGCAGAGATGATAAACGCGGTGCGCCGGTGCCTCCATCGCTTTCCGAGCAGCCTCGGCGACAAACGCACCGGTGACGAAATAGAGCGGCACGGAGGGGTTTCCGGGAATGAGAGAAAGCAGTCCGTAGTAGAGAAGCTTCAGGGTGTTGTGGATGGCATTGTGCTGGGTGACCGCGCCGGTATCGTCGTCGGCGATGACGGTGGCAATGCGTAGGATCCGCCAGGGCAGATTTCCGAATCTGTCCACGATCAGACATTCCGCTTCCCACTTGGACCGCTCGTAATGATTTGCGAATGAAGCTGGCTCTGCGAAGAGTTTCTCCGGGATGAGACCCTCACGAAGGCCGGCGACGTAGATCGTGCTGAGAAAATCGAAGGACTGGAGATTGGGGCACGCCTCGGCGAATTGCAGAACCTTGCCTGTCCCTTCTACGTTCACCCGATCGGCCGTTTCCTCGTCGACATTGAACCGCGTTTCAGCCGCGGCGTGAATGATCCGGCTCACCGACCTCGGTTCGATTCCTTCGAAAGGCCTATCCTCGGCCAGGTTCGTTCGCACAACACGAAGGCGCACGTCCTCCCCGATCTGCAACCGCAGAAGATCGGCCCGACGATCGAGCTCTTCGTCGCCGCCTGCACGGATCGGGATGATGATTTCGTCTGCGGTGTCCCGGCAAGCCCTGGCGAGCCGGGCACCGAGGTAGCCGGTTCCGCCGGTGATGAGTAGCGAGCCGACGGTCAAGAGTTCACCGGCAGCGGCAACGGCCAGAGCTCGTAACGCGTTCCAAATATCTGAAGCAGGGCGAAGAGCCAGCGCTCCATTCCGAAGGCCACGCAAGCGGAGTGTACCGGCTCTCCGTCCCTCTCGATCTGGAAGGCGGTACCGAAGTGCTGGCGGTGGAGGTTCATCGAGCCGATGGCCAGTTCGTCGCGGAACACCATCTCCATTTTCACGGGATCCACTTTCTGCATGAGAAACGAAGCATTGCGCATGGGGTCGAAAAAAGGATCGGTTGCCTGCTGCCACCCCAACCCGATTGACAGGGCGGAGGCGATCCGTTCGATGTCTCGTCTCGACTGTTCCAGGAAGGCGCGCACCTCCTGAAGAGTTCCGAAGCAGACGATCTCGCGCATACGAAAGGACCACTGGCGCTGCAGGGGTTTGTAACTTTCTTCACGGCGGAAGCAGACCGCTCCCGTCGTGAAGTAGCGGACGCGGTCGAAGCGTTGGCCCTGATGCAGAACGTAGAGGTGATA
>JBDTRY010000091.1:0-13430 GCA_039931435.1 Acidobacteriota bacterium | reverse complement strand
CTCAGGATGACAAGTTCTCCACGCCCCGTGAAACGCGGGCATTTCATCAGATCAGAAGCGAGATGGCCCAGGCGCCAGCGTCCAGAGAAAAATGAAACAACTCCCAGGCGCGTGTCATCCTGAAGCGTCGAGCGAAGGATCTCTTCTACCTCCCGGTTGCCACCGCGATGAAGCACCATTCTCGTTGAAGAGATCCTTCGGTCGCTGCGCTCCCTCAAGGCTGACAAACGTTCCACGCCCCGGTGAAACTCAGCGCCTCATTCCGCGAGAGGGAAGAGCCGCTCGAACTCCGGATTTCCGCGGAGAATCTCGAGGTCGGGATCATGTCGCGCCCAGTTCGGATCGCGGAATCCTGCTTCCCAGGCCTTCTTCAGGGCCATGAGCGATTCATCCGCTTTTCGCAGCTGGCCAAAAACGCAGGCAACGTTGTAGGTGACCATGGCGTCGTCGGGCCGGAGCGTCATGGCCAGGTTCAACTCACGCGTGGCGTCTTCGTCCCGGCCCAGCCCGGCGTAGTCGCCGGCGATGAGCGTCCGCGCTCTGGCATCTTCGGGCACCTTCTTGAGATGGGCCTCGTACATCTGCAGCTCACGCTGGCTGTGGTTGAGGTAGGCCTCCTGCTTGCCGAGAGCGCCCAGTGCGTTGCGGATGGGGACGAAGGTGTTGTAGTCCTCCCCGGTGTGGGTGATGGCGTCGTCGGCGACATCGATCAACTCCTGATACCGGCCCGATGCAAAAAGCGCCCGTCCCAGCAGATAGTAGGCGCCCTCTGCGTCCGGCTTCCGTTCGATGGCTTCCCGGACCCGGTCCACGGCCTCGCGGTACTTTCCCTCGACGTAGAAGACCCAGGCCTCAGCCACCTGCACCTCGGGCAGATTCTTGTTCAGGGAGCTGGCGCGCCTGGTGGCCTCGACCGCGCGCTCGATCCATCGCGAAGCACGGTCGAAGTGATAGTGATACTGCGCACAGACGTTGGCGATGGCGGCGTGGGCCAGAGCGAAGTTGGGATCGAGGGCCACGGCGTTCTCGAACATCTGCAGCGCGAACTCAAGATCCTGACGTGACAGACGTCGCGCGTAGTTCTTTCCCCTCAGGAACAGATCGTAAGCCTGAAGATCCTCGGTCGGTCTCGTGGCCAGATCCTCCTGCTCCTGCGGAGAAAGCGTGATGCGCAACGCCTCGGCAATCTTCAGGGCAATCTCATCCTGAACTTCGAAGACGTCCTTCATTTCCCTGTCGTATCGTTCGATCCAGAGCGGGAAATCCGTATGCGTATCGACGAGCTGGGCACTGATGCGGAGACGGTTGCCTGCCCGCCGCAAGGTGCCCGCCAGAACGTACAAGGCACCGAGCTGCTGCCCGATCTGTGCGGGCGTGGCCGGTTTGTCGCGGTATGCGAGCACCGTCGGACGGGAAAAGATCTTCAGACCTTTGATCTTCGACAGCTCGGCAATGATGTCTTCCGTAATTCCGTCACGGAAGTACTCGTCTTCTTTCACTCCACTGAGGTTTTCAAAATAGAGAACTGCGATCGACTTCTCCGTTCGCTCGGTGGCCACATCCTGGCGTGAATCGCTGTCGATAGCCCGCCTGCTTCCTGAGTCGAGATCGCGCCGCAGACGCAGCATTTCCGTCTTCAGGTCGGTGGCCGTCTGGTATCGCAGATTGCGGTCCTTCTCCAGCGCGCGCATGACCACGCGCCCAAGCTCAGCGGGAACGTTCGAGTTGACCTGAGCGAGAGGCAACGGATCCCTGTTGAGCAGAGAGTCGAAAATGACCGCGGAGGTGTCACCCTGAAACGGCAGAACACCCGTTGCCATCTGATAGAGGACTGTGCCAAGCGAAAAGAGATCGGTGCGGGCGTCGGTAATCTGTCCGCGAGCCTGTTCCGGCGACATGTAGGAGACGGTACCGATGGTGGACCCGGCTTTGGTCAGCTCTTCGGTCCGCACGGCGGTCTCCATCTCCGGACCTGCTCCGCCACTCTTGCGCAACTCGATCTTGGCCAGTCCGAAGTCGAGAATCTTCACCTGACCACGCGAGTTCATGAAAATATTCGCCGGCTTCAGATCGCGATGGACGATTCCCTTGGCATGTGCGGACTCCAGGGCGTCGGTGATCTCGATGGCGATGGCCACAAGCCGCGGTGCTTCCATCGGCCCCTGGCGAATGAGTTCCGTGAGGGTCTGGCCCTCGAGCAGCTCCATGACGATGAAATGCCGACTGTCGAATTGCTCGATGGCGTGAACCGTACAGATTCCTGGATGGTTCAGAGCCGAAGCCGCGCGCGCTTCTCGCTGAAAGCGCTGCAGGGCGGCGTCGTCCCGGGCCATCTCTTCCGGAAGAAACTTCAGCGCCACCTTCCGTTCGAGAAGCAGATCCTCGGCCTCGTAGACAACCCCCATGCCACCGCTGCCGAGTTGCGAGACGATGCGGTAGTGCGAAACGGTAGTGCCGATCATTCACACCCCTTCAGAGCCAATCGATGCTATAGAGCCGGAGCGGGAGCGTCAACCGACGGCCCATTCTGCCAAGTTTTTCTTTCCTTGCCTTGTTCAGGCCATGATTGTAGTTTCAATCCCGCACCCGAAACGGAGGCCCCATGGACTACGTCGTCTACGAATCTAGAGTTCATATCGAAAGGCAAAAGGGGCCGATCCGCACCGCGTCGCTTCCGGGGGAGCCGAACCCCGTGACCTTCGGAGTCCATGGGGCCATCGCCGAGCATTACGGCGTGGATACGAACGTCATTGAAGCGCACGCCACGACAGTGGACTACCTCGTCGCCGCGGTGGGCGGCTGACTGGTTGGCACCTTCGGGGGCGCGCTGGAAGCGCGTAAGATCGACGCCAGCAACGGAAGACTCACCGCCGAGGTCCGAGGCGAGGTGGAACTCGACGAACGAGTGTTGATCCTGCGCCGGATTCATGTGACTTACAGCCTTGCCGCGGCGGACGAGCAGAAGGAAACGATCGAACGCGTTCACGGTTTCCACGCACGGTTCTGCCCTGTTTTCCGATCCGTGGAACAGGCCATCGTCGTGACGACTTCTTACGAGATCCGCCCGATTTCCTGAGTTCCAGAGAACACCGGAAGCGCACCTCCTCAGGAACGCGGGTACCCATCGACATCCTGCAGCGCCGAGGGGGGCAGCTCGCCGATCCGTCCGATCACACTGAAACTGCCGTCCGTCTCCAGGATGACGGCGTCCACGTCCGCCAGTGAGGCGTGCCCACGCGCGCGAACGGCCGCGCGTACCTCCCCTTCGGTGACTCGCTCGCGCTTGAGGGCCTCGGTGAGCAGATTTCCTCGATCGAGAAGGAGAGTGGGCCTGGCCTTGATCCAGTTGCGTACCACCCCGGAACGGACCGAGGCCCAGGTGATGATGAACTGCAGGGAAACGAGCACGGCAAAAGCAACAAGTCCCTGAGCGAGCGAAGTGGTCTGCGAGAGTAGCGCTGTGGCCAGGATCGAGCCGATGGCAATCGTGACCACAAAGTCGAATGCATTCCATTTTGAGAGAACGCGCTTGCCGGACAGGCGCAGGAACACGATCAGCGCTGCGTAGGCCAGAACGCCTACGATAACGGTACGCAGAAGAGTCAACCAGCCGTTGAAGAACATCTTTCGATCATGAACCTGCTCTGTGCCAGGCGTAGGTGCGAACGGAGAAAAGTGGCCGGCTCTTTGGCCTCAGGTCTGAGGTTTCAGACCTTCTGCAGCCGTCGCCGTTTGGAGTGAATGCGATCGACGAGTTTGGTGGTCGTGCGCACCTGCTCCAGCATCTTCTCTTCCAGGCCGCTGCCTTTGTTCTTGAATTGCTTGGCGCGACGGAAGACAGCGCGGGCGCGGTCTTTTTCACCGCTTTCCAGGAGAGCCATGCCCAGGTGCATGAGGTTCGTGGCGCTCGCTCCGAGGTCCGTGGACTTGGTCAGAAAATCGATGGCGCTTTCGAAGTCGCGTTTTTTGAAATAGACCCATCCCAGGGCCGCAAGCGGGAACTGCTTGAGCTCCTTCGGCGAATACTTCAAGGCCAGCTTGGCGCTTTCCAGCGCCTCCTCGAGATTCTCTTCCATCTCCGCGAGGTTGTACGCCTTTTCGTAATAGGCGATGGATTTGGCGTAGTTCGAGGTGTACTCCTGGAGCATCTCCTCGAGAAGGTGATTCGCTTCCTTCAGTTTGCCTTCGGCGCGAAGCGCTTCGACGAGCGTGGTGTAGGCGGCAGCGGCGACCATCTCCGACGGCTTCTGTTTGAGAATCTGCTTGGCTGCAGAAATTGCCTCGCCATTCAGGTCGAGATGCGAGCAGAGCAGGGCATAGGCGATGAGAACGTTGACATTGTCCGGTTCGACCTGCGCTGCCTTTTTATAATGCTCCAGAGCCTCGGCGTAGTTGCCCTGCCCCACCAGCGACTCGGCCTTGGAGACCTCGTCCGCCGCGGGACCATCCAGCGGAGTGTGACGCCGCAGTTGATCGTCGTAAATTCTCACGGCCTGCTGATACTCCATCTTGTTGGGGTTCAGCTCCAGCGCCTCCTGGAAGCAGTGAATGGCCTTGCGATTCCAGTTGCGATCGAGGTAACAGAGGCCGAGATGATAAATAGCTTCCTCGTACTCGGGATCGAGCTTCAGTGCGCTCTGAAATGAACGGATGGCGCGTTCCAGCTGGCCGCGCTGATAGAAGATCGTTCCCAGCAGGTAATGCGCCTGGGGAATGGCCTCCAGCTCAATGGCCTGCTGCAGAAACTTCTGCGCGCGGAGAAGTTTTCCCTTACGGGCGTAGATGGCCCCGAGAGAAAAATAAGGAAGAAACGAGTCCTGAGAAATCTGGATTGCCCGCCGCAGCCAGCGCTCGGCGCCTTTGAGGTCCTGGCGCTCGTGAAGGAGAACACCGTAGAAGACCGCGGCGTCGAAGTGGTCGGGCTGCACTTCCAGCGTCCGTTCCAGAAAGGATTTGGCGCGATCGAGATCGCCGTCGTTGAAAAACATCTCGCCGAGAAAAAAACCCAGCTCGTAGTTGTCGCGATCGAGTTTGAAAGCCTCTTCAAGGGCCTTCATCCCCCGCTCCTGATCGAATGACTCGATGGCCAGTTCGGCCTCGGCGATCAAGGCCACGAAGCGTTCCTTGCGGTCGCCGCGGAACAACGAGACGATACGATCCTTGCGTTCGGCGAAACGCTCTTTCTTTTCCAGGGCGAGCATCTGTTCGCCCATCTTCGATTCCCAGAGCTCGACAAGGTCTTCGCCAGAGACGACGTTCTTCTTCTCCAGAAGCTCCTTGATGGAAAGGATTCCGGTCTGGCTGACGAAGATCGAGCGCTCGTGTTTATGAATGGACTCGATGGCGGTTTTCAGCGTCTCCGCCGAGCGCTTGACGATCTCTTCCAGAGCAGAGACCCGCTCCAGAAGATGCTCGTCGAGAGAGAGATCCCCTTCTTCTTCGTATTCCTCGACGTCATCGTCGTCGTAGGCGTTGACGCCGGATAGAACGAGCAGCTTGTGTTGACAGCGAGAGCAGAATTCGCGCTCATCGTCGTTGTAAGAGCCGCAGGCCTGACACAGCATCCGGAAGTTTCCTTTCACCGCAGTGAACAGCGACTTCGCCCGCAGTATTTTGGAGCCTCTCGCCGCGGTTCCACCGGTCCCGGATCATATCATCGCCATTCCAGCGTCTGCTCGTGTCGGGCCGGCCCTGTTCGAGTTCATTTGAAAAATGATTCGAAGCTGCCAGCGACGTGTACATCGCGGAGCGAAGCGAGGGATCTTCTGTGAGGCTTGGGACAGCGGGGTTACCCGAGCGGATGACCGGCGCAGGGCCGGTATTGGGGAATGAATCGATTACCATGGCGTGTCATCCTGAAGCGTCGAGCGAAGGATCTCTTCCACCTTCCCGGTCGCCATCGCGATGACGGGCACGATTCTCGTTGAAGAGATCCTTCGGTCGCTGCGCTCCCTCAGGATGACAAGAGGCCCAGGCCCCGCAAGAACGACGAACGGCGCTTTCGTCTTCGCTCGTTCGGGATGACATGATCGTTTCACTCGTACGAGTAAAAACCGCGACCCGTTTTTCTACCCAGCCAACCCGCGTCCACCATCTTCAGCAGCAGCGGGCAGGGACGGTATTTCGGATCTCCGAAGCCGTCCTGAAGCACGCGGAGGATGGCCAGACAGACGTCCAGTCCGATGAAGTCGGCCAGCGTCAGCGGACCCATGGGGTGATTCATCCCCAGCTTCATTACCCCGTCAATGGCCTCGCGTGTGGCCACTCCCTCGTACAGGGCAAAGATCGCTTCGTTGATCATGGGCATGAGTACGCGGTTGGAGATGAACCCGGGGGAATCGTTCACCTCGATCGGCGTCTTGCCCATCATTTTCGCCAGCTCTTCAACTCTCCGCCAAGTCTCCTCCGAAGTAGCAATCCCGCGGATCACTTCCACAAGCGTCATCACCGGGACGGGATTCATGAAATGCATTCCGATCACTTTGTCCGGCCTGCTCGTCGCCGCTGCGATTCGTGTGATGGAAATCGATGAAGTGTTCGACGCCAGGATGGTCTCCGGGGCGGCCATTGAATCCAGCTGACGGAAGAGCGACGTCTTGGCGTCGCCGTCCTCGAGGATGGCCTCGACGATCAAAGAGGCATCGGCGGCGTCCTTTAGACTGGTAGTGGCACGGATGCGTCCGAGGATCTCTTCTTTATTGGCAGCGGTTGCTTTCCCCTTGTCCACCGACCTCTGCAAATTTGCATCGATCGTCTTCATCGCCTTCCGCAGCGGCGCCTCGGACAGCTCCACCAGAGTTACATCCAGTCCGCTCTGGGCGGCCGCGTGAGCGATCCCGTTACCCATCGTTCCGCCACCAATCACCGCAATTTTCTGCATCATTCTCTCCCTCGTTGAAGCCGTCCCGGAGTCTATTGGCACCAGAAAATGCTGTCAAACAACCCTCAGCGCTGACTTGCAACACGGCTGATTCGCGCATGCACCTGGGGGGTCAGACCTCGAGCGATCTTCGCCACGAACGCCCGGGAAACTGCAACCGAATGGTGACCGATGACCACCCTCGCTCTGCGGCAAAGACGATTCGTGCGAGAATTTACGGCCACTATGGCCACTCGATGCCTGATTTGCGGACGTGAGATCTCGACAGGCCTGACCTGCGAGAAGTGCGATCGAAAACCCTCGAGGTCTCAGAAAACACAGGCTACCGGTCCGGTGGAAGCCATCCCACTGGCCGGTGTGCTGGCCGACCTTCCTGCGCACGCCACTTCGCTGCCACTGCGAAGCCTTTCCGAATTGCTGGGAGCCACGGGAGAGGCTATCGTGCTGCTCTCGCCCGAACGCGCCATCCGCCTCGTCACGCCGATGGCCCGCCGGCTTCTAGGCGCCGAAAAGCTTCGATCGCTCACGCTCAGTCAGGTCGAGTCCCGGCTGGGACAAGAGCTTCCCTCGCTCGACCAGAATATCTCGGGCCGGATCACGGTCGGAGAGACGGATCTCACCTTCTCCCTCGTTCCGCTCGAGTCCGGGCATCACGGAGCTGCACTCATCCTTCAGCCCGTCAGGCCCCGAGAGGTGTCCCGCGCTGCTGCGAAGTCGGCTTCCGCAGGCCTTCGCGCCCTCTGCGACGCGCTGAACGCGGCGCAGAAGCGGAATCCCGATCCGATTCTCGGAGATGCCGCAGGGACGCTCGAAGGAATTCTGGCAACGCTCGAAACGATAGACGCGGTCAGCGAGCGGCCTCCGCCTCCGTCGGATTCGACGATCACGGAAATTGTCGAGGAGCTCGCTTCGCGATTCACCCCAATCGCGGAGCTGAAGGCGCTGCGGCTGCAGTCCGACATGAAAGATGCCGAGGGACGGACCACGGACGGCGAGGATGTCTTCGATGCCCTTTCGATTCTCGTGGAAAATTCACTGCACTACGTTCGGAAACGGGGTACCGTCGTCGTCGGGGCGCGCGTGAAAGAACAGCGAGGCCATCGAACCGCGGTCTTCTTCGTCATGGATAGCGGTCCAGTGATCTCGGAAACGAACGCGCTCGCAATGTTTTCCTCCGATTTCGAATGGGATTCCAGCAATCCCGAACGGACTGGCAAGGACCTTTTCCGTGCTCAGCAAATCGCCGGGCGGCTCGGAGGGAAGTGCTGGGTGGAGTGCAAAGCCGGGAAGACGTGTACATTCTTCGTCAGCATTCGGCTCACGGAGTGATTCATGGGAGCAGCCAGACAGATCACAAGGCTTTCAGTAACGGCTATGATCCTGCGAAAGATCGTGCTGGTTCCTGTTCTGGCCATTCTGGCCGCGCCGGCGCTGGCTGCCTTTGCAGAGGAGCCGGACCCGCTTCTGAAAGGGTCCGAAATCACCGTCGGCTCCGTGCTCGAGCAGATCAACTTCTACCGCGGCCTGCACCGGTTGATGCCACTCCGGCTGGACGACCGTCTCAGTCTGGCCGCCGCGGACCGCATCGCCGACATGGAGGAGAACACCTACTGGGGCCACATCTCACCCCGAGGAGTTCAGCCGTTCGTCTGGATCGCACCGCATGGTTATCGTTTCATAGCAGCCGGCGAAAACCTCGCCTGCGGATTCGACACGCCGCAGGTTATGGTCGGATCGTGGATGGAATCTCCCGGGCACCGCGCAAACATTCTCTCGCCGATTTTTCAGGATATCGGCATCGCCATCATCGAAGGCTCGACCATGGGCCGTGCCAGCGGAAGGTCGGTGGTAACGATGTTCGGCAGCGAAGCACCGGGCCACACCGCACACATCAGCTCCGCGACAACGAAGTCCGATCACTGACTTCCGCGTGCGCCGCTGTCGAACCACATTCGCGAGCCTGAATGCGAATAGTCGTAGGGCTGTAGGCGTGCGGCCGGCACCCTTTTCCCCTTGCGTCCTGCTCCTCGACTGTGCGCGTCTTTCGAAGATACCGTCCGGCTGCGATTCGGCACTACGATGCTTCCGCAGTCCCTCACCGCCACTAATACGCCGGTATGTCGGGGTCCACGTCCTGCGACCAGCGGTTGATTCCCCCTTCCAGATTCAGGACCCTCACGAATCCCGACTGGCGCAGGAACTCCGCCGCCCGCCCGCTTCGCGAACCGGTTCGGCAGTAAACGACGATCGACGCGTTGCGATCCAGCCGGGGAACCTCGCTCGCCAGCCGGGACATCGGAATCAGCTGCGCGCCATCGAGATGACCGATCTCCCACTCGTACGGTTCGCGGACATCGATGAGAAGGAGTTCTTCTCCCCGCGCACGTTTCTCAGCGAGCCTTCGCGGAGTAATCGAGCCGTTCTCTTCTTCGGCCGGTACGGCGGCTACTCCACAGAAAGCTTCGTAGTCCACCAGGCTGTGGATGGTCGGGCTTTCGCCGCAGATGGCACACGCAGGATTTTTTTTAAGATGAAGCTCCCGGAATTCCATACTCAAAGCGTCGAATAGAAGAAGCCTGCCCGAGAGCGAGTCGCCGATCCCCAGAATGAGCTTCAGAGTTTCCGTGGCCTGAATGAGGCCCACGATCCCGGGGAGGACACCGAGAACGCCCCCCTCTTCGCACGAAGGCACGAGGCCCGGTGGTGGGGGCTCGGGATAGAGACAGCGATAGCACGGACCCCCTGGCGGAAAGAAAACCGCGGCCTGCCCTTCGAAGCGAAACACGGAACCGTAGATGTCGGGTTTTCCAAGCAACACGCAGGCGTCGTTGACGAGATACCGCGTGGGAAAATTGTCGCTGCCATCGATCACGACATCGTAGGGCCGGAGGATCTCCAGCGCGTTCGCCGAGGTCAGCTGCGCTTCGATGGCGTCGACCCGGACCTCCGGATTGACGGCCAGCATGCTCGCCGCCGCGGACTCGCTTTTCTGGCGCCCGACGTCGGACGTGAGGTGAAGGACCTGACGGTGAAGGTTCGAGATATCAACCCGGTCGGAGTCGACGATTCCGATTCGTCCCACGCCCGCGGCCGCGAGATATAGTGCCGACGGACTTCCCAGTCCACCGGCGCCCACAATCAGGATGGATGCCGACCGCAGACGCTTCTGCCCTTCGACCCCAACTTTTGGAAGGGAGAGCTGCCGGCTGTATCGAGCGGATTCTTCCGCGGAGAAACCTTCAGCCATCGCCGTGATTGTATGTGAGAGAGGCGGTTGGCGGTCAGAAGGCGAAGTTCAGGCGAACCGGACCTAGTGGCGTGTATTGGACAAATTGGTACCACCTGACTTGGTCTCGACGCCATGAGCGTTGTTGCGCCTCCTCAGCATAGGAGCCGCTATGCTTGCGTCGGTGCGCCTAGCTCACGTCGCCGATTCCTGCGGCATCTGGTACCCATTCATCCAATACACGCCACTAGCTCGCGCATTTACAATGCGCCGGTGCTGAAATCCCCGGATCGCGAACCGCTGCTCACAGGTCCTTTCATCAGGCTCTGGACGTTCGGGTTTATTACCTTCTTCTCAGCTTTTCAATTGCTGCCCACGATTCCCTTCCGCATCATGAATCTGGGAGGCTCGAAAGCGGAGGCGGGATTTTTCCTGGCCATCTACACCTACGCCTCCGCGTTGTCGGCGCCGATCACAGGCACTATCGCCGATCACGTGGGCAGGCGCATCCTTCTCATCGGCACAAGCTGCGCCTTCATCGTCTTCTCTCTGTTGTACGGGGTCGTTACCTGGCTCCCTCTGCTGCTGCTCATCGCCTGCATTCACGGGATTCTCTGGTCGTCCATCCTGGCCTCGGGTGCCGCGATCATCACCGAGTTGATCCCCGTTTCACGCCGCACCGAAGGGATGGCCTACTGGGGCATGGCCAGCACTGCCGCGGTGGCCACGGCGCCGGTTGTGGGACTGGCCGTGTATTCGAAAGGATGGATGACGCTCTGTCTGGAGATGTCCGCGCTTTCCGTGGTGATGGTCATTCTGGCGTTACGAATTCGAGGCGGCACCGGACGATCGCACGAACCCTTTCCTGCCGCTTCGCAACTCGTGGACTGGCGAGTGCTGGCTGCTGCATGCTCGCTCTTCGTGATCTCTTATGGCTACGGTGGGGTCACCAGCTACGTAGCCGTTCTTTCGATGGAACGTCACATCGTGCCACGGTCGCTGTACTTCACCGTGTTCGCCATCACCATTCTGATTTCGCGAATCTTCACGGCGCCACTCGGAGATCGCCTCGGCCCGCGGGCTCTGCTGTATCCCTCTCTGGCAATTCTTCCCTTTTCGCTGGCCATGCTGGCCTGGAGCCACGACCGGACGATGATCGTCAGTTCCGCGATTCTGTTCGGGCTGGGATTCGGCAGCGCCTACCCGAGCTTCGCCACGTTCGTCCTGGCAAGGTCGGATCCGGCGAGGAGAGCAGCGACCTTCGGCAGCATTATCCTGGCCTTCGACACGGGGATCGGCACGGGCTCATTCCTGACCGGGTTCGTGGCCGAGCACGGCAGCTTCGCCGCAGCGTTCCTGGTAGCAGCAATCCTGAGCACAACGGCGATTCCCATATTTGTATACACATCGCGATTCCTGGTAGAGCCGACACCGTCACCGATGTAGCACAGAGGCCGGCTTTGTGGCAGCTCATTTGCTTTGCAGATTTGCGGGCAAACGCAGTGCATACGACGGAACGAGACGGCTGCTGACCCGTCTCACACAAGGAGAGGGACGTGACGAAATCGAAATTGCTGGTCTTCACATTTGCAATCCTCATCATCACCACGGCAGTGCCGGTCTTTGCCGGCCCGGTACCCTCACGTGCGGTCGCTCCTGCCATTGACCGTAGCGGCGATCTATCCGCAGTCCGCGACGCCGTTGCTGTAAAAGGCGTCTCCGACGCTCTCGCCGCACAGGGCTTCAGCAGCGACGAGATCAACACGCGTCTGGCCTCGCTCTCCGATCAGGACCTTCACTCTCTCGCTCAGAATGTCGAGCAGATCCAGGCAGCGGGAATCAACCGCCAGCAGTGGATCTGGATCGGGATCGGGGCGCTGGCAGTGGCCCTTCTCGTGGCCCTCACAAGCTGATCCGGCAACGAATTGGACAAGGCTGTCTCAACGTCGCTCCCCCGACGCTGAACGAGGGGCGGGTGATTTCCCGCCTCTCGAGTTGCCTGTCCAGAGGCAAACCCGGAATGCCCGGATCTCTTCGTCTTCTTGCGGTTCTATCTGCGGCGCTGACGCTGAACAGTTGCGTGACGCTGAAGCCTTCGAGCCAGCGTCCCGGCAATACGGCAACTGTGATCCCGGCCATGCCCCTGCGAGTCTGGGGCGATAACACCTGCGGTGCCGGTGCTCTGGCCACTGTTCTCAACCATTACGGAAACGCGGCGACGGAAGAGGACCTGATCCGGTCCCTGAAAAAGGGGCGGAACGGCGGCGTCGTGTCAGTCGATCTTCTCCTCAAGGCGCGTAGCGAGGGCTTCGATTCGAAACTGACGCGTGGCGACCCTGGCATCATACGTTCGGAACTCGAGGCTTCGAGGCCGGTGATCCTGATGTTGAAGGTCGTCGATCTACCCGGTTTGAACAAGGATCTCTACCATTACATCGTGCTCGATGGCCTGGATGAAGCGCGAGGATTGATGCGCATGCAGTTCGGGGACGGAAAAGCCCGATGGAGTCCGCTGGCGTCCGTCGAGAAGCCCTGGCAGGGAACGGAGTACGCCACGCTGCTCATCGAGCCGAAATCCCCAGCGCGGCTGCAATTCGATGCGGACCTGAAGAAAGCCGTGTCCATGGAATCCGCCGGCAGGTGGGACGAGGCCATTTCCCTCTATAACGGACTGCTCGCGGCACATCCCGACGAAGCGGACGAAGCTGTAGTTCAGGTTGACCTGGGGAACGCTCAGTCCGCTGCAGGCAGAACGGCCGAGGCCGAGTCGTCGTTTCAGAAGGCTCTGAGCATCGATGGTCAGAATCGTGATGCGCTGAACAACCTTGCATGGCTACTGTTCCAGCAGAATCGTCTGCCGGAAGCGGAGCAGTTCGCCCGGCGCGCGGCTTCGATCGCCGGCGTTGACGATGATCTGGTTTTTGACACGCTCGGCGAGATCCTCACTGCTCGCGGAAACTGCGTTGAGGCGACTGATGCCTTCAGCACCGCACTGCGGGACGTGACGGCCGAGCGACTGTCGTCGAAGGCCGGTCTCCATCTGCGGTTGGGGAAAGCGCAGATGGCATGCGGAAGGACGGCCGAGGCCGGGGAAAGTTTCCGACTCGCACTCGGAGAAAATCCGGACGACGCCACCCGCAAAGAGATCGACGCGGCGGTGGAAGCGTTGCCGCGCTAACTCCAGGTGACTCGGCTATCAGGCTTCTCACTTCCTGTGAGCGATGAAGGTGGGAAGGGCTGGCGTCGCCGCAACTACACTCGTGCCCTTCCTCGTGGCAACCGGGAAGGTAGAAGAGATCCTTCGCTCGACGCTTCAGGATGACA
>JBDTRY010000090.1:0-13728 GCA_039931435.1 Acidobacteriota bacterium | reverse complement strand
TCATTAGAAGCGGGGGAACGACGCAGGCTGCCGCCTCGCAGGCATGACACCACTGCCATGGCCTGTCATCCTGAAGCGTCGAGCGAAGGATCTCTTCTACCTTCCCGGTTGCGATCTGGCGATGAGGGGCACTATTCGGCTTTGACGAGATCCTTCGGTCGCTGCGCTCCCTCCAGGATGACAAGATCCCCAGACCCCGCAGGAACGAAGCGCGTTTCATTAGAAGCGGGGGAACGACGCAGGCTGCCGCCTCGCAGGCATGACACCACTGCCATGGCCTGTCATCCTGAAGCGTCGAGCGAAGGATCTCTTCTACCTTCCCGGTCGCAAAAGCGCCGGGTGTTTCAGTAGAAGCGAACGAAGCTTGGATGGATCTCCGGCCCGTGTAACGAAGGCCGTCCCTGCGCCGCCCGAGGATCCCTCGCTTCGCTGCAGGAAAGGGCGCAGTGGCCATGGCGTCATTCCCGTGACTGGCAAAGGGTGCCGGCGGCACGCCGTGCGGCCCTACCAGGTTCTACGTGAGTCTCATCATGGGCGGTCGCCCAACAGAAATTACATGTTCAACATGTGGCCCATCAGCCCATGCGCGGCCTCTTTGATCGATTCACTGAGTGTCGGGTGAGAGTGCACGTTGCGAGCGACTTCGTCGGCGGTCAGCTCCCACTTCTGAGCCAGGGTCAGCTCCGGAAGCAGCTCCGTGACGTCCGGTCCGATGAGGTGCCCGCCGAGAAGTTCGTTGTATTTCTTGTCCGCAATCAGTTTGACGAAGCCCACGGTGTCGCCCAGGCCGTGAGCTTTGCCGTTGGCCGTGAAAGGAAATTTAGCCACGTTGATATCGAATCCCAGTTCCCGGGCCTGCTTCTCCGTATATCCAAAGCTGGCCACCTGAGGCTGACAGTACGTAGCGCGGGGCATCATCACGTAGTCCAGCGTGTTCGTTGCAGCTCCAGCGATCGTTTCGGCGGCGATCACGCCCTGAGCTTCCGCCACGTGAGCAAGCATCAGTTTCGAGGTGACGTCGCCGATGGCGTAGATATTGGCCACATTGGTGCGCATGGCATCGTCGATGTCGATGGCCCCTCGATCCGTCAGTTTCACTCCGGTTTTCTCGAGCCCGTACCCCTCTGCTCTGGGCTGAAATCCGATGGCCTGCAGGATCTTGTCCGCCTCCAGCGTCTGCTGTTTGCCGTCCTTGCCGGTCACTTTCACGCGGACACCAGAGCCGGTATCTTCGATCGAATCGACTCTCGTCGAAGTCATGACATTCACGCCGGCCTTCTTGAATTGCCTGAGGAGCTCGGCGGAGACCTCCTCGTCTTCGAGCGGCATCATGCGGTCAAGATACTCCACGATGGTGACCTTCACCCCGTAGTTGTTCATGACGTACGCGAACTCCACGCCGATGGCACCGGCCCCGGCGATGATGATGCTCGCCGGCAGAGAATCGGTCATGATCTGTTCCTCGTACGTCACGATCCTGTCGGTGAGCTCCGTTCCCGGCAGCAGTCGCGTAGTGGCTCCCGCGGCGATGATGCAGTTCTTGAACTGAATGGTCTCTTTGGATCCTCCATTCATCGTTACCTCGATGGCTTTCGGGCCGGTGAATGTCCCCCAACCGTCGATTTCATCGATTTTGTTCTTCTTCATCAGGTAGTGCACACCCTTGACCCGGCCGTCAGCCACCTTCCGACTGCGGCTCCAGGCTACTCCGTAGTCGAACGTCACCTTCCCTTCGACCTTGATGCCGAACTGCGCCGCTTCTTTCTGAAAGATATGGGCCAGCTCGGCGTTGCGCAGGAGCGCCTTGGAGGGAATGCAGCCCACATTGAGGCAGACTCCCCCCCAGTATTTCTTCTCGATAATCGCTGTTTTCAAGCCGAGCTGCGCCGAGCGGATTGCCGCCACATACCCACCCGGACCTGCGCCGAGAACGACTACGTCGTACTGTTTGCTCACTGAATCTCCTCACTCCGGCCTCAGCCGAGATGGTCTTGTCGCGGTTGCAGCACCTGGCAGTACTGCAGGCGCTATTCTATGCATCACTTCACTGAGTGCCCAGCGCCGCATCACCTTCGTGACCGCCCGAGTTTCTCAAAGGCAGAAAATCGTCGTGGCCGCTGAACGATTCCCGCAGTCCGTTTGCCGCCTGATAAGATCACCCACTCGCCCGGCTTCGGGCAGAAATCCGACAGAAGAGGAATCGAAATGGAAAGAAAAGCAGAAGCACGTTGGGATGGAACACTCCGCGAGGGTTCGGGAACCGTCCGGCTGGGAAGTGGAGCCTTCGAGGGTAAGTACTCATTCGCCACGAGATTCGAGAACGCCCCGGGAACAAATCCCGAGGAGTTGATCGGGGCAGCGCATGCGGCATGCTTCTCCATGGCCCTGGCCGGAGGGCTGACCAAAGCGGGATTCAAGCCCGAGAGCGTGGAAACCAAAGCGTCAGTGCACATCGAAAAGGTCGGAGAGGGATTCGGCATCACCCGGATCGAGCTTCATACTGAAGCGCGCGTCCCCGGAATCGATGATGCCGCATTTCAGGAGCAGGCCAACGGAGCGAAGACGAACTGCCCTGTCTCCAAGGCGCTGAGCAGCGTAAAAATCGAATTGGATGCACGACTATTGACCTGAGTAGCGTCGACCGGAAAGGCTGGGCCGGGACTCCTCCGCGCCTCCGGCAGTCAAACCGCACAGGCCGCGTTGCTCCGGCGGGGGCGCCGCACCAGCTCCCCGCCGCAGTTGGGGCAGACAGCGTTCATCGTCTCGGTGCAGTCCTCGCAGAAGGTACATTCCCAGGAGCAGACCCAGGCGGTTCCATCAGATTCTAGTGGTTCCGAACAGCGTTCACAGTT
The DNA here is from genome assembly GCA_039931435.1 of Acidobacteriota bacterium. Classification (GTDB taxonomy): domain Bacteria; phylum Acidobacteriota; class Thermoanaerobaculia; order Gp7-AA8; family Gp7-AA8; genus JBDTRY01. The sequence continues at coordinate 10,876 of JBDTRY010000090.1, read as the reverse complement.
CGCGCGCATTTCGAGCGGCATGACGGCAATGATGCCATGGCCGCTCCCAGAAAGTTGTCAACAACGGAGAGAAACGCGAAACGAAGCGGTGACGCGCTGCATCGTCCGACAGGCAGCTCGTTCCGTTACAATCCATCCGCGGGGCGTCCCGATTCGTATAGGAGTCAATGCCCCTGGAAACTATTTTCATGAATACGAGAGCAGCAATCGTTTTTACGGGAAATTGGAAAGCGGAGAGCAAAGCCAAGGGACTGCCCTCGCGATTCCTGCCCGCGCTGCACGAGAACCTGCTCTCCGTGATCCGTCGCCTGCCGTCCGTCGACCTCATCATCGCCTCGACCGACTTGAACGTGCTCACGCTCACCCGCGACGGACGGAGCATCCGCCTTCGTGGGAAAACGCTGGCGGAACAGCTTTCCGTGGCAACGGACTGGACGTTTTCAGAAGGGTACGACCAGGTTCTGCTGATCGCGGGCGATATCGCCGACGCGTCGGAGAACGCACTGCAAGCCGGCTTCGCCGCGCTCCAGGGGCCCGGGGGACGAAGTGTGGTCGGACGAAGTCGGGACGGAGGTTTCTGGCTCGCCGGATTCAACCGCCGTCCCGACGTGGACTGGGAGATGGTCGGGTTGCGAACGCCGCACGCCGCCTCCCGGCTCATTGCCTCTCTGAGGAAGTCGGGAATCCCAGTTGCCACCGTCAGCATCGTTGACGACATCGACTGCCTTGACGATGCGGTGCCGGTTGTCAACCGGCTCCGGCTCGCCAGACCGGCATTCCGACGCCGGCTCGTTTCAATACTGGCTTCGATGCCCCCTTCCCTTTCCCCTCAACTTCCACATTTCCTCGTCCGCTTCGCGGCCTCGAGTGTCATCGGCCGCGCTCCTCCGTCTCGCTGATAGACGACATTCCGGTTCGCCCAACGCGATGCGGCTGCCACATGCAGTCCGAGGAGAAATCGAATGCCCAGCTACTACATGTCCGAGGATCTGGCCCGCTTCGGAGAGATCGGCCAGACCAACCCAAAGCTGTTCGACCTCTTTCTGAAGTGGTACTCGACCACGATGGAGGCGGGAGCCCTGGATGAAAAGACCAAGAAATTGATCGCGCTCGCGGTCGCCTTCGCCATTCAGGAACCGTATTGCATCGACTCGTACTCATCGGCCTGCACTGATAGTGGCATCACACCGGAGGAAATGGCCGAAGCGGTGAACGTTGCCGCGGTGATCCGCGGTGGCGGAACAATCGCACATTGGGTCCAGTCCTGTAACACCGTCGTCCGGAAAGGCTGACGATGGCTGCTCGCCTCGTTGTCGTCGGTGCCGGTCCGATGGGACTGGCTGCCGCCGTCGCCGCCATCGACGCCGGATTCGATGTCACGGTCCTCGAGCGTGGCACGCCCGGAGAGGCCTTGTGCAAATGGGGGCCGACCAGGTTCTTCAGCCCTCTGCGAATGAACATTTCCGAACGCATGCAGGAATTGCTCGGCGAATCGCTTCCCGATCCGGACGCACTTCTCACGGGGCCGGAAATGGCGGAACTGGTTCTCGCGCCGCTGGCGGACACGCCCCTTCTTCGGGATCGCGTTCGCAGCGGACATCGCGTCGTAGCGATTGGACGGCGTGGTCTGGCCCGCACCGATCTGCCCAATCATCCGTTGCGTGGGGAGAAACCCTTCCGGATTCTCGTAGAGAGTCCGTCCGGTGAAGAGTTGATGGAAGCGGAGATCGTTCTCGATGCCTCCGGCGGTCACGCGCTGCCCGCCAGGGTGGGCGCCGGGGGCGTGCCCGCGCTCGGCGAGCAGAACGCTTCTCCGGCGCTGATCCGCTTTCTCGGAGACATGCATACGAAACGCGAGGACCTGCGCGGGAAGCGAATCCTGCTCGTTGGGCACGGACACTCGGCGGCAAACGCCATCGTCGCTCTTGACGAACTTGCCCGAGAGAACCCCGCCACCAGGGTGACCTGGGCCGTGCGTACAATGAGGGAGCTGCCCTCGGCCGTAGTCGCCAACGACCCACTCCCCGAGCGACAGCGGATCGTTTCCCGGGCCAACGCCATCGCCAAGGACCCGCCGTCCTGCCTCAAAGTGGAACGACGGGCTGAAGTGGAATCTCTGGCCAGGAACAACGGATGCATCGACGTCCGCTTCACAAGGGAACGAGCCGGAACCTACGACTTTGTCATCGCTATGACGGGATATCGGCCGGACCTTTCCCTGACCTCGGAACTGCCTCTGAACATCTCTCCAATCTCCGAAGGTGGGGGCGCGCTGCACCGAGCGATCGGTTCCGTGACGGACTGCCTTTCGACACCTACCCTTGACCGTGCTGATCTGGAGTCCGGAGAGCCGGGCTTCTACTTCATCGGCTCACGGAGCTACGGCCGGTCGCGAACGTTTCTTCTGCAGACGGGACTGGCGCAACTATCCACAATTATGGCGGGACTCAACCCATGACCACTTCCATGCTCCCGAATGAAACGCCCTCGGTGCCCATGCTGTCTCTGGACACCCTATGGTTCCAGGTGGCCGGCACAGTCTGCAACATCGCCTGTACGCATTGCTTCATCTCGTGCTCCCCCTCGAACCACTCTCACGAGATGCTGACGCTGCAGGAAGTCGAAGAGCGTCTCGCGGAAGCGCGGCGCTTGGGTGTGCGCGAGTACTACTTCACCGGCGGCGAGCCTTTCATGAACCGGGACATGCTGAAGATTCTGCGTGCCACTCTCGCTCAGGGACCGGGGACAGTGCTCACGAACGGCATGCTCCTCCATCCGCGTCTCTGCGCCGAGCTTCGAGAGATTTTCGACGCCAGCGAATACTCCCTGGACATCCGTGTCAGCCTTGACGGCTTCGACCGCGACACCCACGACGCCATCCGCGGAAACGGCGTCTGGGACCGAGTCATGCTGGGCCTGAGAAATCTCGCCGACGTGGAATTGAATCCGGTGATTACCGTGACCGAAGCGGCCGAAGGGGTCGGATCCTCAGAGGGCCGGGTACGGTTCCTTGACCTCATTCGCTCGTTCGGCTTTGCCAAACCAAGGTTGAAGGTGCTGCCGCTTTTTCACATCGGCGCCGAGGAAAAACGCACGCGCGCCTACACGGACTGGGAGCGACTCACTGAGGAGATGCTTGGACCCGATGACGCAACCACTCTGCAATGTTCCAGCTGTCGGATGGTCACGAGTAAAGGGGTCTACGTCTGCCCGATCCTCATTGAATCGCCGGAAGCGATGATGGGCGCGTCGATTGAGGAGACGCTGCGGCCGTTTCCATTGAAGTATGGCGCCTGTCACACATGCTGGGTGGATGGTGTTTCGTGCCGCACCTGACAGCGGCCCTGATCGGTGGGATTTATTCGAACTATCACGCCCTGAAGGCGACGCTGGACGACATCGAGCGGCGGCCTGTCGATGCCTCGTGGTTCCTCGGGGACCTTGGCGCGTTCGGACCTCAGCCGGATCGTGTCCCGGAACTGCTCGTGGAGCGAGGCATTCCCGGGATTCAGGGAAACTATGAACAATCGCTCTCCACCGATGCCGCGGACTGCAATTGCGGGTACACGGATCCACGAGACAACGAGTACGCCCAGATCTCGTATGACTACACTGCCGAGCACACCTCAGCGGTCCACAAACAATGGATGGGAACACTTCCCCTGCAGCTGAGGCTTGAAGTCGGAGGTCTGCGAATTCTCCTCTGCCATGGATCTCCAAGGAAGATCAATGAATTTCTCTGGCGCTCGACCACCCCGGACTCATTCATCGATCGTCTCTGCGAAGAAAACGAGTGTGACGCCATCATCTGCACCCATACCGGTCTGCACTGGAAGAAGGAAACAGCCAGGGGAAATCATCTGATCAACGCCGGGGTCATCGGACGGCCGGCAAACGACGGAAACACGAACGTCTGGTACACATTGATCGAGATTGGCGACGGCCGGCTCAGCGCCGAGTTCATTCCGGTGATCTACGATCACCAGCGTCTCGCCCGTGAGATGCGCGAGGAACATCTGCCCGAACAATTCGTCGAGACCATCGAGACCGGCTGGTGGACCACCTGCCTCGAAGCGCTTCCCACGAAGGAGCGGGCCGAGGGTCGTTTCTGACATCAAACTCCGTACCGGCTAAGACCTGCTATTTCTCAATGGTGTGAACCCAGCGTACGCGAAAATGATCGGGAACATGGAGCTTCCCCTCGAGAGATCGTCGGATTTCCTGCGCGCTGATATCCGTGCGTGAGCGGCGTGGCGTGTCCAGAATTGACTTCAACGTCATCTTTTCTTCAGAACCATCCCGAGCTCTGCTCACTTGAAGAGTCACCGGATCGGGAGACAGCCATTGTCCCTGCAGAGACTGCATAGCAGTCCAAAGGCTGGTGCGCGGAATTTTCAGAGCTCCATTTTTCTCCCTGATGAAGCCCGACGACTCCAGCACAGCCCCGGGAAGAACGACCGAGACCGCTGCCGGAAAGGGGTCGTAAACGAGTTCCGTAAGCTCGTTGAGCGAGTACGAGTCGGCCGCGGCCACCTCGAACATCTCCGTCAACTCACTGGTGAACCGGTCCGATTGTTCCAGCATCGCTTTTTCGTCCGCGTTCAGTTCCGGGAGCCCCTTCAGTTCATCTTCGTCAAGTACCCCTGAGAAGAGCCTCCCGAGCATGGCCGCTGACCGCTTCGGGTTGTCGTCGATGTAGCGGTAGATGGCGTCGAGGGCCGACAGGTACCCGGAAGCAGACCGGGACCAGTGGTCGAGGGCGACGCTCACGGATTGCTGTTGCTCCCTCGTGGCGCGGATGCTGTCGCCGGCGTACAGGGAAAGTTCGTCCCAGCCGTCGCCGTGAATGAAACCAACAGTGATCGCGGTATCGGAAAAAAAACGTCCCAGATCGTCGAAGGCAACCACCGCGGAGCGACGCATGCCATGCAGGACTCCCAGTCTCTTCTGCCACTCCAGCGATTCCGTGGCCGCCTCGAGCCCTGCGTAGCGGCGCGACCAGGGGTCGTGCTGACTCTGAATCTCCTGGCGAAGCTGAGCAAGCCGGCTGGCCACTCCCTCGGGGCTCTGATCGGTGATGGTCACGGTCGTCGTGATCTGCACCAGGTCTTCCGGGAGGATTTTGACCTCGACAGACTCCGCCACCGGATCTTCGAAGCACGAAGCACCCGCCAGAACGAGTAGTGCCGCGCCAATGAAAAACGCTCCCGGCATTGCTCGTCGTGGAGCTCCACGGTTTCTGCCCTTCACCTCAGTCCTCCACCCCTTTTTAAACACTGCACCAGAGATTGTGACAGACGAGCACCACGAACCGAGTGCCCGCTGGCTCGAAAAGTGAAATCACGGTCAGGTTAGATGGCCGAGCTCATCGACTTCTTCGCGGCTCCGCTGACCGGCCGGGACGGCAGGCAGTACGTCGTGCGTCTCCACGGAAACGACCGCCCTGACGGCCGATGGGAAGCACGCCTGGAATTCGCCTCGCTTGATGGGATGGTCACGGCGTTTTCGCCGGTGGAGACCACGCAGGACAGCCGAGCAGCGATTGCAGATTGGGCGAGAGGACTGGGGCCTGCATTTTTTACCGGCGCCCTGGATCGCGCGCTGCAGGCAAACAGTCCCACCCGCCCTCCCGTCGTTCCCGATGGCACGTTCGACAACACCATGTCCCGCCGGGATCGTGCAGGACGCATCGGAGACAAAGTCATCGACTATTTCCGCCGCCGCCGCGTTCATCGAATTCCGACATCGGAACTGTTCGACATTCTCCCCTACTCGAACGCCGACATCGTACGCTCACTCGAAGATCTGGAGCGCAAGCACCGCCTGCTCGTCCGCATGACCGATGAAGGAACTGACTGGATCGTTTTGACGGCGGACGGTGCACGCGAGGCTGGTCTGGACATGTCCCAGTTTGTGGTCACACCGGCGCCCACGGATCCCAAGGCGCTTCCCTGAACAGCCGGCTCTCTGAGTCATGCGCCACGTCCGATAGCTCGAGGTAGCGAATCCGTGGCGAGGCTGCGTAAAATGACAGGGGATGGCAAGACCTCAGGAATCGACTACCCCGGCTCGCAATACAGCATGGGATGGATTACGAGCGCTGGCAATGTTCATGATCGTCGCCCACCACGCACACATTCTTCCGGGGGCAGTTGGAGTCGTTGTTTTCTATGTACTCAGCGGATTTCTGATCACGGGCACGCTGCTGCGTGAGTGGAGGCGCAGCAATCACATCGCCCTCGGAAACTTTTACTGGCGCCGCACTGTCCGCCTGATTCCCGGCCTCGTACTTTTTCTGACTGTGCTGGGCGTATACTCCGCGGCCTTCCAGCCTCTTCCGGTCTTCCGCGGGTACTTGAACAGTGCCTTCATCACCTTGTTCAACGGCGCCAACTGGTGGCAGGCATACCATGAGCAGGAGTCGCTCGGCTACCTCAATCACACCTGGTCGCTGTCGTTTCAGGAACAGTTCTATCTGCTCTGGCCGCCGGTGCTTCTTCTGCTACTCAGGCTCAAACTCAGGCGTCGATGGATAGGTCTGATCCTCCTGGGGAGCGTGGCCGCTTCGGCGCTGGCTCGATTGTTCCTATGGGAGAGCACCCACGACGCAATGCGGGTCTTCTACGGTTCAGACACACGCGCCGACGGGTTGCTTGCCGGCTGCCTGCTGGCATTTCTCGCGGACTGGAAAATTCTACCCCGCCGCAGGCTGGCGAAGCTGGCCCTTCGCTTTGCCAGCATCGCCGGCGTCGCTCTCGTCCTTTACGTCGAAGCGCGCGTCCCCCGTGACAGCGATGTCATGTTCCGCTGGTTTTTTCCTCTGGCCACAATTGCCATTACCGCTTTCGTCTGGGACATTCACGCGACGAGCGTTTCCGGACGGGCGAAATTTCTGGAATTCGCTCCCCTGGTGTGGCTTGGCCAGCTTTCCTACGGCATCTACCTCTGGCACTATCCGTTTCTCCGCTTCGCCGCCTCACACGGTCCGGCCGGGCCCTTTCGCCACATTCTCTGGATCGTGGCCACCGTTCTGGTTTCGGCCGCTTCGTATCACTTCGTGGAAGAGCCCCTCTTTGCTCGTAGTCATCGGAAGAGATCGCCGGTAATACTCACTCCCCAGAGCGCGTCGGGATGATGCCTTGCTGGCGGATGCTCCGATCAAAACCGCACTGACCCGTCAGTTCGCTTCGCCCGATTCCGGGACGTTCGAGGACGAAAGCGACTCCGGACGAACTCCAATCGAACGCAGCGCCGCCGCCCACATCTCCTGCGGCGCCTGCTCGAAGAGCAGGGAGGCCTCGAACGGAACGAGGAGCCAGTCGTTCCGGCCAAGCTCCTGTTCGAGCTGACCCGACTCCCAGCCGGCGCAACCAAGAATGAAGCGGAATCCCGCAGGTGGATCGACGGCCAGATCTTTCAGCACGCGAACGTCCTGCGACAGTCTCAGGCCGGGAGCGATGGCAACGATCCGATCATCGAGTTCGTCAATGTCCTGACCGAGCCCTGCAAAGAGACTGCTCCCCACATTCGACTGCACCGGTCCTCCAAAGAAGGCTTTCATGGCCGCGCTTCCCTTCCACTCGATCTCCAGATCGAACAGCAACGAGGCGACGGTGAGCTCGGTCGGCCGATTGACGATCACGCCGAAACTTCCATTCGCCGTCTGCTCGAGAAGCAGTACGACGCTGCGGAAGAAGAACGGATCCCTGACCTGAGGCATGGCCACAAGGAGAACGGGCGGTTGCAAACTTTCGATAATCGGATCCATGGAAATCACCTATGCGGACCCAATGCCGGACCGGGAATTTATGACTCCGACTCACCAGAATCAGGCGTGATCTTTGCGTTATGAGGTGTTGCCAGCTTCTCCTCGAAGCTGAGCTTCTACCTAAAATCAGGAGAAACCTAATGGCACAGAAGAAGAGTACTGCAAAGAGCAAATCTGCCAGCAGAAAGCCCGCGCCGAAAACTGCTTCGAGTGCGAAAAAGTCCGGTAACTCCAGCCGCTCCTCCGCCGCCAAGGGAGGTCAGGATGCGATCGCCCTCTTGAAAGAAGACCACAAAAAGGTCAAGGGACTCCTGTCGCAACTGGACAAGACCGAAGACAGCCAGCCTTCGAAACGAACACATCTCCTTTCCCAGATAGAAAAGGAACTCGAAGTTCACACGACCATCGAGGAAGAGATCTTCTACCCTGCCTACAAACAGGCCGTCACTTCCGAAGATGACGAGGAGTTGTACTACGAGGCGAACGAAGAGCATGGTCTGGTGAAGCTCTACATGCCCAAGGTGAAAGCCACGCCTCCGGACGACGTTCAGTTCGCGGCCAGAGCGAAGGTTCTCAAGGATCTAGTCGAGCATCACGCCGGAGAGGAAGAGAAGGAAATGTTCCCGAAGGCGCGTAAGAAGATGAGCCGAACCGAGCTTCGCAATCTGGGCGATCAGATGAAGCGACGCAAGCAGGAGTTGATGGGGCAGCGTTGAGAATCAATTGATCCTGGCGTTCCCCACCCTGGGGAACGCTACCCCTTCTCGCTTCGGGTCGTCCGCAGCGCTACTCCAACGCTCAGAGCTTCACGATCCCGCCATAAGTTTCCGGCCGGCGGTCGCGAAAGAACTGCCACACGTTCCGAACCTCACGGATCTTGTCCAGATCGAGTTCGGCGGTGACGAGCTCGGTCTTGTCCCGGGAAGCTTCGGCCAGAAATTGTCCGCGCGGATCGCAGAAGTAACTCTGCCCGTAAAATTCGCCGATGTTCCATGGGCCCTCCACGCCGACGCGATTGATTGCTCCGACGAAGTAGGCGTTGGCCACGGCGTGGGCAGGCTGCTCGAGTTTCCACAGATACTCCGAGAGTCCCGCTACGGTGGCCGATGGATTGAGCACAATCTCCGCACCGTTCAGCCCCAGCTCGCGGGCACCCTCGGGAAAATGGCGGTCATAGCAGATGTACACCCCGACTTTCGCGTAACGCGTCTGGAAGACCGGATAGCCGAGGTTCCCAGGCTTGAAATAGAACTTCTCCCAGAAGCCCGGAGCGCAGTGAGGAATGTGATTCTTGCGGTATTTGCCGAGATAGGAACCGTCTGCGTCGATCACGGCGGCGGTGTTGTAGTACACGCCTGGAGAATCCTCCTCATAGATCGGCACGACGATCACCATCTGGTATTTGCGGGCGTACTCCTGCATCAGTTTCGTGGTGGGACCGTCGGGAATGTGCTCCACGGATTCATACCAACGCGGGCTCTGCTCGGCGCAGAAATAGGGGCCGGTGAAGATCTCCTGCATACACAGGATCTGCACCCCTTCACTGCCGGCTCGATCAATCAGCGGAAGATGCTGGTCGAGATTGGCCTGGCGAATGGTGGGAATCGATTCATCGGTACTGCAGGCATTGGTACTCTGAATCAGACCGCACTTTACGAGATGGGGCATCGCTCCTCCATGAAAACTTCACGTTCGCGGCGCACGGTGTGCGGCCGTATTTTGTTTGTGCAGCCCACGAGCTGGGAACTGACGTGACAACTGATCACGTGTCATGACGAAGCGAGGTGAGGGGTCTGACGTACGTGCAACGACGACCTTCCTTACACGGGCAGGAGATTCCTCCTCGCTTCGCTCGTTCGGTTTGACATGTTGTTGGATTCGCATGGGCATTTCATCAGGAGCAGGGGAACAGCAGGCCCCACTCCCGCTATGAGACCGTTTCCTTCTCCACGCCGCCCATCAGAATCAGATAAAACACAAAGCTCAAGACGAACGTCACGAACCAGGCGTAGGTATAGATCGTGTCGAAAAACATCGGATGAGCAACCCGGCCGCCGGCAGTCGTAGCGGCACGGATAAATCCCGGCGCTACCGGCAGCACCGACAGAGTAAGAGCTGCAACGGCCCGCCAGTTCGTGCCCGACCGTCCGTAACTGTATCGCCCGCCCACCGCAAAGAGATCCGGCAGGGAAAGCTTCTGGCGGCGAAATACCCAGTAGTCGGCGATGAGGATGCCGCCGATGGCACCCATCAGACTCGAGTACCCGAGGAGCCAGGTGAAAATGTAGGCGGCGGCGTCAGAGTACAGTTTCCAGGGCATCATGAGAATTCCGATGACCGCCGTAATCAGTCCGCCGGTCACATAGCTGATCTTTCGCGGATTGAGATTTGAAAAATCGTTCGAGGGTGAAACCACATTCGCTGCCATGTTTGTGGTCAGCTGCGCTGCCAGAACGATCAGGGCCGCGAAGATGACTATGCCCGGCGAACCGATCTTCGTGACCAGCACCACCGGATCCCAGATTGCCTCGCCGAAGATGACCACCGTAGCGCTGGTCACTGCCACGCCGATGAAGGCGAAGCCGGCCATCGTCGTCGGCAAACCGAAGGCCTGGCCAAGCATCTGCGAACGCTGGCTTTTCGAGTAACGGGTGAAGTCCGGAATGTTCAGACTGAGAGTTGCCCAGTAGCCGACGTTGGCAGTGAGCGCCGCCGGGAACAGGCTCCAGAACGGTTTTGAGTCCTTCTGCAGCTTCGCCGATTGCGAAAGGACGTGGCCGAGACCTCCGCCGTTGCGAATTCCCCACCACAGGAGAAGCACCCCTCCGAGAAGCAGTACCGGAGCGCTCCAGCTCTCGAGCACCTTAATGCCTTCCGTCCCCCGAAAAATGATGACGACCTGAACGAGCCAGAAGCACATGAAGGCCACGGCAGAACGCGGTCCGAAGTGCGACCATGATGGAATGGCCGCGGTCAGCAGCGCATCGAGGGCCAGACCGCCGATCCACGTTTGAATTCCGAACCATCCACAGGCGACGATGGCCCGCAGCATTGCCGGAATGTTCGCTCCCCGCACGCCGAAGCTGGCCCGGCAGAGCACGGGGAACG
>JBDTRY010000089.1:0-13742 GCA_039931435.1 Acidobacteriota bacterium | reverse complement strand
TGTGGGCCGCCGATCCGCTTTCGCAGCAGGGCGCCTTTTCTGCCGCGCAGACTCCGAGAGGCGCTACTTCTTTTTGAGTTCGGTAAGCACGAGCTTTGCCACCGATTTCAGCGTGTCGAAAACGCCGATGCCTTCCCGGGCCACGGCCTCGAATGTCGGTTCACCCTTGTAGTTGAGCTGCTGGTACAACTCGTCGGGAGGAAGGGCTGTAGGAAGGTCGCGTTTGTTGAGCTGGAGGGCGTAGGGGATTCTGGCCAGATCGTAGCCCTGATCCTTCAGGTTCGTCTCCAGGTTCTGAATCGATTCGAAGTTCGCTTCCATGCGCATTTCCTGAGAGTCGGCGACGAAAATCACGCCATCGACGCCTTTCAGGATGAGCCTGCGGGAGGCGTCATAGAAGACCTGACCGGGAACGGTGTAAAGGTGAAAGCGCGTCCTGAATCCGCGCACGGTTCCCAGATCGAGGGGCAGGAAGTCGAAAAATAGCGTGCGGTCCGTCTCCGTGGCCAGGGAAATGAGCTTGCCTTTGGCCTGGGGATTGGTCTTCTCGTAGATGTACTGAAGGTTCGTGGTCTTGCCGCAGAGACCGGGACCGTAATAGACGATCTTGCAGTTGATCTCGCGGGCCGCGTAGTTGATGAATGTCATGCGCGTCGTGGATTGGAGGTTTGGTGGTCCGGGGAGACTTGAAGCGCAAGCACCACTATTCGCTGAAAAGACTGTCGATGTCTTCGTCGGTGATTTCAGCAAAGGGCGACGAGAATCGACCTCCATGGGCCAGGTCTTCCTCCGCTTTCCGAAGGATCACCTCAAAGGTACGTTCCAGTTCCTGGGAGGCCCTCTTCACCCGCAGCCGCACCAGCCCCAACGAGGAACGTTCGTCAAAAATCACAACAAGAATGACCCTCTCAGCGACGAGCGAAATATGGATATTGTCCCGTTCCCCTTCGTGGAAAAGGATGGAGAACTCCTTTTCTCCGATCAGCTTGGCCAGACCATCGGTTGCGGCCACGTTGCCTGCCGTAAGCGAGGCCAGGGACGTCGCGTCCAGACCCTTCATGTCGCCGTGAGCAGCGATCTGCTGGCCGTTCTTATCGACCAGAAAGACGATCTTGGCGTTGGAGTCGATCTGCAGACGGGCAAGACTGTCCGTAATCTGCCGATACTCCTCCTCATACATCACGAGGTCAGGAGAGCTCATCGAATTCGTCACCCGTTCTCAAAGCAAAGATTTGGGAAGTTATGTATAGCACGAAGGTTATGGCCGGGCAATCACGGGAAGGCAGTTGCGGTGAGCGGGAATAGCAGCCCGGCCGGATCCGCTAAATCTCGCGGCGGCCTTCGAGAGCGCGGGCCATCGTCACCTGATCGGCGTATTCGAGGTCTCCGCCCACGGGCAGACCGAATCCGAGCCTGGTGATCCTGACGTTCAGCGGCCGGAGCTGCTGGGCGATATAGGAAGCCGTGGCCTCCCCCTCGACATTGGGGTTGGTAGCGACGATCACTTCGCGAACGGTTCCCGCTCGGACGCGACGAACGAGCCCATCCATGTCGATCTCGTCGGGGCCAACACCTCGGAGCGGCGAGAGGACACCGAGAAGAACGTGATAGACGCCTCGATAATCACGCGCCGCTTCCACGGTGGGAATGTTGAATGCCTCCTCCACGACGCAGATCGAGCTCTGGTCCCGTCGCTCGTCGGAACAGATGGCGCAGGGTTCGACGTCGGTCATGTTGTTGCAGATCGAGCAGCGGAAGATCCTTTCCTTGACTTCGCTGATGGCGCGAGCGAGAGCCTCGGCCTCGGCGGTGGAACGTTTCAGGATGTGGTAGGCCAGGCGGGATGCGGACTTTTCCCCGATGCCGGGGAGCTTGGTGAGCTCGTTGATGAGATTCGTCAGAGGAGGGGCTGGCATTTATCGAGCTATATTTATGAAATGTATACAGCGTTGAATTAAGGACATTGTTAATTACACCTGATTTCTAAAATGCAATAACGGCTGTTTGCACGGCGGCACGGAATCCTAAAACAATCCCGGAATCTTCATCCCGCCGGTCATACCACCGATCTGGGACTGCATGGCCTCGTCGACTTTCCTGCCGGCCTCGTTGACGGCTGCTGTAACGAGATCCTGCAGCATCTCCACGTCTTCGGGATCGACGGCGTCCTTTTCAATCTTCACCGAGAGGACCTCTTTGTTGCCGGACATGGTCACGGTGACCATCCCGCCGCCGGAAGTTCCTTCAACCTGAAGCTCGGACATCTTGCGCTGCATGTCCTCCTGCATCTGTTGTGCTTGTTTCATGAGCTGCTTGATGTTCATCGTTACTCCCTGGAACTCCTGGTGGGTTTTCGTTTTTGAACCTCGCCGCCAAGGTGTCTGGCGAAGGCCTTGAGAACAGGATCTTCATTCAGGTCGGATGCCGCGGGCGAAGCTGCTGGCCCTGACTCTGCGCCCGCCGCCGTCGCTGCAATGCGCACTGAGATGGGCCGTCCGTATAGGGCCGCCGCCGTTTCGGTGAGGAAGCGCATCTGATCCGATTCCGAGAGAAACTCCGCGGCGAATTTGTTCGCACTGTCAAAGGTGAAGAGCAGCTGATCGCTGTCGAGAGAGACCGTGCTGGCCTGATCGAGATACGTGGCCATGCCTTTCCGCTGCTGGCGGACACGCTCCATGAACCCGGCGGTCGAGGTGTTGCTTTCGGGCGAAGCGCCGGACTCTTCTTGCGGGCCAGGGTCGGGCGAGGGTTGACTCTGCTTTGCGGTTCGAGGTTTTGCTGGCGCTTCAGCGACCGGCGCTGCAAGGCGTGCAGGGGCAACGGCATTGACCGTACCGCTCATCGCCTCCGGGACGGGAAGGCCCTGCAGAATCTGCTGGACCGACCGCAGACGCGGCAGAGTGGCCGCTTTCAGCAGGGAGATCTCGACGGCCAGCCGCTGATGTTCAGCCTTGCTGATCACGTCGTCATCCCGAATGAGCAGGTTCAGCACGCGCAGAACGTCCGTGTAGCTGAAGTTCTCCGCTGCCTGGCGCAGCAGGGCCAGTTCGTCTGGCGGAAGAGAGAGAACGGATTCCGAGGCTCCTGCGGATACGAGGAGCAGGCTCCGAAGAAAAGAAAGGAAGTCCCGGTGCAGGAGTTTGAAGTCGCGACCGCTTTCCCCTGCCTCCTCGAGAGCTTCGAGCAAGGTGCCGTGGTCGCCAGCGGCGATGGCTTCGGCGATGCGGGCGAAGAACCAGGCGTCGGAGAGCCCGAGCACCGTGATCACTTCAGTCGTACCTACCTGCTTGCCACTGAAGGCGATGATCTGATCGAGGATGGAGAGAGCGTCGCGAACGCTGCCTTCGCCGCGGCGGGCGATCATCTCCAGTGCTGCGGGATCGACGTCGAGGGCTTCTCTGGCACAGATCTCGGTGAGTCGCTGCACGAGCACCGGCTGTGTGATCTTGCGGAAGACGAAGCGCTGTACGCGCGAGAGGATGGTGGCGGGGACCTTCTGCATCTCCGTCGTGGCCATGATGAATGCCACGTGCGGGGGCGGCTCCTCGATGAGTTTGAGCAGGGCGTTCCAGGCCCCGGCGGAAAGCATGTGCGCTTCATCGATAATGAAGATGCGCTGGCGGTCGCGGGCCGGCTGAAACTGTGTCATCTCGCGCAGGTCCCGGATGTTGTCCACCTGCGTGTACGTGGCCGCGTCGATCTCTCGGACGTCCAGATCGATGCCCTCGGTAATCTCGCGGCAGATCGTGCACTCGTTGCAGGGTTCCGTCGTCGGGCCTTTCGCGCAGTTCAGGGCCTTGGCGAAGATGCGCGCGGCAGTGGTCTTGCCCACTCCCCGTACTCCGGAAAAGAGATAGGCGTGATGAACGCGGTTCTGCTCGATGGCGTTCTGCAGCGTGCGGACGATCGTTTCCTGTCCGATGACGTCGCTGAACGTCTGCGGCCGCCATTTGCGTGCCAGGGCTTGATAGCTCATTCCTATTTCAGAAGCAGGCGAACCCGCGATGGATTGCCTCCTCTGCTCGGAAGAGCCCAGGTTTGCTGCGGCACACAGGGTCGCTTCCTTATCGCTGCTTCCTTCCGGATCTGACGAGGTTCGGTAGCTCCTGCTGCACAGGACCCGGGCTCATCCGGGAAGAGGAAAATCGAAACTGCGCCGGTTCGATCTTCTTCGGTTTTGGCGGAGAGAGTGGGATTCGAACCCACGGTACACTTTCATGTACACACGCTTTCCAAGCGTGCTCCTTAAGCCACTCGGACATCTCTCCTTGTCAAACACAATGTCAAAGACAGTTCACGAATCGAAGAGCAGAAAGAAGTGCCTCGTTCTGTTCTTCGAACCGTCAATCGTCGCTGATCGATTCAGAAACTGGCGGAGAGAGGGGGATTCGAACCCCCGATACCCGTAAAGGTATAACGGTTTTCGAGACCGCCGCATTCAACCGCTCTGCCATCTCTCCGGTTCGGCCACTGCAAAGAACGACGCTCAGGCGCCGGGTAATTTCCCCTGACGAAGACGTTTGAAAAACTGCTGGAGCATAGCCCGGGACCGTGCCTCATCGAAACCGGCCACAAGCTCGACACGATGATTCAGTCGCGTATCCTGAACGAGATTTCCGAGCGAGCCGCAGAAGCCGGCCTTGGAGTCGAAGGCTGAAAAAATCAACCGGCTGATCCTGGCGTTGACGATGGCTCCGGCGCACATCGCGCAGGGTTCCAGGGTCACGGCCAGGGTGCATCCGGAGAGTCTCCAGTCTCCGACGGCGCGGGCAGCCTCGCCGATGGCGTAGATCTCGGCGTGCCCGAGAGGATCACCCTGCTCGCGGCGATTCCGGCCCCGGCCGATGATCGCACCCGAAGCGTCGGCGATGACGGCACCGATGGGAATCTCCCCCTCCGAGCCGGCCTCGTCTGCGAGCCGGAAAGCCTCATCCATCCAGCGCTGCTCATTTTCCACTGTCAAAGATGATAACGGCGGGCCGGGGCCCGCCGCCGTTTGGTTTCTGATCTGGTGCACCCTGGAGGACTCGAACCTCCAACCTCCTGATCCGTAGTCAGGTGCTCTATCCATTAAGCTAAGGGTGCTTAAGAAAACTTGAAAACTGCCGGACTGGAATCCAAATTCCGCTCTCTGGCGGCGGCGAATTCTACCGACGCCGGGCTGCCGGATCAAGGACCGCTCTGCCTGCCACCGTCGCCCGGCCGGCCGCTGGCGGAAGCCGGGAGACGGCGAGGTGTTCCATTCCGCCGCGGGCTCCGAGTATGATAGCGCCCAAAGTCCAGGGTGAAACGCCATGAATGATCAGGAATTCTTTCAGCGAGTCGGTAAAACACTGCTTTCCTATCAGCTGATCTCCCAGAAGGAACATGCGGAGGTCGACAACCTTGTCAAGGAAAAGGGCCTCAGTTATGAGCACGCCTTGTCTCAGGCTGCTCAGGTCGATCTCCTCACGTACAAGAAAGTACTCGAGGAGGTCTCGGGCTGCATCGCCGTGGATCCCTCGCAGATCACGATCGATGAGGACTTCATCGCTTCCATTCAAGAAGTCCTCCCTCTCAGTGTGGTCGTGGCCCTGAAGGTATTTCCGATCTCGGTCATGGGGAATCAGATCACGCTGGCCATGCCCAACCCGGCCGACGAAATCCTCATCGCCGAGCTCGAATCCACGACCTCGATGCGGGTCAAGCCCGTGGTCACGACCTATCGCGGCGTACAGCAGGCCATCGAACTGAACTACGCCGCCGGGCTCCGTGACGTGCTCAAAGAGTTGCGCGAGAGCAACGGCGATAACGTTCTGGACAAGGTCCACGAGAAGAAAATCAAGGAAGGTCTGGAGCCGTCGTACGAGAAATTTCTCAGTATCGTCAACCGCGAATACGATCAGGTCAAAGACCATCCCGACAAGCTCTCGCACTTTCTCGTCCACCCGTATGTGGTGAGCTACACGCAGCGGCTGATGATGGATCTCATCCTCCGGAACTGCAGCGACATCCACATCGAGCCGGCGGCGAACGTCTACCGCATCCGCAGCCGCATCAACGGTGTCCTTCGCACGGTTCACGAGTTGCCTAAAAAGCTTGGCGAAGTGGTGAACATGCGTATGAAGACCGTGGCCAACATGGAGCAGGATGAGTACTTGGGGCCGAAAGACGGCCAGATCAGCTATTCACCCGTTTACGGCCGGCGCGTGGAGTTCCGAGTTTCCGTGCTGCCCACGATCAACGGCAACAAGACGGTCATGCGTCTTCTGGAAAAGAAGAATCAGAACGTCGGGCTGGACAAGATCGGGCTGTCGCCCGAGGACATGGCCGTCATCAATCGCAACATCGCCGCGCCGAACGGCCTGATCCTGGTCACGGGACCGACGGGATCCGGAAAGACCTCCACGCTCTACTCGATCCTCTCGATCCTGAACGACGAGGAGACCTGCGTACTCACGGCCGAGGAACCTGTGGAGTCCGAAATTCCGGGCGTGGTGCAGGTTCCCTGTGGTCCGAACTGCACATTCGCCCAGGCCCTTCGCGCCTTCCTCCGCCAGGATCCGGACGTGATCATGGTCGGGGAGATCCGCGACCAGGAGACTGCGGACATCGCTCTGAAAGCGGCCCTCACCGGCCACCTCGTGCTCTCCACGCTGCATACCAATGACGCGCCCACCGCGGTCATGCGTCTTTTGAACCTGGACATGGATCCATTCGTGGTAGCGTCCTCTCTGAGAATGGTCGTGGCCCAGCGTCTGATGCGTACACTCTGTCCGGACTGCAAGAAACCGGCGAAACGCGCCGATCTGCTCAAGCAGTTCAATGCCATCGACGTCCCGGCCGTTGACGATCTTTTTACCAAGGGCGGCTGCCCGAAGTGCAACCAGAGCGGTTACGCCGGACGCATGGGAATCTTCGAGATTCTGCAGGGCGGCGATGAAATGACCGACGTCATCAACCGCAGAGCTCCGCTGGGAGAAATTCGGGAACTTGCTGAGAAGAACGGAATGCGCTCCCTGCGCACGCGCGCGCTGGAGCTATGCGGCCGTGGCGCGACCACCGTCGAAGAAGTCGTCCGCGTCACGGCTGAATAAGAGATCGAAGGGAATTCATGAAGGTTCACATCCGGCGACAGGGAATTGTCATCAGAACAGTCGAAATCAAAGGCGAAAAAGCGACCGTGGGCAGCGGCGCGGATTGCGACATTCGTGTCGATGATCCGTATCTGGCCGGACACGTTGCCGACCTGGTCAGCCGCGGCGGACAGTGGCGCATCGTGGACACGGCCACAAGCATCGAGGGAGTTTCGCGCGGTGGCGTGCGCATTGAGGACGAGGCGCTGGTATCGGGCGAGCCGTACTCCGTCGGTGCGTTCGAGATCGTCGCCGAAGGTACGGGCGTGACCTCCACACAGGCTACCGCCCCCACGGCGGCCGTCGATGCGCCTGCGTTCGGCAGGGGCGCTGTGCCGGAAACGATGATGCAGTCTTACGATACCGGTGGCCGGCCGGTTCCCAAGACTCTCTTCGAGGCCGAGGTCCCCCGCGGCACTTCCGGTTCCTCGCGACCCGCCCCTCAGCAGTTTCAGCCTCAGGCTGCCCCTTCGGGCTTTCAACCGGTAAGCATTCCCGCTCCCCGGGCCAATACTCCCGTCCCACAACAAGCACCACCTCCGAAGTCAGGATCGAAAATGAAGCTGATTCTCATTGTGCTCATCGTACTCGTCGTGGTTGTTGGACTGGTGGCGGTGATGATGGGACGGAAAAATGAGCCGGTGGCCACCGCGACGGTAGCCGCGACCCCTGTTCCGCCCCCGACCCCAACTCCGATTCCCGCTGGCGATCTGGCCACTCTGGCTGCCTCCAATCTCGAGATCGACAAGGCCCTGGAGGGCTGGGAGACCGAACTGCAGAAGGCACCGACGGACGACCTTCGGCAAAAGTACACAACCGTCGCTTACGATGCGGCCATGGTGTACGCCGCGGGGAACGATTCCGCACGCTCGCGAAAGTACCTCGAAGGCGTCGTGAAGTTCGGAGTTCCGACGAGTGACGAAGTCCAGCGGGCCAAAGCGAAACTCGGTTCCTGAGAGGCGATTCAGTTCATAGCCGTGCCGGGGACGAGCGTACGTATAGAACGCTCAGGCGGTCTGCGTAGGCGATCTCCCACTGCGCGTCCGTGACCAGCAGGCGCGCCAGAGGGGCGCTGGGTGGAAGGATCACGGCGTCCGCCCCGTACTTCGTTAATTCCTGGTGCCAGCCGGCCAACCCGGACGCGATCGACAGATACTGGTCGAGGACGCTCGTCGGATACACCGTGTCCGCACGTCCGTCGATGAAGACGAGACCTCTGTCTCCAAGCGCCCAGGAAACGTACCCTCCCCACTCGTAGTCGCAGAACACGCGATGCGGCCGGTGATCGTTCTTAAGAATGGCCACGGCGCCCAGGGGAAAATGCTCGCTCTCCATCGCCGCGAGCCGTGATGTGTCGAGATAGTTCACCGCGATGAGTGTGTAGGCGGCGATGACGATCGTCAGCAGCGCGCCATTGATCAGGGCCGCACTTTGCGCTTGGATCGGTACATGCTCCTTTGCTCGATTCCGGAATCTCCCCACCGCTCCGGTGATGGCTGAGGCCGTGATCGGGAGAACGGCCACCACCCAGACGGCGATGTTTCTTGCCTGACTGAATGCCAGCAACGTGAAGGCCCCGGCGAGGAGGAGATCGGTGACGTTTACTCTCTGTTGCGAAAGTAGAAGACTGAGCAGAAGTACGCTCACTAGCACCCCGAAAGCAATGGTCACCGGATCATTGAATGCTGGTGGCAACGATTCAGCGATCCTCGTTGTGAACGGATTCCGTTTCAAAAACCGGAAGGGGTAAATCAGGGCAGCTACTCCATTGGGGTTGAGCAGAGTGGCCAGAGTCGAGGCTACGAGGGCCAGAGCGAGAGGACCGGATCGGGGCCGCGGTTCGGTAGCTGCGGAAATGCGTTCGATCACAGATCCACAGAGAGCGATTCCCAGCACCGCCAAGCCGATCATGAAGCCGCCGTGGAGGTTGGCCCACAGGCACAGAAGCGGCGGTACGTAGAACAGGAGCCGCGGTGCACGTTCGGAGCGCGCCTTCTCCAGAATGAGGAGAAGCACGGCAAGCAGCAGCAACGAGAACATCTGCATTCGCATCCCGATGCTTCCGCCAGCGGCCAGTAGGGCCCCGAGGAGTAGAAACGTCGAGACGAGCGGAGGAACATCCCGCACGTGCATGCGCACCCCCACCAGAGCGAAGGTGGCGGTGATGATCACCGTATACAGGAGCAGCACGGCCCACGCCCCTCCGGTTCGCCATGGAAGCCATGTGAGCAGTTCGGCCAGCCATTCATGGTCGAGCCATGGCGCGCCGGGAACCGTGAATGACAGGAAGTCGACCCGGGGCACACTTCGCTGAGCAGCAATCCACTGCCCGGCTCGCAGATGCCACCACAGGTCAGGATCGAATCCGGAGGCCAGTCCTGCCAGGAAGATTCCGCCGTACGCGGCTACCCTCGCTACAAAATAAAGTGAAACGGGCCTCCGCAGGGAGGCCCGTGTAGTTTTGGGAGCGCCCGCTCCGGAGTTCTCCTCGTTCGTGCCGATAACTGCCTCAGTCGAGAATCTGCGCGCTGGTCAGGGGAATCCAGAATGTGTCGGAGCCCTGAGAGACACGCGCCCAGGTGCCGACCGAGTACAAGAGATTGAGCTTGGTGCCGCTGCTCAGTTTCTTGACTGAATTGAATGTTTTTCCGGGGCCGTCATAGGCGTCGGTGTTCATGCGCAACTGCACGGCGCGCTGCTTGATGCTCTTCTGCGTACCGGAGCTGTCTCCGTTGCGGCCGGCATACTTCACGATCTTTCCGGAGAGGTCTGCCACCTCGCCGGTGGATGTCACCAGAGAGGCCGTCGATTCTTCGGGCGTGACTTTCTTCACGCGCAAGGTAGCGACGTTCGTGTTCTCATCGTCATAGACGTTGAAGACGTCGCCGACTTCGATGAGACAACGGCTGCCGCAGTTGAGGGTCACCGTTTTTTCTTCTGCGTTGACTACGCGGCCCTGCCACTGGATCTGATCGAGGTCCTTGAGCAGGGATTCGACTGCGTCGGCCGCGACCTTGCGGGTTACGTCCCCGAGGGCACTGTCCGTATTGGTGATTTCGCGAATGGTCAGGCCGCCGAGGTCCGTGGAAGTCTTCCTGTCGTGAGAGGAGGCCGAAGACGTGAACTGGCCTAGCTCGTTGTTGTCGGGATCGAGCAAACGGACGCGGGCAGCCATGTCCGCGTTCATGCTCACCGAACGCGCATTCACGGGAGACTGGGCGCCGCTCTTGCCGAGGATTCCGGCGATGGCACTGGCCCCGGCGGTTACCGTAGCCGTGTTCAGGTGGCTCTTGATGTCGCTGCGGAAGTTGGTCACCACGACCGAAATGGCAGCGTCGCCCGTGTCGTCAGACTGCACGTAGTGGCCGGTTGTGCCCAGGGACTGGATGACGAGAAGAGCGAGGGTAGCCGGCATGTCGTCGGGCATGTCCGGCAGCGGGATCTCCGCATCCTCGGGAACATAGAAGATGCGTTTCTTGAGCTGCTTGGTTTTGACCAGCGGTGCGGAGTCGCCGGCCGGAGACTCGTCGACGAAATTCATCACGGCCAGGGTTCTCAGTGCCGAGGCCGGAAGTAGTCCCGCGACCTGAACGGGGCTCCTCTGCTGAAGCAATTCAGAGGGCTGCAGCAGAGACTGGGAGCGGGCCCGAGCGTCTGCTTCCCGGGCTCTTCGCAGGGCGTCGTTGCGCTCGCGAATTGCTTTCTGCAGCGCCTGATCCTTCTCGATAATCGTCTTCTGCAGCAGGTCGTTCTTCTGCTGAAGCTGGCGCTGCAGATCGTCGATCATGGCCTGGGAGCTTTGAAGCTGGCGTTCCATGTCCCGCATCTGTGCCGCGGAGTTCCCGGAAGAACCGGAGGCTTTGGCGTTCTGCAGGCTTTCCCTGGCCTGGCTGAGCACGGCCTTCTGCTGGTCGATCTTCTGCTGCAGGTCTTTTGCTTCCTGGATGGTGCGTGCTGTATCGGCCGTCGATGTCACGGCGGTGTCGGTGATCGTGGCCGCCGCGGGAACGATGGGGATGGCGCTGGCCGTGGCTGTCGTGGCCGTCGCGGAGGTATCGCTGGCGCCGGAGGTGGTTGCGGTGGATGTGGCCGTGGCCACGCTATCCGTGCTTGTGGACTGCTCGGGTGCGGCGTTTCGTCCTCGGAGGAAGGCCACACCCGCGATTCCGGCTACGATGAGGATTCCGAAAAGCACCAGTACGATGAGAAGTGCCTTGAGGATTCCGCCCTTCTTTTTCGGGGGAGCGGCGAAGGCCGGGGCGCCCGCATAGCCGCCGCCTGCCGGGGCGAATCCGCCCGGGGAGCCCATCGGGGCGTTGCCGGGAACTCCCTCGTTCATCATCATCATCACGGTGCGGCCCTCTGGCGGAGCATCGACTACAGGGGGAGCAGCCGGCTGGACCCCGGCGGGCAGGTCGAAGTTCAACTGCAGCCGGGGACCGTTCTTGCCGAGTTGAATGATCTCGCCCGGGCGGAGATTGCGCTCGTTGACCTTCTCTTCATTGATAAAAGTGCCATTGCTGCTTCCCAGATCGCGGATGACCCAGCCGTCGGCTCGAGGGGAAAGCTCAGCGTGCAGGCCGGAAACCGTGCGGTCCATTTCCGGGTCAAAGGAGATTTTGTTGGAGGGATTTCTTCCAAGAGTGATGGAGCCGGCCGGGAATGTCTGTTCCTGTCCGGCGTGCGTACCGCTGAGATGACGAATAGTGATGTCCACGACTTACCTCGATTTTGTCTGGTTGATTTTGGCGTCGGTTGCGCTTGATTATACAACTTGCATTCGATAGTATCTGCCGCACATTCACAAACTGTGAGCACGGTCACCACCTCTTCGTCGCGAGAGCTATAAATTGCAGATCATGATGAACGACCTCGCCAATCGAGGCAGCGTCACGGATGCAGCATTCCGGCCGGCCGGCGGGAAGATCCGTGGCTTTCTGCGCGACGAGCGCGGTCAGGCGGCGACGGAGTACATTCTGGTGGTCGGACTGATCATAGTTCCCATCGCCATTGTCTTCAATAAGCTTCAGAACCCTTTGAAGAGTCTCCTGGACCGCCTGGCAAAAGGCTTCAGAGGTCCAGGTGTTTAACAGCGCAGCATAACTAATACAGGGGGAGTTCGACGTGAAACAGAAAGCCAAGAAGTTGTGGAGTTTTTTTACCGATGAGTCCGGACAGGGAATGGTCGAGTACATTCTGATCATCGGCCTGATCGTCCTCTTCATCGTCCTCGTTCTGATGTTCTTCCGGGAAGCGATCAACAAGTTCATCAACAAGGTCATCGGGTGGATCAACGGCCAGAAGGTTCCGTCAACCGGTCCGTAAAAGGGCAGGAAACGAAACGCCGCGGAGGCGGGGCTCACGGCCCCGCCTCCGCGGAACTTCTCGCGGGGAGAACGACATGGGGCGGATCAGATCATTTCTGGCGGATGAATCGGGGCAGTCGGCCACCGAGTACATCCTGATCATCGGACTTGTGACGATCCCGATCTATGCGCTTTTCAAGTTGATGCTGGAGAAGTTTCTGAACATCTTCATCTCCAACGTCATGAGCTCCTTCACGA
Organism: Acidobacteriota bacterium; assembly: GCA_039931435.1. Lineage (GTDB taxonomy): Bacteria > Acidobacteriota > Thermoanaerobaculia > Gp7-AA8 > Gp7-AA8 > JBDTRY01. The sequence continues at coordinate 1,063 of JBDTRY010000089.1, read as the reverse complement.
GGGGATAGCTCTGGCCGAGCTGGTCCGGATCGTTCTGGTGCTGCTGGTGGTCCTGGTATCGGCGGTGATCGATGCACGGACGCGCAGAATTCCGAACCTGGTCACGCTTCCCGCGATTCTGACCGGTCTGACAATGTGGTTGTTGCTGGAGCCGATGCGGGCATTCCTGGCCGCGCTCGTATCAGTGGTTCTGGTGCTGATTCTCGGCTTCAGTCTGTTCGCTGCGGGAATTCTCGGGGGTGGCGACGGCAAGCTGCTGGCTGCGGTGGCCGGATTGATGGGACCGCATTTCCTGGGTGAGGCATTGCTCTGGACGGCGCTGCTGGGTGGGGTGGTAGCGATCGGATTGCTTGCGTGGAAGAGGGCGTTGATTCCGTTTCTCCGACGGCTCTTCCAGGCAGGCTATCAGATGGTGGTCTGGCACCTCCCCGCTGAGGGAGTGATCGAGGGTGAGGGGCACCGGATTCCTTACGCGATCATCGTGGCGGGCGGTGTGGTCATGGCTCTGATCGCGCAGCAGAAGGGATTCGCACTCGTTCCGAGGATCGCATCATGATGAAGAGACGAAGCAGGGAGTCGGGACAGGCGGCTACGGAGTTCGCCATCTTCACGATCATGCTCGTCTTCATGATCATGCTCGTGGTGCAACTGATGTGGATCGGCGTTCAGAAGTGGCAGTTCAACCACATCGTGGCCTACTCCGCCCGGCGCTGGACCGTCTACAAGAACGAAGGGGCGCAGTCCTCGCTGTCGCAGGTTCAGATCATGGGCTCGGTCTTCGGCGGCTGGCCTCTCGGTGAAAACTACGTAAAGTTTCCAATCCTCGTCACCAGTTCGAGCACCTCCCGCAACGGCGTGACCGGCATCGTCTACCAGGGGCTGGCGGATCCGTTCCCCCTCTTCCAGGGCTGGATCGGCGATTACATCGGTTTCGGGGTCTTTCTCCCTTTCATCCGCTATGAGACGTTCATTCCCATGGTCAAGGAACCAAACGAAAGCACGAATGGACACGACAATGACTGCTCTGACACACCCTGCAGCTCCGGCAATGGACGCTGAACCC
>JBDTRY010000088.1:0-13832 GCA_039931435.1 Acidobacteriota bacterium | reverse complement strand
TCAGGCAACAACCCCTCTCGCTCGGGATGACCGCGCTCATAGTTTCTTACCTCTGGTTCAGCGACCCCGCTGTTGGGCTCAGGATTGCCGCTCGCACGCCGCTTCTGATGAAAGGCCCGCGGGAGTAAACGACTCATCACACCTCTTTGTTGGACCAGGGTGGAGAAACTTATCGCTGGAACGCGTACGAGATCTTCATGAAAAGCTGGCGGTCCGCGGCCAGCAGGCGATCCGTTTCGCTGATGCTCCGATCGTCTCCAATGCCGAGAAAGAGCACCGTCTGCCAATTCACTTTGTAGGCGAAGAGTGCCGATGTGGACAGACCGCCGCTGACCTTGCGGACATCATCGGTGTAGAGAGCCTGCTCGCGATCCGTGCGTACGTACTGGCTGATGAAGCGAACGAACATGCGGGCGTTGAACGTGTAGGTGGCCTTCAGCCGCTGCACCTGCGCCAGGAAAAGCCGCTCGCCATCCGAGCCTACGTTCAGCCAGCTTCCGCTGTTGTTGAGCTGGAGCGTGAGATGGTCGGAAGGACGAATGGTCGTTCCCAGCACCACGTTCGCTCCTCGCCCCAGCCGGGAATTGGCGAAGTCGATGTCCTGCCCGATCCAGCCTGAGGCTGTAAACGACGAGAAGACCCGGGAGGGACTGAGCTGAATGTTGTAAAGGAGCTGGTTGCGTTCGAGCACGTCATCGCCGCTGCGCACCCGATCGTTCGCATAGCGAAGGCGCAGGAACAATCCGTACTTGCCGTCCATCCCGGTACCGGCGGAAAGCTCGCGGAAAAGAAGTGCCCCGTCGCTGGCCCCGGTGTAATCAGTGTCGACGAACAGACGGATGCGGTTGAAGAAGCCTTTGGGACGAAACGTGTAGCCAGCCTCGCTGTAGTTCTCGCGATAGCCTACCTGGGGAACGAATCCCTGATCGGCGCGGAACTCGTCCCCGAAATCACGAAACTCGGTGTACCAGTCCACGGTGCGCGTCGAGTGCTGCCACCAGACGTCGGCGGCGTGCCCGGAAAGTTTCTGGCCGTTCCATTCGGCGGTGAGGTCCGGACGATCGGGAGTTGTGCTCTCGCTGTAGAGGAACTCGCCGGTGATTGTGTCGTGGTCGTTCGGGCGCCATTGAAAATCGGGACCGAAAAGCCGATTCGACCCGCCCCCGGCGATCTCCCGGTCCGTGACGAGAAAACTGACGAAGGACTTGCCGAGATCGTGTCGGACACGTCCGATGAAATCGAGCATCTTGAAATCCTGGTCAGCGAAATCCGATCCCTGCGGCCCGGGAAGGATGACGCTTCCGCCCCCTTTATCGTCCGTGACCAGTACCGTGTAACCATTCGACCCGATCTTTCCCGTGGCCCTTACTCCCCAGCGGGGAGCGGTGATGGTCCTGGTGTAAACGGCTTGAATGGGGGTGGAGAAGAGCTCGATCCCTTCGAGGAAGAAGGGTCGTTTCTCCGGGAAAAAGATGGCGAAGCGCTGGTTGGCCGAGATCGCGGCCACGTCCGATTCCACCTGAGAGAAGTCCGGATTGATCGTGCCGTCGATGGCCGTGTCGGCGTTCGGCGTCCATTTCACGTCGGCGCCGAGTTGCCCTTCCACGGAGCCGCTCTCCAGCGAGCTTCCGTCTCCGTCGCGCGGAATGGATTCCTGTCTGGCGCTGACATACGGAGCGGCCACGAGATGCCCGCCTCCGGGAAGCCCCTGCAGACCTACCAGCTCTGATTCGTTGCAGATGAAGCAGTTTGATCCTCGCGGAAGGCGGTTGCTGAACATCTGATAGCGGCGGTCGCGGGGAAAGTTGCGGTAAAGCATGATCCCCCACGTCTGTACGTCCGTTTTGTCGTAGCGGAGTGAGGAGAAAGGGATACGGATCTCGAGGGTCCAGCCGGTGCTTGTGATCTTCGCCGCCGACTCCCAGAAGTAGTCGGGGGAGTTGTCTTCATTCTGGGTGGTGTCGTCATTCACCGAGTCGTACTGAATGCCCCGCGGGTTGGCCAGAAAGAGGATTCCGGTGCGGCGGTCGTTTCGGGGGTCTAGGATGATGCCGCCGTAGTCGATCGAGCTGGGAATGTTGTCGCGGTCGGCGAACGGGGCCCGGATCTTCTTCACGTCCGGATCCGGGAAATCGAACGCGGCGTAGAGTGCTCGATCGTCATAGGTCAGCCACGCGATATTCTTCATCTTCGGGGTGGTGTTGTCGCCCGGATTGGTCTCGTACCAGGTGTCCACGCGGGTGGCGTCTTTCCAGCCCGCGTCGCTGAGGTCTCCATCGATGGTGATGGCCGCGGTCGAATGGTGGATGGTGATGGTCGTTGGAGTAGGACTTGGTGCCGGCGATGGCGAAGGGGTGGGAGAACTCTGGGCCCGGGAAGAGGAGATGCCGAGAAACGCCACGCACAGCATTGCCATCAGGGTTGAAAATCTGCTCGCCATCACTCTCCTCATAGCCGGGTACCCGGCTCAATGCCTGCGATGCTGTTTAGACGGATTCGTGGAGCGAAGGTTTGATGGGTGGGCGCCAACCACTGTTAATGTTTTCATCTGCGTCACCGTCGTGGTCTTTGGCCCAGTCCCTCGTCTCGCAGTGAGCCACGGTGGCTCGCGAAGGCCAGCCGGCTGTAGGGGATAACGACGGCTGTCTTGAAACGGTACGAGCGAACATCCTGATCCGTGGAGGGAGCCCGCTTTCAGTACGTGAAGCGCACCGGGGTTCTGGCGAACATGGATGGATCAACGGAGGGCTTCACTGATTTCGCGCTACATGCTGCCGGTAGTGAGGATCGTTCCAAGCGAGATCCGCAGACGATCGCCGGGGTGAATGGCAGTGTCCTCAAGGCGATTGAGATCGGTAAGCTCCTCGACGGACAATCCGAACCGGCGGGCGATTGAGTAGAGGGTATCGCCGGCTGTCACGGTGTAATAGCCGTCGGTGGGCGCCTGCCGGGCCTGCAGGCGGTTGGAAAGGTCGGTCTGTTTCAGCGGGAGATAAATGGAATCACCGGCGGCGATGCGGCTGGATGCCAGGCCGTTCATCTTCAGGATCTCATCCGCCTGAATTCCGATGGCCCGGGCGATGCCGTCAAGGGTATCGCCGGGACGGAAGGTGAATGAGGCCACGGCAATCTTCGTGTCTTCGTAGCGCAGCGTGGAAGCCTTCGACAGGATCGTGCTGGCACATGCGGCGGGCACGACGATCTGATTCAAACCAGGCGGAATGAGCCCCCGGCGCAACTCCGGATTCAACTGCCGCAACTCGGAGGCATCGACCTCGGCCACGTCCGCCAGATAGTCGAGCGACAGTGGCCCTTCCACAGCCACGCGTTGTACTGCCGCCAGCGGCGCCTCGTGGAGTTGGAATCCATAACTGGGCGGATCGCTGGCGATGAGGATCGTGGCGAAAAAGGTCGGAACATACCCTCGGGTTTCTTTCGGCAGAGCGGCCTTGTCGCACAACTCCCAGAACGTGGTGACGTTATTGGTTGTGAGTGCCCGGCTCACCCGCCCCGGTCCTGCGTTGTATGCGGCCAGAGCCAGCGGCCAGTCCTGAAAATGGTTGTACAGATCGCGGAGATACCGGGCAGCGGCCCGGGTGGATTTTTCCGGGTTGGCGCGGTCGTCGACCCACCAGTCCAGCCGCAGTCCGTACTCAGCGGCTGTGGATGGCATGAACTGCCAGACGCCATGGGCGCCGGACCGGGAGGTCAGGGTGGGGGAGTATGCGCTCTCGATGACGGGCAGATAGGCAAGGGCGCGCGGCAGTTTGTATTCGTCAAGAACCTTGTCGATCATCGGCTTGAACTGTGCCGAGCGGTCGAGAGAGGCCTGAATCTTTTCGTGCAGATCGCCTGAGAAGTACTTGACGGCGCCGCGGATTGTTCGGTGGTCGGGGATGTCGATGGAAAGCGCTGCGTCGGCGTCGACGACGACGGGTTTGACCTCGCCGGAACTGCGGGCCACGATCTGATCGTAAGCCGAGGCGAGATCCTGGCGGAGGGCAGCGCTCGGATCGGGAGCCGCAGGCTGCGCGATCTTCTGCGTGGCAGGGTTTGCCGGTCGCGCAGGAGTGGCCGACGCGCAGGCCCCGAGAATCAAAGGGAGAAATCCGATCAGCAGTCCGTTACGAGTCATCGCACACCGCCTTGCCCCAGAAACCACCCTGATGCTGTCAATCGAACGGGATCACTGGCGGATATCGACTGGATACTTACGGACTCATCCGCGATGCCGCGCAAACTGACAAGCATTCACGAACGCCAACCCTTCGACTCTCCCACCCTCCGACTCCATTCGGGGTTAACTGCTCAAATCTATTTTTAGTTTGATCAGAAGATTCTGGACGTCGTCCAGCGAGTCGAGTTGCACCCGCTGGTCCTGTTCCTGGATCGGGTTTCCCATTTCATCTTCGAACGTCAAATGCACGCGTACCGCTTTGGCGCGCCCGGCAACTTTGTTGCTGCCGGTGAAGTTCACGGATTTCTTCAGTTCACTCCGGCCGCTCGCGGCTTTGGCCGGTGACTGTGTGGCCTGCTTACGCAGCGAGTCCAGTTCCCGCATGATGTCTGACATCGAGCGGAGCTTCACCCTCTTGAAGTCGGACGTCTCCGGCTCGAAATCGGACGGCTCCGGACGAGTCATGATGGTGCCGCGCGGCACGGTCCTGTCGGCGTCGAACGACGGAACCTGGGCTGCCGTGTCGTGGCCGGATTCGGGCTCTTCGTCAAAGTCGGTTTCTGACGGAGGAAGTTCTTCGACCAGGGCCGGTCCCGATCTCTTTTCCGACGCAGCGAGGCTGCTGTCGATCTCGTGTGCCTCGACGTAACCGACCTCGGGGAAGGGACTCTCGTTCAACGGACGCTCTACAGATGCCGTTCCCAACTCCGGCTCGAGCGTTTGCAGCGTTGCTGGAGATCCGGCGCTGCCACCGTGCATGGTTGCTGACGGACTGGATGCCTGGACTCCTCTGGCGACTGAAGGGGATGAAGGTGGCGTGAAACCGACGCGGGTGTCCGACGTTTTTGCCACCTGGGCGGCAATCGCCGGGGGGCGGCTCACGCGGCGCGCGCTCTCGCCACCCATCATGCGGTTGCGCAGAGTGCGCAAGGTCAGTTTCGAAATCTCTTTCAGGGTTTCGAAGACTCCCTCGCCGGAAACAGCCGCGGACTCGATCACCTGGTACCGGCGCTCCTTGTCGAGAGCGTCCAGCAGTACCTCGCGGTCGATGAGGTTGGGAAGATCCTTCTTGTTGAACTGCAGCACCACAGGCAGATCGTCGAGGTCGATACCGATCTCGCTGAGGTTCTCACGAAGGTTTCGGAAACTTTCGACGTTCGGCTCGAGCATGGCCTTCTGCAGATCGGCGACGAAGACCACTCCGTCCACACCTTTCAGTACGAGTTTCCGTGTGGTGTTGTAGAAAACCTGACCGGGAATGGTGTAGAGCTGAAGCCGGGTCTTGAACCCGCCGATCATCCCCACGTCGATCGGCAGAAGGTCGAAAAAGAGGGTGCGGTCCGTTTCGGTTTCGAGGCTGACCATTTCGCCGCGGCTCAGTGGTGCCGTCTTGGCGTAGATCCAGTGCAGATTTGTCGTTTTGCCACAGAGACCCGGACCGTAGTAAACGATCTTGGCCGCCATCTGCATCGTCGCGTAATTGAAGAACACCATAATAAAAATGGAACTCCGCGTCGCGCGGGGGCGCCACGGAGTCCGTTACCGATGGTACTCCCCACCACCGTCAGGGTCAAGAATCGTCAGCCGTTCTCTTTCAGCCACTTACGAAGATCATCCATGGCCCTGCTGCCCGCCTCCGAGTGGTTCTCCGCGGATATCAGCTCGCGGGCCAGGGCACTGTAGATCCTGCCGAGCGGTGACGACGGTCCCAACGCTGCCAGATGACGCTTCAGGACTGGCAGATCGCCGCGAGAGGCGGGTCCCGTGAAGCGTTCCGGCCCGCCCTGAGACTCCCAGTTGCCAATAGCACTCTCGGCCAGGGCACCAAGCTCACTTTCCAGACCCGGAAGATCGATCCCCTCGGCATTCATCAAGCGGCGAGCGATGTCCAGCATCACCGCCACGTAGTTTGAGGCGAACACCGCCGCCGCGTGATACGCCGGTTTCTGTCCGGCCTGAATCGTGGCCATTCTCCCTCGCAGCGTCGCCGCCAGGGAGTGTGCTGTGGCCAGACCCTCGTCGCTTCCCTCGGCCACGAGCAAGGCTCCAGAGAGTGACACCCTGGAGCCCGCCGGCGGCAAGGCTCGCAGAGGATGGAGGGAGAATCGTCGCGGCGTGAGGGGAAGAACTTCGCTGCTCAGCGATCCGCTGGCGTGAAAGACCGCCAGGTCATTCCTCAGGAGCGGGGACAGTGAGGCCCCGACCTGTTCGATGGCCGTATCGCTGACCGCGAGCAGAACGACATCGCTCGTGGCCATGAGCTCCTCGGCTTCCAGGCGTGGGGCCTTCAACAATTCGGGAAGACTGCTCATGGATTCGGGCCGCAGAACGAATCCGGAAAGAGATCCGCGGACGGCATTCCATGAGGATCCGAACGCCCATGCCGCGCGGCCACCACCGACGATGCCCAGACGCAGCGTGGGGATCGAGGAATGATCGGCAGCTTCGTGGGAGTTCGACATGATGATGGGTTTGCTTCATCATGATAAAGGACGAGCAGCCTGGCGCGTTGGCGCTTCGAATCGGTCCTGGAGGAAATATTTGTCGGCACTGAGTCAAGTCATGGCGATATGGCTATCATTCAGCGTCCCGGCCGTCGCTTTCGCTTCCAATGAAAGGCTCACAGGAGCCCTCCTCGGTCATGTCATCCCGAACGAGCGAAGCGAGGAGGGATCTCCCGCTCGTGTAAGGCCGGCCATCGTTACGCGCGCTGAAGATCCCTCGCTTCGCTCGGGGATGACAGGCCTTGATAGTCGTGTCATTTCCCGGACAGCGGCGCCTGCGCCGTTCCCCGCTCAGGACGCCGCCTCGGGAGTACCGGTCGAGAAGGCGGAGCGTTCCCTCACGGAACGTTACCGGGAGGCCCTGTCCGCCTATACGAGCGGTGATTTCGCGCGGGCCGCCCCGTTGTTCCAGGCGATCGTCACTGGCGACGAAAAGGATCCGCTGACGCTGAAATCGCGCTACTTCCTGGCGCGCTCCTGCATGCATCTGAAGCGCTGGACCGAGGCCTCGTCGGATCTGATTGCCATCTACGCGATCTCGCCGTCCTTCTTTTCGGAGTGGAGCTGCGATTACCTGCTGGGCGAGTGCCGCCAAGCGATGGGCAGGGACTGATTCGATGGCCCATTCCGCATTCGAACTGAAGCGAAAAGTCCTGCAGCTCGAGGCCCTGCACGACATTGGCCGCGCGTTGAATACCCTGCGCCCCGAGCGCGAACTGCTCGAAGAGTCCATGCACCGCGCCGTGGCCGTACTGGACGCGACGCTCGGCCTGGTCTTTTCGTTGGACGAGGACCTTCAGATTCAGAATCTTTCCACGTTCGGGTTCAGCGAGGATATCTCGGCCGAGCGTGCCGCTTCGGAGCCGACCATCCGTCGAGTTCTCTTCGATCGCGCTCCTCTGTCCACGGCCGTCCCTTCGTTCCTCGGCCAATCGGGCGGTGCGCTGCTGATCGCTCCACTCGTGGCCGGCGAGGCAATCATCGGAGTGATCGCCGTGGTCGGTAAGGAAGAACGTGGGGCAACGGCCGAGACCTTTCTGGAAGACGACCTTCGTTTCCTCGATTCGCTCTCCGCCATCGGTGCGGCCGCAATCGAGAACACACGCAATTACCACAAGCTGAACATGGTCCGGGCAACGCTCGAGGATGAGAACCGTTCGCTGAAGCGGCGCATGTCGCGCGAATACAGCGACCGTCTGATGATCGGCGAGTCGCCATCCATGCAGCGCGTCATCGACCTCGTGGCCCGCGTCGCTGATTCCCACGCCAGCGTACTCATTCGCGGTGAGTCGGGAACGGGCAAGGAGATGGTGGCCCGGCTCATTCACGGAAATTCACCGAGAAGGGACAGGCCCTTCGTGGCCATCAACTGCGCCGCGCTTCCGGAGACATTGCTCGAGTCCGAGCTTTTCGGCATCGAGCGGGGAGTCGCCACCGGCGTCGAGGCCCGCCCCGGAAAGTTCGAAAGTGCCAACGGCGGCACGGTCTTCCTCGACGAGGTCGGGGACATCCCTCTGACACTTCAGGCCAAGCTGCTCCGAGTGCTGCAGGAGCGGGAGATCGAAAAGGTCGGAGCCCGGCGCCGTGTGCCGGTCGACGTGCGTATCCTGGCGGCCACACACCGGAATCTCGAGGCCATGATCGAGCAGGGAGAGTTCCGACAGGATCTCTACTACCGGATGAAAGTCGTGGAGATTCTTCTTCCGCCACTTCGCGAGCGCAAGGAGGACATTCCCATGCTCGTTCGCTACTTCCTGGATAAGTACGGGAAGCGCGAAGGTCTGGAGAACGTGCGCATCGCCCAGGATGCGCTGCAGAAAATCATGCGCTACGGGTTCCCCGGGAACGTTCGCGAACTGGAGAATCTCATCGAAGGAGCCCTGGCCCTGACTGTCGATCCGGTCATCGACTCCGGCGATCTTCTCATTTCGGAGGGGGATACGCCGAAGGACGCGGATCTCCTGCCGTCGGACTGGCCCGAGCTGAAGGAACTGCAGCGGCGCTACATTGCCCGAGTTCTGGAGTTTACAAACGGCAACATGGCGCACGCCGCACGAATCCTGGGCGTAGACCGGAAGACTCTCTACCGGCGGAGGGATGAGTCCCAGAAAGCTACACCTGAGGATTCCTGGAACGTACATTGAAAGCCCCTAAATCTGAATCACTTAGACCAAGATAGCCTTCTGCGCTTGCCAGATGCGTGGAGAAATGGTACACCTGAGATTCTCGGAAATGAGTCGACCAGTGGACTCTAAACTATTGCAGAAGAAAGGCTTCTATTGACTGGCGCCGACAGTTTGACTGATGGCAGTGGGGTTGCTCTTCGAAAGTCCCGGACAACAGACAGGGGGAACTTTCATGAGCCACACGACTGCCGCCGCCAGAAGCCGCATTCTTCCAGCCGTATCATTTCCGTTTGCAGTGCCGACCGTGCTCGGTGCGAACGCCGTAGTACTGCTGGCGCTCGACCAGCTCCATGCCATTCCTTCGTGGGTCAAACTGGCGGCGACGATCTTTCTCTCGTTCTAGGATGCTCCTGAGCTGGGTTTCATGCGCGACACCGCCGAGAAAGAACTCGAACTGACCCTTCCGATGGTTCCGGACATCGAGATTGCCGCTGCCCGTGCAGCCGGAAATCTTGCCCGGCAATACGGAATGGGTGCCGAGAAAATCGATGAGATGGCGCATGCCATCATCGAGGCCTGCATCAATGCGCGCGAGCATGCGTATTGCGCGGACAAGCGCATCTATTTAAGATTCATCGCTGGCATCTCCCCGGATGGCCGCCTGCGAATCGACATCTGGATTTCGGACCACGGCAAGGGATTCGATGCCGAGGCTCGAAAGCGGCCGCGGAGCACCGGTTCTCCCCAACGGCGGGGCTGGGGTCTGCAGATTATTGAAGCGCACATGGACGAGGTGGACATTGCATCCAGCGGCGAAGGTACGATCGTGCATATGGTCAAATTCGGCGATTGAGAATTGGCGATTGAGTATTTATGACTGACGAACTGAAAGTTTCGATCGACCGGCGGGGCACCGAAGGTGCCGTGCTCTACACCCGCGGATACATCAACAATGTCGGTGGCGAGGAGATCGCCACCTGCGCCTACAAGCTCATGGACGATGGCGTGACCAGGCTGCTGCTCAACTTGCGCGAAACCAAGATCGTGAACTCGATCGGAATCAGCATCCTCATCGAGATCATCGAGAAGATGATTGACAAGGGAGGGCAGCTCGGCTTCTGCAACCTCACGCCGGTCATCGAGAAAACATTCCAGATCATGGGGCTCGCTCAATACGCAAAAATCTACGTCGATGAGAAGGTAGCCATCGAGCAGATGCCTATGCCCTGAGCGCTGGTTCGAGGGCTCGCGCCCTCGGACGGTGATCGCCCGGCGTACCCTGGATGGCTATTCTCATGCAATCGGCCCAGCAGATCTCGACGCTCCTTCGCGACCTTCAGAACGTCGGCCGAAGCGTCCCTCGCGGTGATTCCAATCTCTCCCTGCAGGGCGAACTGATTCTCCGGGCCATCATTCGCAACACGTCGTTCCACGCCGGCGCGGTCTATCTCACGGATCCCCATCGAAGCGGGACACTGCGCCTCAGCGGACGGACCGAGTCCTACGTTGCTCCAGCGGACATCGAAGCCTCCATTCCCGAGAGCGTCGTCGACTCGCGCACCGACCACCATTTCTTCGATCGTACCCCCTGGCTGCAGCACCTTCAGCCCCGACCCACGGCAATAGTGCCCATCCGTGATCTTCGCGACGCCTACGGTGTGGTGGCCCTGGTTCAAGCGGGATCGGCCAACTCCGCCGATGCCGAGCTCGAGGTGCTGGACACCCTCTCCATCTATCTCTCCACACTCTTCTTCGGGCAGAAGATGATGTCCGAGTTGCGCGAGGGCGACTTTCAGCTCAAGTACAGGCTGTGGGAGCTGGAGTCCCTCTACGACATCGGGCTTTCCATCGCCTCCACTCTCGATCTCGACGATCTGGCGGATGAGATTCTCGCTCGCACGATTTCCCTGCTGAACGCTCGCCGCGCTGCACTGTTTCTGAAGCGTGAGGGGCGTTTCATGCTCCATCGTTCTTTCGGAGACGTCAGGACGGAGTTCCTCGATGCGGAACTGAACATGGAGGAGACCCGGCTGCTCGTCGAGCTTTCCTCTCCGATCCTCCGCGACAACGGAGCTGACTGCGTCTTTCCCGAGTGTGAGACGTTCGTTGCCCTGCCCATCAAGAGCGGTACGGAGGTCATCGGCGTCCTGGCAGCCGCAGATCGCGAGTTGCGTGAGGGCGGCGTCGGACCGTTCGAGAAGAACGACCTCCGGGTTCTCTCACTCTTTGCCAGTCAGGTGGCAATCGCCCTCGAGAACGCCCGCCTGCACCAGGAAGCGTTGCTGAAGCACGCCATGGAGCGCGAGTTGGAGCTTGCGGCCACCATCCAGCGCGACATCCTTCCTCGAACTCTTCCGGTTGTCGACGGATACGACGTCGAAGCGTTCTCGCGTCCGGCGCGGCAGCTCGGCGGTGATTATCATGCCTTCTTCGAAGGGGAGGGCGCACTCACGTTCTGCGTTGCGGATGTCTCCGGAAAGTCCGTGCCGGCAGCGGTTCTCGTTTCCGCTCTGCACGCCGCCTTTCAACTGCTCGTTGCCGAAGGGCGCTCGCTCGGGGATATCGCCACGGAACTGAACCGGCATATCCATCACTGGTCGGCGGAGAACAAATTCATCACCATGATTCTCTGCACGATCGATCGCCAGGCCGGCGTCGTTCAGTTCGTGAATGCCGGGCACAATCCGGCTTACGTCGTTCATGAAGAAACCATCGTGCCGCTCTCTTCGCACGGGCTGCCGATCGGGATTCTCCCGCAGACTGTCTATCGTGCCCAGACGCGTCCTTTTCCGGTGGGGTCTCTTCTTCTGGCTTACAGCGACGGAATCACGGAGGCTGAAAATACGGCCTCAGAAGAATTCGGCAATGATCGGCTGGAGGAACTTCTGCGCGGTTCGGCGGCGCTTCCCAGCCGCGACCTCCGGCGCGCCATCGTCATGGCGGTGGACGGGTTCGTCGGAGACGCTCCGCAGTATGACGACCAGACCATGGTCGTAGTACGAACCGTCTGAGCGCTCCCCGCCTCCTTTTCGTTACATTATTTTTGAAACCGTCTCCGCCGGAGTTCCCGTAGTATCTTCCCCTCGCATGTTCGCCTCCCTCTTAATGGGATTGCAGAGCCAGAACCGGCCTCTGGCCATTCTGGCCACTCTCGTGATCGTTCTGGTCATCGGGACTTCGGCGCAGATCCTTGCGGACCGTATGCGAATGCCGGCTGTGGCGCCCTTGCTGCTCGCAGGCATCATCTGTGGCCCCTCCCTTCTCGGTCTGGTCGTACCAGGAATCCTCGGGGTGGGTTTGCAGGTGATCATCCGCGCTGCAGTTGCCGTGTGCATCTTTGAGGGTGGCCTGCTTCTCGATCTCTCCGCAATCCGCAACACCAGCCGCGCCGTCCTCGGGCTGGTGACCGTCGGTCTGATCATCACCACAATCCTGGCCGGCGGAGCGGTGAAGTTCTTTCTGGACTGGCCCTGGGAGGTCTGCTTTCTCTTCGGCGCCATCGTCTCGGTGACCGGTCCCACGGTAGTCACACCGATCCTGCAGCGGGTGGCCGTCAATCAGCGCGTTCGTGCCACGCTGGAGAGTGAGTCAGTGATCGCCGATCCTCTCGGGGTCATTCTGGCGGCGCTCATTTTTTCCGCCGTGACCTCCGCGGGAGGATGGTCGCAAGCCTTACCGCTGGCTGTCAGTTCGCTGGCCTCAGGCCTCGCCATCGGGGCATCGGTGGCCGGCGTGGTCTGGCTTAGCGCGGGGAAGTTGCGGCTGCTGCCCACGAAGTTCGCCCGGCTGGCCATTCTCGGCGCGGCGCTCGTGGCCTATACCAGCGCCGAGGTGCTGTTTCACGAGTCCGGAGTGCTGGCTGCAGCGGTGGCCGGAATCTTCATCGGTTCACTTCCCATTCCGCACAAGGAACAGGTGGAAGAGTTCAAAGGGGATCTCGCTTCCATCTCCATTTCCGCGGTGTTCATTCTCCTTGCAGCCAGTCTGCAGCCGTCCGATCTGGCCGCACTGGGATGGGGCGGCGCGGCCGTGATACTGTCGATCATGGTCGTGGTCCGGCCCGCGCGTGTGTTTCTGGCGACGGCCGGATCGGAACTGCGAACGAACGAGAAGTGGTTCATTTCCCTGCTCGGTCCGAGGGGCGTAGTGGCCGCCTCCATCGGTACCTTCTTCGGCTTCCGCATGATCGACGCCGGGTTTCCCCAGGGCAGGGGGTTGGAGGCCCTGGTCTTCGGAGTAGTCCTGGCTACGGTGATCATCGAGGGTAGCGCTGCCGGGTGGCTGGCGAGGAAATTCAGAGTGATGCCGCAGCACACGATCATCGTGGGCGCCGACGAAACGGCGCGATTACTGGCCGCCGACATTACGGCGGCAGGCGAGAGTGTCTCCATCATCGACAGCGACGAAAACGAGTGCATGCTCGCCAAGGGGATCCGGGGAGTGACAGTGCTGTGCGCCGACGCCACGGACAGGGCCGTTCTCAGGAAGGCCGGCGCGGAGAACGCCAAGATCCTCATCGCCGCCACTTCGAGCGACAAGGTGAACCTACTCGTTTGCCAGAACGCGCGCGCGGCCTTCGACGTGCCTCGCCTGGTGGCGCGAACGAACTCCTCGTCCAACCTTCCGGCGTTCGAAGCGGCGGACATCGAAACGATGAGTCCGAGCAGGGCGGCCGCGGCCATTCTCAGCAACATGGTTCTGCGTCCCAGTCTCTTCCGCCTCCTGGCCTCGGAGACCTCGGGGCAGCAACTCGCCGAGGTTCGTGTCAGCTCGCCTGCCAGCGCCGGAAAAACACTCCGCGACCTTTCGCTTGCCGATGTGGTGGTCGTCGCCCTCCGGCGCGGAGCGACGATGGAGCTGCCTGTTGGTTCCACAAAACTGGAAAAGAATGACGTCCTCACGCTTCTCGGCAACGAAGCCGGTCTGACGATGGCCAGGCGACGCCTGGCAGGTTGAACGCGCCGGGACCTCAGGACTGACACGACCACCACGGCGTGTCATCCTGAAGCGTCGAGCGAAGGATCT
>JBDTRY010000087.1:0-14000 GCA_039931435.1 Acidobacteriota bacterium | reverse complement strand
TCCCTGGTGTCCAGTTCGAGATCGAAGACGTCGAGATCGGCAAAGCGCTTGAAGAGGACAGCTTTGCCTTCCATGACCGGCTTGCTTGCCGCGGGTCCGATCGCTCCGAGGCCGAGCACGGCGGTGCCGTTGGTGATCACGGCCACGAGGTTGCCCTTGTTCGTGTAGCGATAGACGTCGGTGGGATTGGCAGCGATTTCCAGACAGGGCACGGCCACGCCGGGCGTATAGGCCAGGGCCAGGTCCTGCTGCGTGGCGGTGGGTTTGGTGGGAACTACTTCGATTTTTCCTGGGCGGGGCTCGGCGTGGTACTCGAGTGCCTCGTCCCGCTTTGATTTCTTCATGCGCGGCAACTCCTGCGGTGAGGTCGGGTGCGAAGTTTATCACGCCGAAATGATGGTGCCGGGGGGCGTTCCACAAAGCTCACGGCCGCGACGAGAGCGCGTAACGTGGGCGTCGAAGTGTCGAGCGAAGCCCGTCATCTCTGAGCGGGGGAACAGCGCAGGCGCCGGCGTCGCAGAAATGACCCGACTTCCACGGCGTGTCATCCTGAAGCGTCGAGCGAAGGATCTCTTCGATCTTCCCGGTTGCCACTGCGATAAAGAGCACGATTTCCGTTGACGAGATCCTTCGGTCGCTACGCTCCCTCAAGGATGACAAGCGTTCCGCGGCCCGGAGGAATTTTGCGCTGCCTACCCTTTGGCGCGCTTGGCCGTCGTTTTGGGCACGGGGGCTGGCTGTGTCGGGCGGGTGCTCTCTACGGTGGCGCGTTTCACGGGACTCTTGCCGCCGGCAACGCGATCCCAGGCCAGGGCCATGGCCGGAACGATAGTCACGGTCGAATATGTACCGGCCATCACGCCGACGAGAAGAATCATGGCGAAAGTGTGAATGACCCGGCCGCCGAACAACACCAGGGCGAAGAGGACGAGCGCCGTGGAGAGACTGGTCAGGACAGTTCGTGAAAGCGTCTGGTTCATGGCCAGGTTGAGCTGGGCCTTGAAGTCCTGCCGTGCTCGGGTCTTCTTCTGGTTTTCACGGACGCGATCGAAGAGCACGACGGTGTCATTGATCGAGTAACCGACAATCAGCAAAAGAGCAGCCACGACATTGAGATCGAATTCAGCGTTGAGCATGAAGAGAAACGCGAACGACACCAGGACGTCATGAATGATGCAGACGATGGCCGAAACGCCGAACTTGAGATCGAAGCGGATGGTGATGTAAACGCCCATGGCCAGGGCTGCAAGCACGACGGCCAGCAGCGCTTTGCGCTGAAGTTCGCGACCGACCTGAGGACCGACGGTCTCCTGATTGAGGACGTTGAATCTGCCGAGGTACGTTCTTCGGGAAAGATCGGAAGCGATGCTGGCCGTGACTCCCGGCGCTGAAGTGACCTCGTTCACGTTGTGAAAGATCCCCACCTCAGAGCGTTTGCTGATGACGTTCTGGGCTACGTCCGCGTAGTAGGTCTGGGCATCGATATTCGTTCCCTTATGGTCGGGATCGTCGGCCTTGAGGAGGTCGGCAAGAGCATCGCGTCCGTGAAAGTTGAGATCGAGCTTGTCGCCCGTGTTCGGGTTCAGAGCGGTATGAAGACGGGCCACGATGTTTCCGGCGTAATCCTCTTCGCGGGCCGACTTCGGGAGACGGATGAGAAAGGCCTGGTCGGCAGTCTTTCCATACTGCTGGATAACGGCGTCGGGAAGCAGGGAACGGATCTGGCCGGGAGAAATCTCATCCTGGAATTTGAGGACGATGTTCGCGCCGCCGGCGAAATCGATCCCGAGGTTGATTCCGCGCATGGCGAAGAGCGAAAAGCCGACGAGGATGAAGATTACGGAGAAGGCGACGGCGTAAAGGCGCCATCGCACGAAGTCATATTTGCTGTTGACGAATATCTGCATGGTTTCTCCTCGTCCTCAGATACTGATGGTCTTCGGACGGTCGGTCGGCTTGTAGACGAAATCGAAGATGACGCGGGAAACAAAGAAAGCCGTATAGAGCGACGCGGCCAGACCGATGAGCAGCGTCACGGCGAATCCCTTTACCGGCCCGGTCCCGAACTGGAACAGGAACAGGGCGGCAATGATCGTGGTCATGTGTGTGTCGATGACCGTGCCGAAGGCCCGGGAGAATCCTGACTCGATGGCCCCGCGCACAGGCTTGCCGTCACGCAGTTCCTCACGTATGCGCTCGAAGACCAGGACGTTCGAATCCACAGCCATCCCCAGCGTGAGTACGATTCCGGCGATCCCGGGCAGGGTCAGCGTGGCGTGAAAATACGACATCATCCCCAGGAGAATGAGCACGTTCAGGATGAGGGCCAGAATGGCGTTCAGGCCGGCACCGCGGTAGAAACCGAACATCATGATGAGAACGAGCGAGAAACCGATTACCGAAGCGGTCAGTCCCTGGCGGATGGAATCGCGTCCGAGCGACGGTCCGACGGTACGCTCTTCCAGCGTCGTCAGCGAGGCGGGGAGGGAACCGCTGCGAAGAATCAGGGCCAGATCGGCCGCGGACTGCGCGGTGAAACTTCCCTCGATCACCCCCGAATCCTCGATCTGGGAATTGATCACCGGTGCGGACTGAATACGGTTGTCGAGAACGATGGCCAGCTGGCGCTTGATGTTTGCGCCGGTCAGCGCTCCGAATTTGCGGCCGCCGTCCGGAGTCATGGTGAACCCGATCACGGGCGAACCGAGATTGCCCTTCTGCACCCGGGCGGACTTGAGGTCCTGTCCCGTGACCGGCACCGACTTGCGAACGGCGTAGTACTCAACGCCGGAAGCGCGGCCGAACTCGTCGGTCTTCACTCCCTGAAGGATGTCCACGTCCTCTTTTGTGACACCGGCGGGGAGGGTGATGCTGTTGGGATCGGTGCCGCTTCCCTCCACGATCCGGAACTGAAGAAGGGCGGTGGTCTTGATGATCTCTTTCACACGGGCGGGATCGTCGACGCCCGGCAACTGAATGACGATGCGATCGCCGCGCAGGCCACCCTCGCGAGCGATGATGGGCTCGGTCACTCCGAGGGCGTCGATGCGGTTGCGAATCGTTTCGATGGCATGAATGACGGTCTGGTCGCGCAGCTCGTTCGCTGCGGTGTCTTTCATGGTGAACGTCAGACCGGTGTCGGCAGAGGCAGCGTCAAAGCTTCCAAGCCAGTCGTGTCCGAGCTTCTCGTAATCCGCGGTGCTTACACCCGCCGGTGGCGTGAGGACGAACGACGTGGCGCTGGTTCGCTTCATCACCGGCTGAGGCAGGGAGACTTTCGTCACCTGTCCCTTCATGGCCTCGATGGACTGGTCCACTTCGGCGCTCACCGCTTCGTTGGTGTTCACTTCCATCACCAGGTGCGTTCCGCCCTTGAGGTCCAGTCCGCGACGGATTGGTTCCGGGTTGGCCTTCGTAGGAATGATGGCGTACGTGAAGATGACCACGATGGCCACGATCAACAGAATTCTCCACATCATGTTGGTGCGCAAACGATTCTCCTCAGGGCGAGCTACTCGCCGGATGATTCCGTATTCACGATGCTGGTGATCGCCGTCCGCGCGAGCTTGACTTTGACATTTTCGGCGATCTTCAATTGAACAACATCGCTCTCAACCCCCTGAATGGTGCCGTAGATTCCGCCGCTGGTAAGGACCCGGTCCCCCTTCTTCAGGGCGGAGAGCATTTCCTGAGTCTGGCGGCGCTGCTTGTTGGCAGGGGCAATGACCAGAAAATAGAAAATAAGGACGATCGCGGCGATCGGCAAAACCTGGACGATCACGGCCATGATCGTGGCACTCTGGAGCACAGCGAATGCAGTCATCTGGACCTTCTGGATTGGAGATTCAACTCAGGTCGTCTTCTGCCGAGAGTCGCTCAGGACTCTCGTTTCCATGGGCGTAATGCGACAGGAAATTCTGGCGGAAGGCCCCGAAGGAATTGGACGCGACAGAATGTCTGATCCGCCTCATCAAGTCAAGATAAAACCAGAGGTTATGGATGGTGCTGTAGACGGCTGAGGCGACCTCGCCGGTTACGAAAAGGTGCCGGAGATAGGCCCGGGAAACCGAACGGCAGGCCGGGCAGCCGCAGGCCGGATCGATCGGCCCGGGGTCGTCCCGGAAACGGGCGTTCTTGATGGAAATGCGTCCCTCGCTCGTGAAAAGGGACCCGTTACGGGCATTCCGCGTAGGCATCACGCAATCGAACATGTCGATCCCGGCAGCTACGCCCTCGATGAGATCTTCCGGCGTCCCCACCCCCATGAGATAGCGGGGAGATCCCGACGGAAGGAGGGCGGCGGTTTCCCGAGCGGTCTCGAGCATTGCCGGCTTCGATTCGCCGACTGAAAGCCCTCCGATGGCAAAACCGTCAAAAGGGATTTCACAGACCGTTTCTACACTGCGCCTGCGGAGATCTGAAAAGGTTCCGCCCTGCACGATTCCGAACAGCGCCGTCGGACCCCGGAGCGCCTCGTACGAACGCCGGGCCCAGCGGTGCGTGAGCTCCATCGACTTCTCCACCTCGGAGTGAGTCAGCCCGGCTTCCGGGCACTCGTCAAAGGCCATGGCTATGTCCACACCCATGCGGCACTGGATGTCGATCGATATTTCCGGCGAAAGAAAGTGCGCGCTGCCGTCGATGTGGCTTCTGAACTCCACCCCTTCTTCCCGGATCTTGCGTATGGAGGCCAGCGAGAAGACCTGGAATCCGCCTGAGTCGGACAGAATCGGGCCCTCCCAGGACATGAACCGGTGCACGCCTCCGAGCTTTTCGATCAGCTCGACACCCGGACGGAGCATGAGGTGATAGGTATTGCAGAGGATGATTTCAGGAGCGAGCTCCCGCAGCTGATCGACGGTCAGAGACTTGACGGCAGCCAGGGTCCCAACGGGCATGAAGACAGGGGTCTCGATGGTTCCGCGTTTCGTCACGATCGCGCCCCGGCGGGCGTCCCCGTCCTGGGAGAGCATCGAGAACTGCAGGCGAGCAGCCGCCTTACTGTCATCGATGCCGGGACTCTCCGACGGCTCAGAACTCATCGCGCGCTATCCATGATCCCGCCCGGCGATCTTCCACGCTTGTGCCGCTTCCAGGGCGCAACGTGCGTCGTTGCGGGGCCTGCAACGGTCAATTCAGGCGCATCTGTTCGATTTTCACGCTCGGAGGAAGCTGCAGAGTGAACTTCGCCGCCGGAACCGGGCTGTTGATCCGCAGATTCGAAAATTCGTAGCGGGTCACGTCGCCATCACCCTCCACATATTCGAACTTCGTGGTCAGGTAGGACTGACGGTCGATCCAGATTGTGAGGTGCTTGACCCGCCGGGCGATGGCCTGCGTCTTCGGGTCGAGATCGAGCCGCAGAAAGGGGTCACTCTTCGCATCGACGAATCTGAAGTTGAAGTACTTTCCAAGCTCGTCGATGGCGCCGCTGGCCCCGAGGTATTTGAAGATGCGGTCTTCGTAGCGCTTGACCTCGACCTTCTCGGCCTTCTTCAACTCCGGATAGTAGGTCGTGAGCCAGCCGTTGGCGATGACCATGACTACCGGTTTTGGCTGGTCATAGGTCCAGAGCACGCTGTTCGGGCTGCTGTAGAGGAACGTTCCGCTGGAAACCTCTGGCCTGGCCAGCATTCCCAGGGTCTTCTCCTGACGAAAATCGGCCTGCAGGGTCCTGGTGCTTTTCTGCTTTTCCGCAACCTTCCTGATCACAGTGTCGAGGGTCACGCCCTTCGGGCCGGACGCGGCAAACGAGGCGGTGGCCAGCGTGGCGGTCAGGAGAAAGGCGGTAAGTCGTGAAGGTGACATGGCCGGGGCAACGCGAAGCGCTCGGGCGAAAATTTCAAATTTCAACATCCCAGGGGTTGGGTCAAGGCAGCCCGGCGAGCGTCGACAGCGGCGTTCCGGGGACCACGGCAGGATTATCAGCTATACTTGCTATAAATAAGAGAAGGATTACCATGATGAAAAGACTCCTCTGCGTCCTCGCTTTAGTCCTGAGCAGCCCGGGATTGTTCGCCGCGGTCCGTTATGAGTTCCGGCAGACCACGCGCTCCGACTTTCAGACAATGCCGCCAACGGATGTGCAGGGAAAAGCGATCATCGACGGCGATCAGAGCCGCGTCGACTTCGTCTCCGGGTCCGCCTACGGTCCCGGCTCCTACATGATCACCTCTGGTGGAGCGCAGAAGCTGTACATCGTCAATCCCACGGACAAGACCTATTCCATGGTAGATGTGGCCGGCTCCGCAGGGGCGCTGGGCTCGAGCCCCATCACGATCAATAACCTGAAGAGCAAATTCGAAAAACTGGGAGACCACCCCGTAATCGCCGGTCTTCCGACCGAGCACTACCGGATGATCGCCACGTACGACATCACGGTACTTTTTGGAACGATTCCTCTCACGCAGGGCGTCGAGACCGTAATCGAAAAGTGGGTCACTACCGCTTTCGGTGATGTGGGCGCCACCTTCCTGCTGACCGGCGCACCGAAAACAGGAAACGCCAACCTCGATAAGGTCCTGGACGCCGAAACCGCCGACGTCAAAGGGTTACCTCTCCGCCAGTTGATCACCATTTCCACGACATCCGAGGCTGTGAAAGGCCGCAAATCGGAGCTGAGGTTGAGCCCCACCCGGAAGCAGACATCGGAGATGGTCGTCACCAGCGTTCAGGCCCTGCCGGTCATCTCGCCGGTCATGTTTCAGGTTCCGGCCACATACCGGAGGGTCGACAATATCAAGGGTACGATCGACCAGAATCCGGTCACCGATCTTTCCATGGAGCCGGTCGATCAATAGGTCACCTTGCGGTTCGGTTCGGGCCCCTGCTAAGATCGGCCTGGTTCACGGTTCCGGTCACCAAGCAACGAGGATGAAAAAACTGCTCGCCTGGGGCGAACGATTGGGGGGGATGGTGCGGGCGCCGCGGTTGTATTTCGCGGTCGTACCTCTGACCATTCCACTGATCTTCGCTACCGTCGATTCCTCCCGCCCCGATGCGGCGACGCGTCTTCAGGCTGCGCCACCCCCACTGCCGGCACTGACATTCACAGCCGCTCCGGCGCCGAGCAGTCCTCTCCCTGGGCATGTCATGTACTACCCGATCCACTCCGGGGATACTCTCGGCGAGGTCTTCGCGGCCGGCGGGCTCTCACCCGCTCAGTCGTACGCCATCGTCCAGGACTTCGGCAAGGTTGTCGATCCTCGCCGGCTGCGGCTCGGAAGCGTCATCCGATTTCATTACGACGACCGGGGAGAAGTGGCAGCCGTCTCCATGAAGATCGTGGGATGGGGCGAAGTCAGCGCCCGCCGCGCCGGGGACGCCTTCGAAGTGTCGAGCAACGAGGCACCGACGCATACCGAGGAACGCGCCGTCGCGGCGCGGATCGAAAGCTCCCTGTACGACGCCGTTCGCGCGGCGGGAGAGAGCCCGGAGCTGGTGCAGAGCCTCGTGGACGTTTTTCAGTGGGACGTCGACTTCTTCGCACTGCAGCGAGGGGACTCGTTCAGCATGATCGTCCGCCAGCGATTCTCAGGTGATGACGCCGTCGGCTACGGTCCGATTCTGGCCGCTCAGTTCACACACAAGGGTGAAGTGTACGAAGCATTTCGCTATGAACAGCCGGATGGCAGCGGCGGTTACTACACCCGCGGCGGTACGCCGGTGAAGAAGCAGTTCCTGAAAGCCCCGCTCAAATTCACGCGAATTACATCGGGGTTCAGCCAGCATCGCTTCCACCCGATCCTGAAGATCTTCCGCCCTCATCATGGAGTGGACTACGGTGCTCCTGTCGGCACCCCGGTCATGTCCACGGCGGATGGCGTGGTGAGCTTCACCGGCTACGACCGAGGAGAGGGAAATTACATCCGCATTCGACACAACTCCCGGCTGGAAACCTGGTACCTGCACCTCTCACGATTCCGCTCCGGCTTGAAGCCGGGTCAGCGCGTCCAGCAGGGTGACGTGATTGGCTACGTGGGTGCCACCGGTCTGGCAACCGGACCGCACCTGGACTACCGTGTCAAGGATGCGGGCAATTGGCTCAATCCGCTGTCGCTCAGGTCCATCACTCCTGATCCGCTGCGTGGAGCCTCGTTGCGCTACTTCCGGACAGCCGTAGCACAGGCCTGCACTCGGCTGGAAGAGAAAGCGCAACAGATCGCCTCCGGCACCATGCCTCATTCCGAAACACCGGCCCCATGAAGACAGTCACGACCCGCGTACCAGTCCGCGCCGATCTGGCCGGCGGTACTCTCGACCTCTGGCCGCTTTATCTTTTTCACCCGGCCTCGAGGACGGTCAACGTGGCCATCTCGTTCCACGCCGAGTGCGAAGTCAGCCGGACCAATGAATCGGGGATTGAGCTTCGCCTCGAGGACGCGCAGTACCAGCGCCACTACGACACCATCGGCGAGCTTCTCCAGGATCCTCATGCCTCGCTGATTGCAAGAGCGGTCGAGCACTTCAAGCTCACTGGACTGAAAATCACCACACGAACGGACGTCCCGCGTGGGTCCGGGCTCGGTGGATCATCGGCGATGGCCATCGCCCTGGTCCGCGCGCTTTCCGACATTGCCGACGATCCGGTGGAGGGTGATCAGCTCATCGCCCTCGTTCGCGATCTCGAGACCCGGCTGCTCAAGTCCCCCGCGGGGGTTCAGGACTACTATCCGCCGGTGTACGGAGGACTGGCCTCACTGCGCCTGATGCCGGGTGCCGTGACCAGGGTTCCGCTGCGTTTGAGTCTCCCGGAGCTCTCACAGCATTTCATTCTCCACTACAGCGAAGTTGCGCATTTCTCCGGCACGAACAACTGGGAGATCTTCAAGCGCCATATCGACGGCGATCAGAAAGTCTTCGACTGCCTTCGCCAGATCTCCGAGATATCCGAAGAGATGGAGCGCACGCTCCAGGCGGGAGATCTGCCCGGCGCCGGAAAAGCACTGCAGCAGGAGTGGGAAGCCCGCAAGCGACTGGTCGACGGAGTCTCTACGCCGGAAATCGATCTAGCAGTGAACAGCGCTCTTCAGGCGGGAGCCTGGGGTGCAAAAGTCTGCGGAGCGGGGGGAGGAGGTTGCATCGTCTTTCTGACCCCGGCCGACCGCAGGAAAAAAATCATCGAGACGCTTCGCTCGGTCCCGGGTCGGACGCTCGACGCCATTCCGGTTCCCTACGGGCTGGATGTCGTGAACGACCCCCAGAAGCAGGTAACGTTCAGTTTCACCGAAAAGCCGGCCCGCCCTCGTGGCGAACCGATCGAACAGCACTATCTGGTCTCCCGCGCTTCAGGAAACTACCAGCCCTACGCGCTGGTGGAGGGCGCCATCGCTTTTCGCGACGCACGACATGGGACCAATGTCACCGTAGCGCGCTCACTTATCGCCCCGATCAATGAACGCGAACAGAGGGTGGAGTGGGAAAACTCAATCACCACGAATCCGGAGAAGCTTCAGGTAACGGCCATCCCCGATGCGGAGCGGGAGTTCAGCATCCGGCCGGAGAGCGACGTGCTCCGCTCCATCACCTTCGAAGGGGTTGAAAGTTTTCGCCAGTATCTGAAGGACAGCGAGCGTCTGACCTTGCTCCACAACCCGGAACTGGAGATGTATTCGGAGCCTGGCGAGACGAAGGATGAGTTCATCCAGCGCTGCATGGACGAGTCGATCAAGGAGCTCACCACGGAAACGGATCGGCTGGAGCGAACTTTCCGGCGGCGCATCGATCAGATGATCCAGAAGGAAGACCGGGAACAGAGGGAAATCGATGAGCTGGATGCTCCCCCCGACGAATCTCACAATGAAGTGAACATCGCCTGGGGTCAGACTCTGTACGACATCACCAGCGGCAAGAAGAGCAAGCGCCGCGGGGTGGCCAGCTCACCGCGGGAAGGCGATTATCTCGACGAGATTTCCACGATCAAACGCTCCTGGGATCGTGAGCTGGAAGCGGTGAAGGAAAAGACCAGCGAAAAAGCGCAGCAGATCGAAGAGATCACTCTCGTGCCCAGCCGCCGCAACATCGATATCCGCAAGTACGTGCTGCTCTGGGCACCGGCCGCGGCCCTGCTCTACCGCCCGACCAAACGGCCCTCCCGCCGGAAGGTGACATCGACCCGCCGGGCCTGAGCAAGCGGCTTTTCGAGACAGAATTTTCAGCCGGCTCCTCTGTTGCACAGGGCGTCACAAGACCCGGGAACGGGAGCGGGTTCGCGTCCGTAGCTTGAAACGAAGCGTGGTAGCATTGCCGGTCTCGCGACCGAGTGTCGGGCAGTAGCGCAGCCTGGTAGCGTACCTGAATGGGGTTCAGGTGGTCGGGGGTTCAAATCCCCCCTGCCCGACCAATCCACCCCGCGGCGGCAGCTCTTCGCCGCCGATCAATCCGACCGAAGGCCTTCCGGCCCGATCTCGATCACGAACAGGAGCGCCCGTGGAAGACTCACCGCAGCAGCAGACAATCAATATCGTTCTCGATGAGAAAACGGCGCAGGGAGAATTCGTCAACTTCGCCAACATCATTCACTCACCCTCGGAATTCATCATCGACCTCGGAAGGATCATGCCCGGACGACCAGAAGTGAAGGTCTACAGCCGGGTCATCATGACGCCCCTGCACACGAAACAGCTGCTGCACGCTCTGGCTCAGAACCTCGCTACCTTCGAGGAGAAGTATGGGGAGATCCGGGTGGAGCCGACTGAGCAGTTCACCGCCAGTCAGGAAAACTGAAGCGCGCAGTGGCCCGGATCAAGATCATCGGCGGAGGCCTGGCCGGATGCGAATGCGCAGTCGGTCTCGCCGACCGTGGGCATTTCGTGACCCTGCACGAGATGCGGCCGGAGCGCAGTACCGAAGCCCATCAGACGGGCCGGCTGGGCGAACTCGTCTGCTCGAATTCCTTCCGCTCCTCCTCCATAACGAACGCCGTTGGCCTTCTGAAAGCAGAGATGGCTCTGCTGGGCTCCGTGGTGATTCGCAGCGGCAATGAGGCCAGACTTCCGGCAGGAGATGCATTTGCCGTCGACCGCGAGCGTTTCGCTGAGAAACTCACCGAGTCGGTCAGCAGCCATCCAAACATCAGTGTCGTTCGCGAAGAGGTGACCTCGCTGGCACACCGCGACCATGACTTTCTGGTCGTCGCCACCGGACCTCTTACCAGCAGTGCCCTCTTCGAGGAAATCAACAACCTTCTCGGACGCGACGGGCTCTATTTCTACGACGCCATCGCCCCGATCGTCTCCGCCGACTCCCTGGATCTCTCGAAGGTCTACTGGAAATCGCGGTACGACAAGGGGGCCAGTGCTGACTACCTCAATGCGGCGATGGATCGTTCCCAGTACGAAGCCTTGGTCAACGCGTTGCTTTCCGCCGAATTGTATCCGCTGCATGATTTCGAGAAGGCTGCCCACTTCGAAGGGTGCCTGCCCATCGAGGAGATCGCCTCGCGCGGCATCGACACTCTTCGATTCGGACCGATGAAGCCGGTGGGACTGGAGCATCCAGAGACTGGCGAGCGTCCATGGGCGGTGGTGCAGCTTCGCAAGGAAGATCTGTCCGATGAGTTCTTCAACCTCGTCGGCTTCCAGACAAAGATGAAGATCGGTTCGCAGAAAGAGGTACTGCGGATGATTCCCGGTCTGGAAAACTGCTCAGTGGCGCGATGGGGTTCCATGCATCGCAACACGTTCATCAACGGCCCGAGGCATCTCACGTCCACGTTTCAGTGCCGGATCCATCCCACGATCTTTTTTGCGGGACAGATCACAGGCGTGGAAGGCTACGTTGAATCCGCAGCAACCGGACTCCTGATCAGCCGCTACATCGACACCATTTCCAAAGCAGGGTCGGCGGAACCACTCCCCTACCACACGGCGCTCGGAGCGCTCGGCCGGCATGTCTCGGAGTCTTCACCCGAACGGTATCAACCTTCCAACGTGAGCTGGGCCCTGATCGAAAACAAGGCCGGGGAGATCCGGAAGAAGGAAGCCCGTCGAGAGCGGCAGGTGGCGCTGGCACTGGAAGCGATCGAGGGGATCGCCAGGCAGGAGACCGTGGCCTCTCAGCCGGTTGCAACCAGCTCGTTGGCCTGAAACGGGAGCGAGAAGTAAAAAGTGGTTCCCGCACCCTCGCGGCTCTCCACCCAGATGGTTCCGCCGTGTCGCTCCACAATCTGCTTTGAAATGTAAAGACCGAGACCGAGACCCCCGTAGTTAGTCGAAGAGACCTGACGGCCGCGGTGGAAGCGTTCGAATATCTGGCCGATCTCGTCAGGAGGAATGCCCATCCCCTGATCGCTGATGGCGGTAATGACGCGGTCCGGTTCGGTGCGAACTTTCACCGAGATATCCGTTCCATCAGGCGAGTACTTCACGGCGTTGTCCAGCAGATTGGCCAGGACCTGCTCGAGCCGGTCCCGGTCGCCCTCGACGACGACGTCGCTCTCCACGGCACTGATGTGAAAGAGACGAGTTCCGGCATAGGTGTGGTGGTGCTTGACGATCTCACGTACGAACTTCGACCAGGGAAGGCGTTCCCGACGGATGTCGAGGCGCCCGGTCTCTATCCGGGACACGTCCAGAAGCTCGAGGATGAGACGGGACATCCGGTCGATCTGGTCGAGGGCTACCACCAGATATTCTTCGGCCGTCTTGAGGTCGTTCTCGTTGATGAGGGTCCGGGCAAGCTGCGTATACCCCTTGATGGAAGTGACCGGCGTGCGCAGTTCGTGGGAGGCGATCGAGAGAAACTCGTCCTTCAACCGCGACAGGTCTTCGAGCTTTCGTCTGGCCTCCACCTGCTCGGTATACAGATCGGCGTTTTCGATCGCCAGCGCGGCTCGTTCAGCGAGAAGCTCGGCCAGCGGAAGTTTCTGATCCGTCATCTGGTGCTCGGGATCGGTGGCGGCGATGACCAGGGCGCCAATGACTTCGCGGCGGGTACGAAGCGGAAGGACGAGCAGGGAGGCCGGCTTCATGTGAGAGACGTGATACGTCGTCGATTGCGTGGCCGGGGCGCTCTCCAGATTGGAGGTCAGTGACGGAAAGCCGCTGCTGATGACCTGCCCGATCGTTCCTTCGCCGAAAACGAGCGGCTGACGGTAGATATAGGACCAGGCCAGGCCCAGAGAGGCCATGTCCCGGTGATAGATCGCGGCAACTTCCAATTGCGAAGAGCCGGGATTCCTGAGGATGACCGCAGACCAGTCTCCGAGAATCTCCGCGACTCTCTCAGCGATGGCCTGGTTCACCCACTGTGGATCGATGTTGCTCGAGAAGAATGCGCCGGCATCAGCGAGAATTTGGGATCTCTCCGCCTGAAGCTGCATCTCCGCCTCGAGTCTGCGCCGCTCGGTAACGTCACGGAAGGTGACGATGACTCCGGAGGGGCTGCCAGCTTCGCGGATGGGAACGGCGTTCATGGAAAGATCGAGGCGCCGGCCAGCGCCACGGTCCACCACGACCATGACATCCTTCACGGGCTTCCCCGTGGCCAGAGCCTTGGCCGCCGGAATCTCCTCCACAGTCATGCGCCGGCCCTCGGCGTTGAAGAAGCCGTAGACCTCAGCCTGCTTCTCCAGCGGGACACGGATCGTGGCGTCACCGAGGAGCCGCTCGCCCGCCGGATTGATGAACTCGACCTCCGCATGCTCATCGACCAGCATCACCCCATCCGCCATCCCGGAGATGATGGTCTGGGTCTTCTGAATCTGCTGGTTGACTCTGGAATGGAGCCCGCGTTCGAAACGCAGCACGCCTAGCGTGCCGATGATCAGAATGAGCAGGGCACCGGCGATCAGAATGAGGGTCAGCCCGAGGCGCAGGTTATCGAACGTTCGCAGGGCTTCGCCCCTCCTCGCTGCTTCCAGGTCGGCAAACGTTCCGGCGTAATCGAAAGCGGAACGGCGCTGCTGCGCAGCCTCGAGCATCCGCGCCGTCGAAGCGCGCGTGTCCCCGGCGTCGGAGAGCCGGATCTGATCATCCGAAATCTGCCTGAGCTTCCTGAAA
>JBDTRY010000086.1:0-14129 GCA_039931435.1 Acidobacteriota bacterium | reverse complement strand
AAAGGAGGCGGTCTCACGACCGCATCATCGAACGGAGCGCTCACGCGCGTCATGAACAAGCAACCTGGGGGGGGGATTTTTAAGTGATCACCCGGGGGGAAATCCGGGAGATCGTTGACACCCGAGGAACTCGAGGAGGAGACGGCGATCGGCGTCATTGCGGAAGATGTTCTTACGCTCGTTGCCACGGGAGGTGACGTGCCAGACGGCGCCGGGAATCTCCAGTCGAAGAGGACGTGCCATGACCGGGAGCGAGTATCCCTCGGTCGAATCAGAACTCCGAGGAGGAGAGCAAGAAAGCGCTCTCAGGGAGCGAAAACCTCCTCGGTATGGAAACTATGGCGGCATGATCTCCACCACGCGTAGAGTGGTGAGGTAACGAGATGAGCGCGAGATAACCGAGAGCAGAGGCTCTGACCCTGATGACCGACCCGAGTAAGGAGATCACCGTGGGATACCAGCGACCTCAGGCCACAGTACGGATAGCAAAAGAGGAGCGGACGGCACTACTCCGTGACTACTTCGAGCACTACCACGAGGCCGCTGCGGCCGATCCGTCGGCGCTGAACCAGAAGATTCCCCGAGGTGCATTCGCCGGCCTGCTGGACCGGATCGGCGAGCTTCTCCTCGCGGAAGCACGCCGCGCGAGCGCGGAGCGTGGCCCGGTACGGGATTTCATGGCCGCGAATGCGCTTCCTGGCAAATGGAGTGAACTCCTGCCGGACGAGTACCGGGCGTTCTGCCTCGCCCTGAATGCGTTGAAGCAGTGGACGGTCGCCGAGTCCGCGGCGACAGATCGCTACATCCTCGGTGGGAACGCGCGCGCGGAGCTTCGGGCCACGGCGGCAACCTGCCTCGTCACCGGCGAGCCACTCGGACCAGATGCGGAGCTTCACCATCCGCTCCGCGATGGCCGGCCTCCCGTGCTTCTCAGCAAAGTCGGCCACGCCCGTATCGAGGGCCAGTCCGCGGCAACGGAAAATGATCCACGCGTCGCTGCGATCGTTGCCTTTCGCTCCGAAGGCAACCGTTCATGGGCAATGCTGCGGCGAGGCTGCCTCGATCTCCTCGGCCGAGAGGTGAGCCACTCGACGCCGAAGGGGGCAGCCAGCTCGAAGACGTTCGCGCGCCGCGCGTCGCAGAGGTCGGGCATGACCTTCGAAGAGATCCTGACTTGGCTTGGCGATCGTGGTCTCTAACGCCTGTGGATTCGCGGTGTGGATACGAATCACACATCGGCGGCTGTACCGTCCAGACGGCGCTGGACTTTGGGGTCGCGGCAAGAAGGCGCCCCAGAGAGCGAAAACCTCCTCGGTATGGAAACTAAGGGAGGGCCAGTTCCACAAGGGTAGAGTGGAGGGTGAGGTGGTCAGTGAGGACGACAAAGTGCAGAGGCTCTGACCCTATCTTTCTCTATCTTTCTGACCCAAGCAGAGGCTCTGACCCTTTCTTTCTGACCGCTAAGTCCTCGTTCGGTCGACATACGGTGTCGCTGGCGAACGCCGGGCCAGCAAGAAACGAGATCCCCACAAGAAGCGCGAACCCGAAGCAGTACTGGATACGGAGATTGCCCCGCGGATCAGTGCGCAACGTTCAGGATGCAAAGACACACCCGGGAAACGAAGCGTCCTGGCCTTCTCCCGACGAAGGAACGGCTAATTCCACAGGGCAGATAGTCAGGCATAACTTCATAACCCTCCTCCAATGGTGCACGATGAGTGTATTACTAGAGAGAAGAGGCTCTGACCCTGATTCGCGCGCTGAGCCACGACGGCTCCATCGCCGACGACATCGGCCGTTTGGGCACGTGCATGCTCGGCGGTCTCTTCAGCCATACCTTATAGGACTTCGGTGAGAGACCGGGTGCAGGCAAGGATCACCTTCTACGGCTATCCCGATAACGATGATGGGCAGGGCCACTTCGGCACTTCCGTCATCGCCCTGGCGTTGACGTGGCAGGGCCGCCCTCGCAATGTCGACGCGACGGGAGTGCCCTTCGCCGGTGGCATCGGATCCTTCGACGATCCGATAACCGCGGCAGCGTCGGCAGGGAACCCAATCTTTCCGGCCGGAACGCTCGTGTACATCCCCGGGCTCCGAAAGTACTTTCTGGTCGAGGATGAATGCGCAAGTTGCACAGACGCGGCATGGCTCGACCTTTGGATGGAAAGCAACATCGCCAGCGATCCCGACCTCGTCGAGTCCTGCGAGTGGGCGTGGACGGGCGACCCGATGCGCGAGCGAGAGATCCTGCTCCATCCGTCGCCGGATCTCGATTTCGATCCCACACCGTTTATTGACCCAGTCAGCGGCAGATGCTCCACCGCAATCTGGTGGTGAGAAATCTCATCACACCGCTGGGGGGTGAGTCGAAGTGGGTGTTTTCTTACAACGTCCTGACGCAAGGATGGACACCTTCCTGCAGTCTGGAGCTACCCCGGTTCCGTGGACAGGTAAGTATCCGGGTCAGGCGACCCGGCCTTGCTCGCGCTCGTACTGCGGCGAGTCCCTTCGCTGAGTTGCGCTAAGATCTTCCTGCAAATGCAACTGAGGGCCGGGGAACGTCTCGGCAGTTACGAGATCATTGGGCCATTGTCGTCCGGCGGCATGGGGCAGCTGTATCGAGCGCGCGACGCACGCTTGAACCGGGTTGTGGCCATCAAGTTGCTCGCTCCGGATCTCGCTGGCGATCGCGAAGCGCTGATCCGGCTTCGTCGGGAAGCCGAAACCGCTTCGCAGCTGAATCATCCAAACCTCGTTACGATCTTCGACATCGGTGAAGCCTCCGGGGGCCAGTTCTTCGTGGCCATGGAGCTGATCGACGGAATGAGCCTTCGGCAGTGGCTGTCGACGAAACCTCCTCCGGCCGAGATCGCCGAGATCCTCTCCCAGGTTGCCGAGGGACTGGGGGCCGCTCATGCCTCGGGAGTGGTCCATCGCGACGTCAAGCCGGACAACGTCATGGTCACGGACCACGGATTCGCCAAGGTGATCGACTTCGGCCTGGCCAAAGGCGGCCTCGATGCTCCGACCTCCGACGATTCTCCGACATCCTTTCTCACCCAGCAGGGGAGGATCGTCGGAACGGTTGTCTACATGTCCCCTGAACAACTGCGCGGCGAGCCTCTCGACGGTGCCTGCGACGTGTTCGCCCTCGGTTCGGTATTGCATGAGGCGCTCGCCGGAAAGCCTCCGTTCGATACAGGCGCTCCCGTACAGACCATCGCGCGCATTCTGAATGAGGCCCCTGTGCCGCTTCCTGCGAATGCCGATCCGCGGCTTGCTGCGCTGTCCACCTCCATGCTGGCGAAGGATCCAGCCTCGCGACCAAAAATGCAGACGGTTGCTGCGGAGTTGCGGGCGTTCGCGCGCGGAAGCGATGCCTCGCCTGTTGCTGCAACCTCTTCGCGGCGACCTCGCTGGTTCTTCCCGATGATCGTAGTCGCAGTGATCAGCGCGACCATCGCAGCGGCCTGGCTGATGCGTCCGCGCGACCGGTCGACCGCCGGATCGGTTCTTGTAAAACCCGCGGCCGAGGCTCCTTCGGATCCGAAGATCCGCGAGGTCTGGACGCGAGCGCAGTTCTTCGCTGACGACAAGAACGGGTCCGCGCAGGACAAGTCGATTCCTCTGCTGGAAGAGGTAGTCCGTCGCGACCCCGAATTCCTTCCAGCGCGCACCACGCTGGCGCTCCAATACTGTCGGCGGGCATTTGACAGAGACCCGGATCGAAGCTGGGAACAGAAGGCTTTCCTCCAGGCCGACGAAGTTATGCGGCGGGATCCGGCATCTCCCGTTGCGCACGGCGTGCTGGCGCAGCTGAAGTGGACGAAGGCCCGTGGCTTCGCGCATGAGGACGCGATGATCGAGATTTCCAAAGCTCTTGCCGCGGATCCCGCGTACGAGCCGGCGCTGTCCAGCCGTGCCTCGATTCTCATGCACGTGGGCATGTTCCCCGAGGCCCTTGCCGACTACGAGCATCTGTTGAGGATCAATCCTGCCGATTTCGATCTCTGGATGCGCATCGCCCGCATCCATCTCTGGCAGGGAGACACCGCCAGAGCGCTGCGCGAGCTGAGAGAGTACGGGCCGGAGAACTGGCAGATCGCGCTGGCGCTGAATGAGTTGGGCCGGCGCGAAGAAGCTCTGAAATTTACCGAGCAACGCCTGGGGAAGAACCAGGGGGACTTCTGGAGCGTCTACGCTCTGATTCTGGCGAGCATGGGTCGCCGATCGGAGGCAAAGCAGGCCATCGCCAGGGTGTACGAACTCGGCGAGGGGTCATCGCATTTTCATCACGCCCTGTACAACGTTGCCTCCGCGTGGGCGCAGATGGGCGAGGGCGGCAAGGCTGTGGAGGTACTCGACCGGATCTCGCGTGAAGGCATGCCCTGCTATCCACTCTTCCAGCGCGATCCGATGCTGGACCCCATTCGGGCCGACCCACGCTTCAGGCAGTTCCTCTCGGACTCCCGGGAGGCATTCGAAACCCGCCGGCGTACATTGAAGAAATACCTGCCTCTCGGGCAAACAGTGACAAACGGAGAAAAGTGAATGTTCCGCACCGTCGGAGGCGAAGGAAGCAAACGGGAGCTCTGGCGATCGGAGTAACGCGGCAGAGGAGGCATGATGCAGCACCGTCATTCCAGCCTGAGAATCGAGTCCCCGGTTCCGTTGTCCACGGTTGAGGTGAAAACCACCACCGATCCCGTTCCGGAAATCACCTCGAAGTCGAACTGAAGGTTCGTCAGATCGCCCAGGCCGTTCCGTGCACTGGTGAGAATGGACTGGGAGATGCCATTCACCTGGAGATATTGCCGCGGCGCCAGGGCATAGTCTGCCGAAGCGATTCCCTGCGAAGCGCTGCGTTGCCCTCCGGAAGTGAAGCGCATCGTCACGCGAACGGTGGCAGCCTGGCCGCTAGTCTCCAGCAAACCCAAATTCGTGCGGAAGGTTCCGGGCGTTCCTGCCTGTACCGTCTCCAGCGAGGCGTCGGAAATTCCGCCGAAACGTTTCCGTTCGCCGGCTTTCAATCCGGATCCTGCGAGTAGTGTCGGTACCCCGGCTCCGAACGTCGCGTTCTGACCGGAAAGTGTCGTGTATGTGCGGCTGGTGAGGACGAATCTTCCGCTGGACGGTATGAATTCGAGATAGCCCACGTCGTCGGTTGTCAGGGCGAATAGCCCACCGAGGACATCCTCGAAGCTCAGCGTCTGTTGCTGCGGAAGATTGATGACTCGTTCGAACGATGAGCCTGTTCGTGACCGGAAACGAAGCGTTCCACTGCCGGAGTTCGTTCCCACGTTCATCACGGCCAGGTCGGTGCGGAAGTAGGTGTTGTTCGCCCCGTGAACTGCCGCCGCCACGGGAACGAGAACCGGCTGAGAGGTGTCGTATCCGAACCGCTTCGACCAGTCTGTCACCGCCCATGTATCGCCGCTGGCGCGGTCGACGGGAGTGGCGTAGGCCAGCAGACGCCCGGTGGAACCTGCTGAGGGTGTGAGAGCCGCGGAAACTGCCCCGACGGGAACGACCGAACCAAGTTGCACCAGCGCGAATGCCGACAATGCGTCGTCGCGCGTCCCGAGCGGCGCGCCCAGGAGGTCGAAAAACTGGGTCCTGACCGAGGTGGCTCCTCCCGCCGCTTCCTGCAGGTAGAGGTTGGAGTGCATGGTGGCATTACTTCGGAGTCCGGTTATGTAGATCGTCTGCCCCGCTCCGCTGCTGCGATCCGAGCGAAGTGAAGGGACGTCGGTTCCGAAAGTACCGGAGGGATTGCTGGCGTTGAAGACGCTGGCCGTGGCACTGAGCGAATCCAGGTTTGCTCCCCGGATCTGCGCGCTGCCTACGGCCGTGGTGTTGTTGAACAGAGTCTGTGCCGCGTCCGAGAAGGTGAGCGGCTGATTGGCCAGCAGGTTCAGAGCGGGCGTAACGGATGACGAAGACGAACCGTTCGGTCTGAACCAGATGCGGATATTCGACAGCGTCCCGGCTTCGAGCAGGTTCGTCAGCGTCAGGTCCGAGATGAAGAGGCCGACGGTGCCCACAACGTGGGCGATTCCGGGGATGAAGATGGCAAGTTCTCCGGGCGCGAGCGGTGGAATCGTCCCCGGAGCGCTGCCTGGTGTCACGGTATGCACGATGGCCACGGTGGAGGCGGAGGCGCCACTTCCATCGAGTGGATGAATGCTATGCGCGGCCGCCTGTTTGGATGGACCGCCGTCCAGATAGGAGAGCACCAGATTGCCCGTGGCCGAACCGACCGTTCCGGCGTCCGGCCGCGTTGCGGGATCGATACTGAATGAGACCGTGGCGGAGTTTCCGGGAGGGATGGTCACCTTCTGCGACTGGGGAATGATCCACGGAACATCCGCTCCCAGAAGGCCCTCGAGGACTGCCGTTCCGTCGTTCCTGAACGTCGCCGAACCACCGACCGCACTCGTTGCCGAAGAACTGGCGATATCCACACGGGACGTCACGGCTCGCCCATCGACGGTTCCGCCGGGACGCGTCGAACAGATCATTCTCACCGGGACGGACGACGAAGGGGACAGGCCCGGACCGGAAAGATTGGACCGCCCGTCGTAGATGCCAATCGCCATAGGCAGCCCGGTGAGAGTCACGGTCTGCGTGGCCCCTGCAGCGAGGTCGAACGTTGACGGGGTCTGTGTGAAAAAGGTCCCGGTCTGGCTGAGCTGGATCTTTGTGGCGGAACCGCCGACATTGCGAAGCGCGTACGTAGTTACTGCCCCGCCCGCGGTGGTCTGGGCCAGCGACTTCGGAGTGCTGACCAGTTCGACACGCGACGAAAAATCGAATTGGGTCTGTGCCACGAGCGAACCAAATCGGCACGGAGAAACCGTCAGAGTCACCGTGAATGGCCCCGCGCCGGTGAAGGTGTGCGATGGCGATTGAACGCTCGAGCGCGCGCCGTCGCCGAAGTCCCAGGAGAACTGATCGCAGCTCAGAACGTTGTATCCCGGCAGGACCGGCTGAAAGTCGATCTGCTCTCCGGATCGGCAACTGATCGTGCGCGGACCACATCCCGTCGTGTGTCCGCGAAAGGAAATGGATACGGAGTCGGGAGCGGGCAGATCTGCTCCGTTCGGTCCGTTGATGAAGGCGTTGTCGAATATCCCGACGAAGCCCAGTTGGGCCGGTATGAAAAGAATGATCCGGGCGTAAACCGCTTCGCTCGGCGCCACGGCGCTGGCGCTGGTGCGTACCCACAGGTTTGCCGTCAGCGATCCCAGAGCGTAGGTCTGCCCGCTGTCAATGAGCGTGTCGTCGCGGCGAAACCACCACAGGGC
The DNA here is from genome assembly GCA_039931435.1 of Acidobacteriota bacterium. Lineage (GTDB taxonomy): Bacteria > Acidobacteriota > Thermoanaerobaculia > Gp7-AA8 > Gp7-AA8 > JBDTRY01. The sequence continues at coordinate 6,819 of JBDTRY010000086.1, read as the reverse complement.
AAACTTCGGTGGACTGATTGCCTGTCCCGTTACCTCCAACTGCGAGAGCCCCCGGTCGAATTGCCTGTACACTTCGCTCGAAGGCAGCGACTGCGCCGAAGCATCCACCTTGCCCAGGAAGATTCGGTCAACCAAGTCACCGCCGAACTGGTATGTGGCTCCGGGCACGATCTGCACACGCTGCGAGATGAGGCTCAGAGACTGCCCATCGACGGTCTGAGCGTTGTACCTCTGCTCCGCCGATCCGGATGACGGATTGCTGTTCGCGTCCGTTTGCGTGTAGGACAGGCTGATGCGAGAGTCAGTGGCAATCTCCCATCCCTGGAGACTTCCATTGAATCCCCCATTGGTGAGCAGGTTCTGCGCGAACAGTGGGGAGGAACTGAAGGTGACCGCGACGATCGCCGCCGTCAACAGCTGCCATGGGACGCGAGCCAGCCGGTGCATTCGCTTTCTCCTTGTTTGAAGGAGCAGACCCCGATCCGGCAGCGGTGATGACTGCAACGTAAGGAACAGGTCTGACTCGGTTGAAGGACTATTATCAGACGTGGCGCGGCCAGAAGCGAATGCGGCGCCGCGATCCTCTCCATTTACAACCGGTTAACGGTCAGCCCTGCGGCGTTCTCGCCACAATGGGTCGCGCATGGGATCTGGATGAGCTGAGCGAATTGGGATCAGAGCCTCGCTGTGTTGCTAAAACGACCACTTGAGTTGTGTGCACTCCCGGATCGCACTACTATGAGGGGTCCCCAAACAACCGATCCCGGATCGCGGGACGTTTCCCTCGAGATCCACAACGACTTCAAGGTTGCTGGCCGAAGGATGAGGCGACGCTCTCCCGGCCTTCCAACCGAAACAACGGACCAGGAGAGCGAACATGATCAGACCGAGACGGCTTCAGCGTCGGGCCTCGGGACAGGGGATGGTCGAATACATCCTCATCATCGGACTGATCGTGCTCTTCATCGCGCTCGTGCTGATGATGTTTCGCGAGTCGATTCTGAAGTTCAGCAACAAGGTCATTGCCTGGATCGACAGCCAGAATGTTTCCGGCATCGCCTCAGGGGCACCGGCTGGTCCCGGCTCGCCCGTCTCCGGAACGGCGCCGGGTGGGCCCGCGACGGCAGTTTCGGGCGGGCCCGGACCCGTTGCTGCTTCTGGTGCCGCTGCTCCTGGTACCGCTGCTCCGGGTGCCGTTGCGGCTGCCCCTGGTGCCGCTGCAGCTGCGACCGCCGGGTCTCCCGCCAACCCTCCTGGCGGGACTACCGTGGCGGCGGCTCCTGCTGCTGTGGCGGCTCGACAGGCCGTTGCAACGAATGCGGCAGCGACTGCGGCTGCCGCAGCCGCCGCTGCTCAGGCGGCAGCTCAGGCGGCAGCGACCGCGGCTGCAGCGACCGGCGGCGCCTGACAGCCCTGCCTATCGATCCAGATCAGCGGGGGGCGGCTTCCGCTGGATCGATCGTGCGCGTTCAGGCGCGTGAGAGATGCCTCACACCCGCGGACGCTCGGCTGAGAGCCGCTGCGATGACCTCATACTCGGGATCCGTGATGAGGAAAAGGTCCACCCCGATCATGACCAGCGAGAAGGAAACGAGACCCATGAACACAGCGATGCCCACGTGCATGCACATGGCGCAGATGAGCCACGGAATCCGAAAACGGGAAAAGATCGCGATGGGGAACCACAGCTGAAACAGGATCGTCCCCCAGGTGAGCGCGTTGACCAGAATGGCGTTGGCGAACAACCAGCGCAATGACGGCTCGGAGAACTCCGCGACCTGCCCGACGTAATACAACGCTGTTCCCTCCATCCAGAACCTGCCGCTGGTTTTCCATAGGCCAGCCGTCGCGTAGACAATTACAGTCTGCATCGTAATGGCCACCACTCCGACATTGTGCAGCCATGTCTGCCATCGTCCGGGCTTGCTCTCTCTCTTGCGGGGGAGAACGAGGATGAGGTAGCAGAGGACGATGCTGATCAGTGAGTCGCCGGAATCCACCAGGAACGGGGAGCGCACCGTGAGAACGGTGAAACCTACTGCCAGCGTCAGGGTAGCCAGACGGGTGCAGAACCCCGCTACATACCCGATGGCGGCCAGGGTGATTGCCAGCAGGAACAGCACCACGCCGGAATTGGAGCGGAAGAAGATGTCCAGGGCGGAACCGACCCATGCTCCGAAGAGCAGGGTTGCTGATCCCGTGGCGATTCCGTTCGGTCCCCACAGAAAAAAGGCGAAGCGCGCTTCTGTGGCCAATCGATAGAGCACACAGATTCCGGTGAAAAGCTGAAGCATCCGTATACCGCTGCGATGGTGCGGCCGGTCTTCCATCCATCGCAAAGGTTCGCGAACGAGTGATTCGATCACTCCCTGGCTCCATCACGAAAGATCCCGGGGGTACCGATCTCCTTCCTGTACTCGTAGACACCGACGGGCAAATCCTCACTGAGCCTTTGCGTGGCGGACGAACGCTGGGACCACGAAATTGGCCAGGTCCGCCGCAGGCGCAACGCCACGCGGGCAGTGGACTGGCTGCGCCCGAGGTCATTGCAGGCCGCCGAACCGATTCGAGTGAGGATCTCCCCGCTCGATTGTCTGGCGCTTTCGATCATTGACTGGTAGACCGAGCATGCCGGTTGCGACCCTCCCTGGCAGGCGTTGAACCAGAGCACAGCGTCGGGCCCCGCGGTGAGATAGGTTCTTACAGCGTAGGTCTGGGGTCTGGACAGCCGCGACCAGGCCGAAAATCTGTCGTGTTGAAAGCGAATCCAGAGGGGCGTGGAGATGTCGTACCATCCCTCGTCGGGGAGCCGTGGCGCGGCTGCCTCCCGCGGCGTGAGACATCGCAGCAGAACCGCGTCGTCAGTCGTCACCGGCAGAGGAGCGAAGATGCGCCAGCTCTGGCTGAAATACCTCCCGGTGGTTTTCTCGAGGAGGCCGTTCAGATGCACCTTGATCGGGTTGAATGGACCGACCCAGAGCACGGTCATGGCAAAGTGAATGGTAAGGGCGAGAATTGAACCGATCTGCAGTGCGCGATAGCCGATCGTTTTCAAGCGGATGCGGCCAGCGGGGCTCCCGGTTTCGCTTTCTGCCATACGCGTCAGTCCAGCAGAGTATCGGGATTGAGCGAAGGGGGAATTGGCGCGGGAGCGCTCGAAGGCGGTGGAGGAACGGCCGTTTCAGACTCCGGATCGCGCACGACGGATCGGGTGGGTTTTACTGAAACCGGGCTGTCGGCGGCGTATCCGAAAGCCAGAGCAATTCCCAGTAGCAACACCACCAGGGTGGCCATTTTGATGCGCATCCGGCGTTGACGTCGACGAGCAGGATCCGGGATGGCATTCAGTTTAGTCAGCCCGTGTGGGGGCCGTCAATTCCCGCAACGGCGCTCTCTGGGGTGCCATGACGGAGCCGAGTATCCGTTGGTGATTCGGAAACGCTGAGGCGAGATCACTCTTGACGCGGATTGAGAAAGGGAGTCTGCGGTACGTCATGGCACAGATTGAGAGTCGTCCAACACCATCAACAGCTCCTCAACTTCGTCGTCACCTGCGAACGATCCCGCGATCTGATTGCGCTGAACCGTGAAACCGCATTTCTCCAGCACCCGAATGGATGCGGCGTTACGCCGTGCCACGTGCGCCAGTAGCGGACGCTCGTCGACGAGCTGCAGAAACTCCTTCAGGGCTGCGCTGGCGATCCCTCGTCCCCAGAAGTCCCGGCCGATCCAGTAACCGACTTTGCGCTCTCCGGGGCTGCCCCACGCCACAATGTTGCCGGCGAGTTCCCCATCAGCAACGACCGCTCTTACCACCCCGGACCCATCCTCGAGGATCTTCGACCAGTGCTTCATGAAGGCGTTCCGGTCCCTCGCCGGAAACGCAGCCATGCGGTTCGCTTCAGGATCGAGCTGCTGCTCGTAGAAAACGGGGAGGTCGGACGGTGTGACTTCGCGGAGCTCGATCGCAGGGCACTTCAATTCAGTCTCACTATCTGCTCCTGCGAACCTGCATCTGCGCCGCCGATCCTGTCACATTGTCACCGAGGGTGGCCAGAGCTGTTCGTCAAAGAGGGAGCGTTTATTACGCAGCTCGAACCCCGCGACGGCGGACGCCTGGTCGTCGTGCTCCGCAGCGGCGCGCGTGTTCCGGCCAGTCGGGGAGGATCGAGGCTACTCCGTGAAAAAACCGCCCTGCGTCCGCCGCACGCATGAATGGGAGTTCGACCGTGACATTCGGAACGAATCACGACAAAGCCCGGGTCGAGGCATTCAACAATCGAAGTTGCTTATAGTCTTTTCTGCTTTCCAGGCCTGGTGTCGCCGGTTCGAATCCCGCCGCCCGCGTCAACCCACACCGGCAATGATTCGAGACCTCTCAGAACGAGTCCGCGCCGCCAACGCAACTGCGGATCCTTCGTCGGCGGCAGTGTGATGCTCGTGAATCGAGCCAGCAGCATGCGGATGGCGATCGTTCCCTCGAGCCTTGCCAGGGGAGCGCCCAAACAATAGTGAATGCCGTGGCCGAATGCGAGATGACGGTTTGGTTCGCGGGCGATATCGAAGCGGTCCGCTTCAGGAAAGATACTTTCATCCCGATTGGCCGAGGCCAGGACGACGTATACCAGCGCGCCGCGTGGGATCATCACTCCTTCGATTTCTACATCGGCGGTTGCATAGCGCTCCGTCGCCATCTGCAGCGGGCTGCTGAAGCGGAGCATCTCTTCGACCGCCGTCGCGATCAGCTCGGGCTCACGGCGCAGCCGCGCCATCTGGTCCGGGTTCTCCAGCAGCGCCAGCAGGCCATTTCCGATCAGGTTCACGGTAGTCTCATGCCCGGCGACGAGCAGCAGGAAGCACATGGCCAGCAGCTCGTCAGCGCTGAGTCGCTCCTCGGCATCCCGGACCTCGATCAACCCGGTCAGCAGATCGGTACCCGGGGCGACGCGACGCTCCCGGATCAGCCGCCGCAGAAACCTGATGAAGGCGATCCCAGAAGGAACGGCCCGGAACTTGTGCCATACGGAGGTATCCGCCGCGACCACGTCATTCGACCAGCGACGGAAGTTCCGACGGTCGGCTTCAGACACGCCGAGAAGCTCGGCGATGACGGCGACCGGCAGAGGCGCCGCGAAGTCAGTGATCAGATCGACCGGGACGTTGCCTCGCATTTCGATCGCATCGAGCAAGCCCGTTGTAATGCTCTCGATGCGGGGTCGCAGGCCTTCTGCGACCCGTGGGGTAAAGGCCTTCTGCACCAGGTTGCGCAGCCGGCGATGATCCGGTTCGTCAAGATCGAGCATGTTGCGGCTCAACGCGCGCAGAGGCCCGGGCATCCACGGCGGCTCGTTTCCACCGTTTCCTTTCGCTTTCAACGGATCCTTGGCAAAGCGGGAGTCGCCGAGAACGATCACCGCGTCCTCATACCGCGTGATCAGCCAGGCGGTGTTGCCGCCGGAAACTCTCACGCATTGAGCAGGCGCGCGCTCACGGAGCGTTCTCCAATACGCGTAGGGCGCCGCTTTGAATGCCGGACTTGCCAGATCGGGATGATGTTCCATGTCTCCTCCAACAACGCGACGCTGTCGCCCTTTGTTCGTCCAGGGTCCGTTTTTTACGGTTCTGATGATCGCCGGCACAGTGTGGCGTGGATGCCGGCGGGGCGGGGCCGCCGCACCCCGGATGGTCAGTGACGGTGCGACGCGAAGGGAGCCTGTGCCGCTCCGTGCCGATCGCACCTTGCGTGTGCTACCCGTTCTTTGAAGTGCTGCCTCAGTCCGATGCCGGCCTCGTCGGCCATGAGTTTCAGTATCCGTGTCGGTGATTGCCAACGCCCCTCCACTGCGGCGTGTAAGAATATGCGAGCAGCACGTAGACCCAGGAGGTACTCACTGTGCCGGATCAGCAAATCCCGCTTTCCGGCGACGATGCAGGAGATGCAGCTCCGCCCATGCCGCGATGGGTCAGGATGCTCGGAGTGATCGCCATCATTCTTGTTTTGACCTTCGTCATCAGCCACCTCGCGGAGGGTGGGTTCAGCCACCACATGCAATCCCAGGAGCTCTCTTGAAGAACATGACTCCGTCTGTCCGAAAACTTGCACTGACGACGGACGTGATCACGTCGGTGGGTTGGCTGGGGGCGGTGGCAGCCTTTCCAGCTCTGGCAGTTGCCGGGATTACCAGTGACGATTTGCAGTTGGTGCGTGGAATCTACCTGGGGATGGACGTCACGACCGTATTCGTCATCATTCCTCTGAGCGTGGCCTCGCTGGCATCGGGACTGATCCAATCGCTGGGCACTTCATGGTCCCTGTTCCGGCACTACTGGGTCATCGCGAAACTTCTTATCGCCGTCATTGCCATCAGCATCCTGCTACTGCACACGAAGCCGATCCGCTACATCAGTGGCGTTGCCCCAACGAAGGTGCTGCCCTCGACGGATCTTCGCCAGCTTCGAGTACAGATTGGAGAAGATAGAGGGGTCAGAGCCTCGTGTATCTTCGGACCAGTACAGGGAGTCTTGCCACGGAGTCGTCAAGCAATACCTTGGAAACCTGAGACTCAGGGACTTCGAGTTGAACAGATCGTGCTACGGGCTGATCCTAACCCGGCGAGTTTTGATCTCACCGCAACCGGTGCATTCCTTCATAGCAGCCCAGCCAGGCCACCAGCATCCGCGCATTGCCGCCGTGACCATGGCGGATCGAGTCGCCGTTCACGCCGAAGACCCCAATGGCCCCCGCTGCAAGCCGCTGACCGTAACGATGCGCATTGCCTGCGCACGGAAACCGGCTGTTCGACCCGCCGACCTTCTGCG
>JBDTRY010000085.1:0-14349 GCA_039931435.1 Acidobacteriota bacterium | reverse complement strand
TGTCTGCGTCGGCGCGCCTTGCCCTCCTCGCCGATCGCTGCGCGATCTGGTACCGCTCATCGTTTACACGCCACTAGGTGCTGAAGCGTTTTGCGGATCGTTCGCGAAGCCGGGCCGCTTCGACCTCCCGGTCCTTCGGATCGGCGGTGGTCACAAGTGAGGCCAGGAGCGTATCGGCGATGGTGGCGATATCATCGACGGCCTGATCGAAAGCCGCTTCATTCGCCTTCGACGGTTTAGTGAAGCCGCATAGTTTCCTGACGAATTGCAGCGAGGCGTTCCGGACTTCTTCAGAAGTTGCCGGAGGCTCGAAGTTGAAGAGAGTTTTGATATTTCTGCACATAGGGTCTCCTGCAGCCCGTCAACGCCGAAAACGCTCGTGATAATTCTCGCCGGTGTCCTCAGCGGAGGTGGCCGCTGGCTGGCCTCCGAATAGCCCGGATCCAGCTTCAAAACTTAATCGCGAGGACTTCAGATCAAGAAGTGGCCCGAGTTCGTAGATGTTGCGATAGCCGTACGTATAGAGGGCGATGAAGGTGGACAGGTTCAGTGATGCGGCTGGAAGCTTTGACGGGAAGGGGCCCTCGGCGCCACGGAAGTTGTTGTTGCAGTAGATCAGGATGCGAGTGTCCGGATCTGGAATCGTCGATTTCAGGCTGTCGATGGTCAGGTCCGGGAAGCTGAGGTTGATGGCGCCTCTAACGTGCAGTTCGTTGTATCGGCCGGCGCTGCGGGCGTCCAGAACGATCGTGCCCGGTTCGTGGCTCATCCGGATGAAATCGTCCTCGGAGAGGCGGTGTGTCGTCCGGTACTGAGCCGCCTCCTGAGCGGTGCGCAGGTATCCGCTCATGTCGATTGCCGGGTTGTCCGGCGCGGGCTGGCTGCCCCCGGTGGCAGCAATGGAGGTGCAGAACAGAATGGTGGCGGCGACCGTTCTCATCTTCATGATCGAGTCCTCTCCGGTACGACGTCCCGACGCCGGGACAGGTTCTGCCTGACCTGCTATCATGCCCGCCTGCCGGTGGTGAGCTGCTGCCCGCTCGCCCGAATGTGCGCCGACGCGCGCGTTCCACGAAAGAACTGATCAGATGGCCCTCAGTGCTGGAATCGTTGGCCTGCCCAACGTCGGAAAATCGACAATCTTCAACGCTCTCACCGCCGCCGGTGCGCAGAGCGCGAATTATCCGTTCTGCACCATCGAGCCGAATGTGGGAATCGTTCCCGTCATCGACGATCGGCTGACCCGTCTGTCCGGAATGGCCGCCAGCAAACAGACCGTCTATACAGACCTGAAAGTCGTGGACATTGCCGGACTCGTTCGCGGTGCCAGCAAAGGAGAGGGACTGGGCAATCAGTTCCTGGCCAATATCCGCGAGACCGACGCCATCATCCACGTCGTGCGCTGCTTCGAGGACTCCAATGTCGTCCACGTCGAAGGCAGCGTCGACCCCGCTCGCGATATCGATATCATTGAAACGGAATTGCTTCTTGCCGATCTTGAATCGGTCACAAAAAAAATGGACCGGGTAGCTCGACTGGCCCGCGCTGGTCAAAAGGACGCGCAGGTGATCATGGCTGCGCTGACCAGGGCCTCCGAGGCCATCGACCATGGCACTCCGTTACGCGCTCTGCAGTTCAATGAGGACGAGAGAGAAGCGTTGAGGGATCTGAATCTGCTTACCCTCAAACCCGTTCTCTTCGTGGCCAACGTCGGTGAAGCAGACCTCGGTCAGGACACGCCGGCCGTGCTTAGTGTTCGCCGGATTGCAGAAGAGAAAAAGGGAGAAGTGGTGGTCATCGCCGGGGAGCTCGAAGCGCAGATCGCGCAATTGGCCGAGAGCGAACGGGCGGAGTTTCTCCACGACATGGGCCTGGCCGAGCCGGGTCTGCAGTCTCTGATTCGGGCGGCGTACCGGCTCCTCGCCCTCGAGACATTCTTCACCGTCGGCCCCAAGGAGTCCCGCGCCTGGACGATCGAGCGCGGAAGCCGGGCCCCACAAGCCGCCGGAAAGATTCATAGCGACTTCGAGCGTGGTTTCATCCGGGCCGAGACCATTCACTACGAACTGCTTCTCGATCTGGGTGGGGAGCAAGCCGCGCGCGCGGCCGGGAAGATGCGCTCCGAAGGCAAGGAATACGAAGTGCAGGACGGAGATGTCATCCTCTTCAGGTTCAATGTCTGATCTCGACAGCCCGCCCGAGGCGGCGGCGAAGAGCGGAAGCTCGCAATCGTCGTTCGCCATCGAATCGGCCGAGGGGCTTCCCATCCGGGGAACGTTCACACTCCCCAGGAACGCCCGTGCATACGTAATCATCGTGCATGGTTTCAAGGGCTTCAGGGAATGGGGATTCTTTCCATGGGTGAGTGAGCAGTTCGCCCGCCACCACATCGCCTCGGTGCGCTTCGACATGTCCCGAAACGGCATTGGAGACAGGCCCGACGAATTCGACAGGCTGGACCTGTTTGAGAACGACACGTACAGCACGCAACTCTCCGATCTCCGGAGCGTGATCGGGTATGCCGAGGCCCATCCGGAGTTGAGGCACCTGCCACTCTTCCTTCTCGGGCACTCGCGGGGAGGAGCGGCGGTCATTCTCACGGCGGCAGCCACACCTTCTGTGCGCGGCATCGTCACCTGGAGCTCGATCGCCAGTGTGGACCGCTGGAATGACGAGGCGAAACGGAAGTGGCGCGACGAGGGATTCATCGACGCCACGAACAGCCGGACGGGGCAGGCGATGCGGGTCTCCACGAAGCTTCTCGATGACTGCGAGACAAACAGCGAGGCTCTCGATATCGAGCGAGCCGTGGGCGCTTTGCAGCGGCCTGCGCTCATCGTCCATGGAGTGAGAGATGAGAGCGTTCCTGTGGAAGAGGGAAAACGCATCGCAGCCGCCGGGCAGACCGTCTCACTGCTTCTGATTGGAAATGCCGGGCATACCTACGGCGCAATTCATCCTCTGGTCACGGTTCCGGACGAGCTTCAACTGGCTTTCAACATCTCAGAACGATTCGTGAGAACGTACACCTGAACCTGAGCGTTTCCGATTGGTGTAACACGGCCGGATGCCGACGGTAGGACGGCATTGCTCGAAGTCGACGTTCCTACTTCCGGGTATCGTCGTCTGAACTGCGGTCGGTACCGCGACCGCCGTGCTGGTGGGGGATTCGCTCCCGGGTTCCTTTCTGGCCGGGCACGTTCCGCATTCCTCCGCGCCGACGACGCCGTTTTCCAGGCTGGGACTGGCCTGGTGTCATGGAGGTCTCGGTCGGGGCCAGCGATGATCTCTCATCGATTCTGGCTTCGTCGATCAACCAGACCCACTGCGGCTCCGGGACCGGACTCGCGCCCGACGGAGGTGATTCGTGACGGGAGCGCGCCTCGGGATGCCGGCGCTGGACCGGCCGTTGCTTGGCCTGACGATCGAGCTTTTTCATCCTGATCAGGACTTCCTCACTCAGTCTGCGATTCACCGAGATCAGATCGGCCACGAGACCGATGAGCAACGTCTGGAACCCCACGATGAGAAACACGGCAGTGAGGATGAGCGATTGAACGTGACCGGCGCCTCCTGCTGTGGCCATGAAATAAAGGAATCGCGCGCCGATCGCGGCTCCGGCCAGGAGAAGCAGCGCTCCGATGAAAAAAAACGTCTTCAGCGGTTTGTAAAGCGCATAAATTCTGAAGATCGTCGCAGCTGATTTACGGACGTAACTACCCATTCCCCGGTAGAGCCGGGAGGGGCGCAGCGGGGCATTCGTCCGGACCTTCACAGACTGGACCTGCAGGTTGCGGTTCCCCGCTTGAATGATCGTTTCCAGTGTGTAGGTAAACGGATTGAAAACGTTGATCTCGTACGCCGCCTCGCGAGAAAACGCGCGCAGACCGCTGGTAACGTCCGGAACTTTCATTCCCGAGGCGATGCCCACGGCGCGACTCCCGATTCGCTGAAGCAACCGTTTGAAGGACGACATATGGGGCGAAGCTTTCGTGTCCCGGTCACCGATGACCACATCGGCCGTGCCATCGAGGATCGGAGCGACCAGCAGCGCGATGTCCGCTCCGACGTACTGGTTATCGGCATCGGTGTTGACGATGACGTCCGCACCCAGCCGCAGCGCCGCGTGGATCCCGGCGATGAATGCCGTGGCCAGACCACGATGATTGAGCATGCGCACCACATGATCGATTCCCGCATTTCGGGCCACTTCGATCGTTCGGTCGGTGCTGCCATCGTCGATGAGGAGCGTTTCAATCGACGTGATCCGGCCGATTTTCTTCGGAAGATCTGCCAGCGTGCGGGCGATGGTCTGCTCTTCGTTGAATGCCGGGATCTGGATGATCAGCTTCAATCGCTCCTCGTCAATCCGGTACCAGGTCCGAAGCGAATGGCGGGATTACCGCGCGTTGTATGGTCGAGCGCGCTTACGGGCGCGGGTGGGGACAACACCTGCGAATGATGCCTGCTGTGACCGTCCGGGAGCAAGTCTACGCTGCCAGACCGTCCGTCGATGTCGGGGGTCCGAGACGAACGGCGTGTAAAATCCTGACCACGTGAAAGGTGTGACGCTCATTGGCCCTGTCTTTCCGTACCGGGGGGCGATCTCGCTTTCGACGGTCGAACTGGGACGGCAGTTGCGAGGGCACACGGACCTCTCCCTCGTCTCGTTCTCTCGCCAGTTTCCAAAGCGCTTCTATCCCGGAGGAAACGATATCGACGAAACCGTGCGCCATCTGGCGCCAGAGGACGCCCGCTATTCTCTGGATGTCCTGAATCCCTTCACATGGATTCGCGAGGGGCTGCGTCTGCGAAGAGTACCGCCTGACGTGCTGATCATCGTCTGGTGGGTGTGGATCTGGGCCATCCCTTATCTGACCATCTGCCTGTTCCTGCGACGCAGCACGCGGGTCATCGTCCAGTGTCACAACATTGGAGACAAGGAGCCGAAGCGATGGAAGTCCTTCCTGGCCAACCGCGTACTGGCCCGCGCCGATACCCTCGTCGTTCACTCTGCGAAGTCGGTCGAAGAAGTGCGGGAGAGGTTGGGCGAGCGGACGGCGAAGGCCACCGTGCAGCTGTTCCTTCCGGTGCTGGCGATCGGCACTGACATCCCGTCGACGGACGACGCTCGGAGAGTCCTCGGGATCGAGGCTTCCAGAGTTGCCTTGTTCTTTGGAAACATTCGACCCTTCAAGGGACTCGATCTGGCATTGAAAGCGTGGAAAGCTGTGTCAGCGGACGTTCTCCTGTTGGTGGTAGGGGAGATCTGGTTCGGCGACGAAGCGAGATACCAGCGCATTGTCGACGAAGAGGGAATTGCCGGAAGGGTTCGCTTCGAGACCCGCTACATCCCGGACGCCGAGGTAGCAAACTGGTTCGCTGCCTCGGATGTGATCATCGCTCCCTACCGATACGAGAACCAGAGCGGTGTGGCCATGAGCGCTTTCTACTTCGGGAAACCCGTCATTGCCACTGCTGTCGGCGGCCTTCCGGACATCATCAACGATGGGGTGAACGGCATCCTCATCGCTCCTGAGGATCCGGCAGCGCTGGCGGCGGCGGTGGATCGATATTTCGAGAACGCCGACCGGAGGGCGCTGGCGCTGGGGGCACGAGCGAGCGCCCAAAAATATTCGTGGGACCGATACGGTTCTGTACTGCTTGGTATCATCGAAGAAGCCTGAATGAAATACAACCCGCGAACCCTGAAAGTCGGCCTGGAGCTGACATCCAAGTGCAACCTCCGATGCGGCATGTGCCCGCTACCCGTTCTCCGCCGCCCGTACGAGGACATGGAATGGTGGGTCGTCGAGAAAGCGGAGCGGGAGATACACGGGTTGGGACTGAAGCTGAAGTGGCTGCACGAGATGGGGGAGCCCTTGCTCTACTCGCGCATCGACGATGCCATCAGACTGTTCCCCGAGGCCAGCCTCTCGACCAATGGCCTGCTGCTCGACGAGGAACTTGGTGCGCGCCTTTTGAAAACCCCGCTGCGCCGCATCCGCATCTGCCTCGATACCGTCAATCCGGATATCTATCCACACATCCGCACCGGGGGTGATTGGCATAAGCTCGTCGATCTCACCCGCGCTTTCCTTGGCCAGGCCCGGGGCTACCCGCTGCGTATCGAAATCCAGAAAATGCGCTCGAGCATGACCAGCGAGGAAACGGTGGATGATTTCCGCGATCTGTTCGAGCTGAAGAAGTTCAAGAACGCGCGTGTCATCGAGAAAACCTGCGAGGCGCTGGATGTGAACGAGGAGACCGACTTGCACGGGAAGTTCTATGGTTGCGTGCAGGGCAGCTTTTTCAACTGGGTCGTCATTTTTGCTGACGGCCGAGTTACGCACTGCTGCTACGACGCGCATGGCGATCAGGTCATGGGTGACCTGAAGGAGAGTACGCTCGACGAGATCATCCAGGGCGACCGCTTTGCGGCGATGAGCGCTGCCTTTGACGAGCGAGATCTTTCGGCATTACCGCGCTGCGCCGAATGCTTCAAACACGGTGGGGAGTCCAGCGCCTTCAACGACGTGCTCTCACGCGTGCAGAACATGTCCGGGGTAGCGAAGGACGTAGTTCGCAAAGTTATCGACGTCCGCTATCGCGGTCAATGAAAGACAGGAGCCTGCACTAACTCCCGCTTAGAACAGGGTTGGCTGCCCTTGGGGCTTCCCGTCGGGCGCCTCGAATCCGGAGAGCCCCACTCCGGCCAGCCGGAATCGCGCTTCGTGGGGGAAAGGGAATCGTTCCAGCAGCGTCATGGCCAGCTCGAGAACTTCTCCCGGAGTTGCCGGCGCTCGATCCGGCGTGATCCGTCTGGTGACCGTGCGAAAATCAGGAGTTCGAAGTTTCACCGTCACTGTCCGCCCGACCAGCTTGTGTTTCTCCACGGACTGCCATACGCGCTGAACCTCGGACTCCAGAAAACTGGCAACCTCGGCGAGCGTGATGTCGGTGCGGAACGTATTCTCGCTGGAGATCGATTTCGTCGGTGACTGAGCGATGACGGGGTGTTCGTCCAGTCCGCGGGCCAGACTCCACAGTCTCTGGCCATATCTCCCGAAGAGCCCTTCCAGTTTTTCCTTCTCCATCCTGCGAAGGTCGGCGATCGTGGCGATCCCGTTTTCCTCCAGGGTTTTTTCGGTCACTTTACCCACGCCGGGCAATTTCCTGACGGGAAGAGGAAGGAGAAACCGTTCGACGTCAGGCGGTCTGATGACGAAGAGACCGTCGGGCTTTTTCCAGTCAGAGGCAATCTTTGCCAGAAACTTGTTCGGGGCTACGCCCGCTGAGGCGGTGAGGTTCGTTTCGTTCCGGATCTCCTGCCGGATTTTCATCGCCGTTTCGGTGGCTGTGGGAATGCCGGTGAGCTCTTCTGTGACGTCGAGATAGGCCTCGTCCAGGGAAAGCGGTTCCACCAGGGGGGTGTGACGGAGAAAAATCTCTCTGATTTGTCGCGACACTTCGCGGTAACGCTCGAAGTTCGGACGGACGAAGATGCCTTCAGGGCAGAGTCGAAATGCGCGCTGAGCAGGCATGGCCGAATGCACGCCGAATTTGCGCGCCTCGTAGGAGGCCGTAACCACGACGCTTCGAGGCTCCTGGCTCCAGGCGACGATCACCGGCTTGTTGCGGATCGCGGGATCGTCGCGCTGCTCGACGGAGGCGTAGAATGCATCCATGTCCACGTGGATGATTTTTCGCATCACCATCATTCTAGATTCTCCGGACGACATTCGTGCCGTCAGTCGCTGATTCCTTCCTCGGCGTGGCCACGCCATCGTTGCTTGTCGACAGGGCGGTGGTTGAGGCGAACTGTGTTCGCATGCGCGAAAAGGCAGTTCGCTCGGGAGTTTCATTCCGGCCCCACGTGAAGACCCACAAAACGCTGGAAGTGGCCAGGATGCAAGGGGGTGGAGAGCTCGGTCCCATCACCGTGTCCACTCTGGCCGAGGCGGAATGGTTCGCTGACGGCGGCTTTGAGGACATCACCTACGCCGTCCCCATCGACCCCCAGAAACTTCGCCGCGCTGCCACTCTGATGAGGCGGGTGAGGCACCTGAATCTACTCCTTGATCACCCGGAGGCGCTGGCTGCCGTCGAAGCATTTCACCGCGCCACGGGGGTCCGCTTCGAAGTATTTCTGAAGGTCGACTGCGGCTATCACCGTGCAGGAGTCGATCCGGACGCGCCTGCGTCGATCGATCTGGCCCGTCGCATGGCCACGTCACCGGACATCGAGTTCCGCGGATTTCTGACGCACGCCGGTCATTCCTATAACGTTCGCACCGCGGACGAGATTCGCGCACTGGCCGTCCAGGAGTCTGCGGCGGTGACGCGACTTCGCGACCATCTCGGACTGGCTAACGCAGCGGCTCTGATCCGCAGTGTCGGATCGACACCGACCGCTTCGCTCGTTGAATCCTTTTCAGACTGTGAAGAAGTCCGGCCGGGAAATTACGTCTTCTACGATGCCTTTCAAGCGGCCGTGGGCGCCTGTACGCTCGAAGACGTCGGCGCCAGCGTCCTCACGTCTGTGATCGGTGTCTATCCTCAGCAACGAAAAATCATGCTCGATGCCGGAGCGCTGGCCTTGTCCAAAGACCTCGGCGCGGAGCATCCGGGAGGGTCGCCCGGATATGGAATCGTCTGCGACCTTGATCTGACGCCTCTTCCGTTCCGGCTGGTTTCAGTCTCCCAGGAACATGGACAGGCTGTGGCTCTCGAACCCTTCGACGTCACCGGGATCGAGATCGGTTCACGGCTGCGAATCATCCCCAACCACTCATGCCTGACAGCTGCACTTTTCGAACACTATGTGGTCATCGAAAATGGCGAAGTGATCGCACTCTGGAGGCCGGTGCGGGGCTGGTAGACGGGTATGTGTGGACTGATCCTGCCCCGATCTCCGAGGGGCATTGCCGTTGCAGTCAGTTGGCTGGAGGCCAGAGATGAGCGAGAAAGAAACGAAGACCGCGACCAGGGGGAACGAGTCCCGGAGTAATGGAAGCAACAAGGAATGGCTCACCGGAGAGACGGGACAGACGGTTGGTGACGGCTCGGCTTCAGGCGCCGACGTTGAATTCTACGATTCCCGCCATGACGCCAATACCGCCAGCGAATCGGAGCACACCCGAACTTCTCCACTCGCCAAACGGGAGGAGAGCAATCCTTCACCTCCAGGCGGTAGCGAGAACATTCCGCGTCAGCCGGCGTAAACCCGGCCGTCGTCCTCGATTGCTCCTGACGGTCACCTGAAGGCCTTTTTACGCTCGTTTCTGGTGAATCCGCGGAGCGGTTGTTCCGCCCTCAGGTCTGGGATGATCCATGTGTCACACCGTGCATTCCCTGAAGCAGGCGGAAAACCGACCCCGAACCTGATAAACTCAATCTGGGCCAGACTATGCCCGGAGGCCGGGTGCAACGCTGTAGTCAGCAGTCGGAGGATGCGATCGATACGTTTGTTTACTCGCTCGCGGTTCGTTCAATTCATTCTGCGCAGCCCGCTGCGATCGCTGCAGTTCCGGTTTTTTCACCGATTGCGTCAAACCAGTCGGGTCCCATGGTGCTGCTGAGACGGCCGAGTGCGGGGCTTACCGGCACCGGCCAAAACTGAGAAATTCATGTCCCAGACCGACTCCACGCCAAGATTCGACGAAACCCTATCGACTTTCGAGACGCTGAGGGAACGTGAGCGTTTCTATCGCCGCCTTGTCGAGCTGTCGCCGGACATGATCGCCGTGCAGGGTCGAAACCGGATTCTCTTCATCAACACTGTCGGCGCAAGGCTCCTGGGATCGTCCCCTCCGGAACTCATCGGACGCGATCTGGTAGATTTCGTTCACCCCCACTCTCGCGAAAAATTACGGGATATCTTCCGGCGCATCTTCGAAGAAGGCAGCGAGGTGACGCTCGTTCAGGAGACATTCCGGAGAGAGGATGGCTCTCTGTTCGAGGTCGAGCTGGCGGCAGGACCGCTCACATTCAGAGGTCAGCAGGCCGTGCAACTGGTGGCCCGCGATATTTCGGACCGAAGGCAGCAAGACGAGTCGTTGCGTCAGAACGAGCAGCGCTATCGCGAACTGGTGGAGAACGCCAATGACATCGTTTACACCTACGATCTCACCGGAAAGATCACCTCCATCAATAAGGCTGCGGAGCGCGCACTGGGCTTCACCACCGATGAATTCTTGCGCATGACGGTCACCGAACTGGTCGCCGATACCTCTGTGGAACTGGCCACAGAGATGCTGCGCAGGAAGCTCAGCGGAGAAGCTGAACGCACATTTTACGAGGTCGAGCTTGTAGCCAGAGACGGCCATCGTGTTCCGGTAGAGGTGAGCACGAGGCTCATCGGTGACGTGGCGAAGCCTGCCGGAGTGCAGGGAATCGCCAGAGACATCACCGACCGCCGGCGCTCGGAAGAGGAGCTGAAGCACACAGTCTCGCTCCTTCGGTCCACGCTGGAATCGACGTACGACGGGATTCTCGTTATCGACTGGCAGGGCAACATCGTCTCGTTCAATCACCGTTTCCTGGACATGTGGGATCTCCGTTCCGAGCAGCTCACGGCCGCAACGAGCGGGGTGGTCACACAACACCTGACCCGACTGACGAAAGATTCCGAGATCTTCGAAACGCGCGTGCAGCAGATCATCGCCACGCCAAAGGCGGACAGCTTCGACGTCATTCCTCTTCAGGATGGTCGTGTCTTCGAGCGATACTCCACCCCGCAGCTCCTCGACGGAAGGCCGGTGGGGAGGGTGTGGAGTTTCCGGGACGTCACCGACAGAACGAGGGCCGAGGAGGCTCTGCTGGCCTCCGAGCGACGCTACCGGCTGCTTTTCGAGCGCAACCTGGCGGGCGTGTATCGTAATTCACTCGACGGGCGGATTCTCGATTGCAACGATGCCTGTGCGCGGATTTTCGGCTACGAGTCGCGCGAAGAATTTCTCGAACATGGCGCCTCTGATGTCTACTTCGACAACGCCGAACGGGATGCGATGATGCAGCGCCTGCTCAGCGAGCGCAGCATCAGCAACATGGAGGTTCGCTTCCGCCGCAAGGACGGAAGCCCCGTCTGGGTTCTCGAAAACATGGTTCTGCTCGAGGACGACAAGGGAACCCCGGCCTATCTCGAAGGAACCATCATCGACATCACCGACCGCAAGGCCGCCGAGCAGCGCATCGAGTACCACGCCTACCACGACGAGCTCACCGGACTGCCCAACCGTGTTCTCTTCAAGGATCGCCTGACGATCGCTCTGGGGCACGCCCGCCGCGCCCGCCGCTCTCTGGCTGTGATGTTTCTCGATCTCGATCAGTTCAAGTTCGTCAACGACACGATGGGGCACGCCGCTGGCGATCAACTGCTCTGGGGTATCGGGGAGCGATTGAGTAACGCCGTTCGCGAAGAGGATACCGTGGCTCGTCTGGCCGGGGACGAATTCACGCTTCTGTTGTCCGACCTGAACGGTGAGGCGGATGCAATCATCATCGCTCAGAAGATTCTGCAGACGATCTCGCAGCCCTTCGTCCTCGACGGTCAGGAGCTGTACCTGACCTCGAGCATCGGCATTGCGCTGTTCCCTTCCGACGGCACCGAGCCGGATGTCCTGCTGAAAAATGCCGACACGGCCATGTATCGCGCCAAGGAGCTCGGCCGTAACAACTACCAGCTCTGCACGCCGGAAATGAACCGCCGCGCCAGCGAGAGGCTGGCCCTGCAGAAGAACCTTCGCCGTGCCTTCGACCGTGAGGAATTCGAGGTTCATTACCAGCCCATCGTGCGTGCCGCGACCGGCGAGCTGGTAGGGATGGAAGCGCTGGTGCGCTGGGACACGCCAGAGCGCGGCTTCCTCAGCGCCGCCGAATTCATCGAGGCCGCGGAGGAGACCAGGCTGCTCATCTCCATCGGCGAGTGGGTACTCCAGGCAGCCTGCCGGCAGGCGCGATTGTGGCAGGATGCCGGACTGAATCCGGTCATCGTTGCCGTCAATTTGTCCGCCCGTCAGTTCCAGCAGCGGGACATACCCGCCACGGTCGAGCGCATCCTGGCCGGCACTGGTCTGGAGCCGCGGCGGCTGGCACTCGAAATTACCGAGAACACGGCCATGAGCAACATCGGCCTGGCCACGACCGCGCTGCGGCAGTTCAAAGAGATGGGTGTCGGACTCTGGCTGGATGACCTCGGGACGGGCCAGTCCTCTTTGAGCTACCTGAAGCGCTTCCCTCTGGACCGTGTGAAGATCGACCAGGAATTCATCCGCAACAGCCCCAGCAACTCGGTTGATGGCGCGATCGTCAGCGCGGTGATTGCCCTTTCTCATGCTCTCGGTCTTCGGGTAATCGCCGAAGGGGTCGAGAATCAGGCGCAGCTGGAGTTTCTCAGGCAGCAGGACTGCGACGAGATCCAGGGGCACCTCATCAGCCGGCCGATTCCTGCTGACGAGATGGAGAGTCTGCTGCGAAGACTGGAAACCGGCGTTTTCACCGTCTGAGCGCGCCGCTCTCCGAACCTCAGGCTTCGACTTCAGAGAGACGCCTGGACGCGGTCTTTCTCTGCGGGTGATCGAGAATCTTTTTTCGGATCCTGATCGAGCCCGGAGTCACTTCGACGAGCTCGTCTTCGTCGATCCACTCCAGACACTGTTCCAGGGTCATGGAACGCGGCGGCGCGATCTGAACGGCCATGTCCGAGGTGGAGGCGCGCATGTTCGTCAGATGTTTCTTTCTGCAGGCCTGCACGACCATTTCTGCGTCGCGAGAGTTCTCGCCGACCACCTGTCCGCCATAGACCTTGACGCCCGGAGCGACGAATAGGACGGAGCGATCCTGCAGTGGCTCCAGGGCGTAAGCAGTGGTGTCACCGGCCTCTTTGGCGACGAGAGCGCCGCGACCACGGGTGGTGATCTCACCCTTGTAGGGACCGTACTCGAGGAAGGTGTGGTAGAGCAGTCCCGTCCCGCGCGTCTCCGTCAGGAACTCCGTGCGGATGCCGAACAGGCCGCGCGTCGGAATCTTGAATTCGATGCGCACACGGCCGCTGCCCGGGTTGACCATATCCGTCATTTCTGCACGGCGGATCTGAAGCTTCTCCATCACCGTTCCCACATGCTGCTCGTCGATGTCCACGACCAGTGCCTCGTACGGCTCCTGAAGCTGGCCGTTGACAACTTTCGTGATGACCTGCGGCCGGGAGAGCGCGAACTCGAATCCTTCGCGGCGCATGTTCTCTGCAAGAATCGAGAGATGCAGCTCACCCCGTCCGCTCACTTCGAAACGGTCGGGCTGCTCGGTGTCGCGCACCCGCAGGGCCACATCCTTCCGCAGCTCCCGCTCCAGCCGCTCCCTGATATTCCGCGAGGTCACGTATTTACCCTCGAGGCCGGAGAATGGGGAGTCGTTTACCAGCCAGAACATCGACACCGTGGGTTCATCGACCGGGACCGGTTCGAGTTGCTCGGGAAATTCGGCGGAGGAAATTGTCTCTCCGATCTCGACCTCGGCGAACCCGGCCACGGCCACGATTTCTCCAGCGGCGGCGTCCGTGACCTCCTCCCGCTTCAGCCCTTCAAAGATCGTCAGTCGGGCAACTCGGCCCTTCTTGGCGATGCCTTCGCGGGAGATGAGGACGACATCCGAACCCTGATGGATCTCTCCGCGCTGGATCCTGCCCACTGCCAGACGGCCCACGTAGTCGTTGTAATCGATGGCGGTAACGAGCAGTTGCAGGGGCGCATCCGACTTTCCTGCTGGCGGCGGAATGCGCTTGAGAATGGCGTCGAATAGCGGCCGTACATCGTCGTTGTCGTCCGCGGGGTCGAGCCTGACGTAGCCCTCTCTGCCGGACGCGTAGAGAATCGGGAAATCGAGCTGTTCATCAGAGGCGCCCAGTTCGATCATCAGATCGAAGACTTCGTTGACCACTTCCTGGGGGCGGGCGTCCGAGCGATCGATCTTGTTGACCACCACGATCGGCAGCAACTGCAGTCCCAGAGCCTTGCGCAGCACGAAGCGGGTCTGAGGCATAGGGCCTTCCGCGGCATCCACGAGGAGGATCACTCCGTCAACCATGGAGAGCACCCGTTCCACTTCGCCGCCGAAGTCAGCGTGGCCGGGGGTGTCCACGATGTTGATCTTCACTTCCGCGGGATGAACGAAATCGGCGGGCAGGGTGTGTCCCTTGCGCGTGGGAGTGGCTTCATGGTGGGCTTCGCGGCCGAGGGCGTCGGGATCGTCGACGAGGTAACGAATGGACGTGTTCTTGGCCAGGATGGTGATGCCGCGTTCCCGTTCCAGGTCGTTCGAGTCCATGACCCGCTCGTCCATCTGCTGATTTGC
>JBDTRY010000084.1:0-14377 GCA_039931435.1 Acidobacteriota bacterium | reverse complement strand
CCGAAAGCGAACATGAGCGCCGCGAACGCCAGCGCGCCACCAACGCGCAGGCGCGTGATCACTCGGATCAGGTACGGAGCGAGGAACCCTCCCAGCACGACCGCCGCGATGACGAACCCGAATGCGGTCAGACTGATCTTCGCCACCCCGCCCACGCTCAACGCGGTACCCGCTGCCAGACTGCTGACGACACTGAGGATGATCAGACCGATGACATCGTCGAGGACAGCCGCGCCGATGATTACCTGCGATTCGCCGGTGTGAAGTTGTCCGAGATCGGACAGGACGCGGGCTGTAATTCCAACGGAGGTGGCAGTGAGCGCCGCTCCCAGGAAAATTGCCAGCAGCGAGGGGTAACCGAACCAGATTCCCACGGCGTATCCGAGGACGAAGGGTACGGTCACCCCGACAACGGCCACGGCTGTCGACGAGCCGCCGACCGCCAGTAGTTTCTTCAGGTCCGTTTCCAGTCCTATGAGAAAGAGCAGGAGGATCACTCCGAGCTCGGACAGCAGATGCATCGTCTCGTTATGAGGATCGACGAGGTGAAGTCCGGACACACCGACGATGAGGCCGGCCACGAGCTCGCCGAGAACGGCGGGCTGACCGATTCGCTCGGCGAGCTCGCCACAGAGCTTGGCCGCGCCGAAGACGGCGATCAGTGTGAGCAGGAAGCCGGCGATGGTCACAGAGGTAGCATTCTAGTTGACAGGCCTCGGGCGATTCGCACTCGCCACGCAGCCGAATCCCGGTCTCATCGAAGCTGTCCGCCGGGAACGGTCCCGGCGATCAGCTCACCTCACCCCGCTGCGAGCTTCCGCTGCGCGTCGACGACGTACGGAGAATCGGGAAACTCATTCACGATGCGCCGCCAGGAATCGCGCGCCCTGGTTTCCTGGCCGGTGACTTCGTAGGCCTGACCGAGGAGCGAGAGCATGGCATCGCGTGGAAGAACCGCGGTGTCCTGGGAGACTTTCTGCTCCAGTTCGGGAATGAGGGCCTTCGCGGCCTCACCATGGAGCTGAAGCTGGTAGAGGCTCAATTGGGCAGGGCCAGCGAGAATGCTCCCCGGATGATCGCGAAGAAATCCCTGCAGTAGAGAGGTGGCACCGGCCGTGTCCCCTCGGCCCGCGGAGATACGGGCAAGGTAGAGTTCGGCAACGTCGGCCGCGTCACTGGATCCGTATTTGCTCACGACCGCTTTCAGAAGCGGCTCAGCCTGGGTGAACTTGGCTGCTTCGCTGGGAAGCGTTTTGGTCGCGTTCTGCGCTCCCGGAGTTCCTGCTACCGCCGTATCCATGATCTCGATGGCCGCCGCCAGCTGGTCCTGAGCGGCGTCCTCCTGATGCTGCCGCCAGACGTAGTAGCCCCACCCTGCTGCCAGGAGGACGACGCCGGCCACAATGGCCACGACGATATTCCGACGGTGACTCTGAGCGAAGGAGTAGGCGCTGCCCACATCCTCCACAAACTGGTCGTGCTTCATTGATTTTCGAGTGAGACGCGCCATGAAACGAACCTCCCTGCGGAACCCAACTCTATAGTTGCCGGTCCGGTTGCCGCAACAGGAACCACCTCGACCCACGGATTATTCAACAGCGGGCGGGGTCCGACCGGGCCGTCCGGAATGCTCCAGACCGGCCGGCTCACCGGCACGAAGATCTCTCCCCCACCGGGGGTCAGTTTCGATAGAATACCGACCGTACGGACAACGCCGTGTCACGGCACCTTTGTTGCACCCGGCGTTGGTAACGAATTCGGAAATTTTCTGAGGATCGGCTGGAGATCGGGATGACTGCGCGCGTTGGGGTTGGGGCACTTTTACTGGTGGGGCTGATGACTATCAGCGCAAACGCTGCGCCTCCTGCGCAGGCTCAGACTGCGATGATCCTCTGCTACCACATCGTTCAGTCCCCGAACGACACGAAGTTCTCCATGAGCCGGCAGCAGTTCATCCAGCAGATGTACTACCTGAAGGCTACGGGCTATCACGTCATTTCCCTGGCCGATCTTTACGAGTACGTCACCGGGGGCCTCGACGAACTTCCTCCGAATGCACTGGTGGTGACCGTCGATGATGGCTGGCGCTCGGCTTACACCGAGATCTATCCCGTCATGAAGGACCTCGATTTTCCGTTCACGATCTTCATTTATCCGAAATTCGTCGGCCAGAGCTACTACGCGGTGACCTGGAAAGAGATCAAGGAGATGTCGGACAACGGCGTGGATATTCAGAGCCACACCTACAGCCATCCCTTTCTCAGCCGAAGAAGGAACAGCTTCCTCTCCGACGGGCAGTACCAGACCTGGCTCAACGAGGAGTTGACCGAGAGTAAGGCTCTCCTCGAGGAAAACACAGGAAAGCCGGTCCGTTTTCTCGCCTACCCTTACGGTGATTACGACGATGGCGTCAGTCTCAGCGCTTCGATCGCCGGGTACGATGCAGCGGTGACGACCAACTTCGGTCAGGTAAAGAAGGGGACAAACCCCTTCCTCCTGCGCCGGGTCATGATCATGAAGGACACGTCCTTCGCCACATTCCGTCATTACCTGGGAACGCAGCCTCTGAAGCTCGCCAGCACCCGCCCGCTTCCCGGCAATGCCCTCGGTTCGGATGTCACGATCTCGGCGACCATACGTGACTTCAGCAACCTCGATCCGAGCTCTGTGCACATGACGCTGCTCGGACAAAGCAAGGTTCCTTATTCCTACGACCCCCGGAGCGGTTCCGTCTCCATGTCGCTTCATTCGTCGCTCAAAGGAAACCTCCAGCAGGCCGTGATCTGGGGACGCGACCGCAGGAGCGGCAAGCGCGCCGAAGCGGTCTGGAACTTCTACCTGGCCTCGCCACCGCCGCCCGTGGAGGCCACGCCGAAATCGCCAGCCGAAACGACCGAACCGCAACCGGCCACGATTCCCGAGCGGGTGCCGGCACTGCAGCCCGTGGTCCCGGTGGCAACTCCGGTGTCCAGCGGGGCCACACCCGTTTCCGGACACCCCCGCTGAGAAATCGATGGCGCTGAGCACCCGTCAACGCCAGTTCCTGAAGGGATTGGCGCATTCTCTTTCGCCGGTCGTTCGCGTCGGACGTTCTGGTCTGACCAGAGAGGTCGTGAACGAGACGGACCGATCGCTCGAATCCCACGAGTTGATCAAGGCCAGACTCGAGCTCGATGAGTCCCATGAACGGCGCCAACTGGCTCTCATGCTCGCCGAGCGGACCGGTTCGGAAGTGGTGACGACAGTAGGAAAAGTGGCGGTGCTCTATCGAGCCCACGCTGAAGCGCCGAAAATCCGCCTGCCGTAACTCCGCATTCCCACAGAGACGACTAGAAATGCGGGAACGGCGCCGCCTGGCCGCCGATCAATGCACCTGCTGCATACGCCGGATGAAATCTCCTGCCTTCTCGAAACCAGTCAGCCGCAGATGCTTGATCTCGTTCCCTCGCCAGTCCAGAAATACAATCGTAGGAACCCCCACGATCGCATACCGTCTGGACAAGGCCACGATGGCCGGATCGGACGTATTCGTCAGATTCGCCTTCAGGCGTGCGAACCTGTCCGCTTCCGCGCGGACCCCTTTCTCGGTGAACGTCTCACGATCGAGTTCCTTACACGGCAGACACCAGTCCGCATAGAAATCGATCAGCACCGGCTGTCCGGCGGCCCGCGCTCTGCTCAACGAGGCGTCGTCCAGCGGCTTCCAGGAGATCTCCGGCCCCTCCGAACGGGGAATGACAAAGAGCAGGCCGGCCACCAGCATCAGAAGCCCGGCAACGATCCTTACGATCTCTCCACCACGTTGCGCGGAACGGCCGGTGAAGAACAGAAAAACCGCGCCCACGATCAGGCAGGCTCCCACACCCCACCGATAGACGGCCTCGCCGAGCAACGGCCGCAGAAAATAAAAGGCCATGGCAATGAGAATGAACCCCATGGCCTTCTTGACCTGCACCATCCACATCCCCGATCGAGGGATGGATTCCAGAGCGGAAGAAAAGATCCCGAGAAGCAGGTAGGGAACGCCGAGCCCAAGGGCCAGGGTAAAGAAAAGAATGAAGCCCAGAGGAATGCTTCCCGACTGCCCGACGAGCGCGATCAGAGAAATCACGAATGGACCCACACAGGGCGCGGCGACAATTCCCACGAGCAAGCCCATCGTCAGAGCGCCCAGCACCCCTCCGCGAGCACCGGCCCGATCCGTGATGAAATGCGGGACGCGAATGTCGAACAGGCCGAACATCGAAGCCGACAGGATGAGCATCAGCACGGCGAAGAAAATGAGGACTGCAGGAAGCTGAAGCCAGGCTCCGAACAACTTCCCGGTCATCGCCGAGAAGACACCCAGCACCGAGTATGTGACCGCGATCCCCAGAACATAGGCGAATGACAGCATCACCCGCGTCGAACGCCTGCCTTCACTCTGCGAAGAGAAAAAGGCCACCGTGATAGGAATGAGCGGATAGACACAGGGAGTGAGATTCAGAGCGAGACCGAGCACGAATACGGAAAGCAGTGTCAGAAGCAGTCCGCGCGAGGCAAGCGTGGCGCCGACGTCCGAGGTGAAAAGACTCGTCGAGCCGGCAGGAGGCGCTGCCGAGAGCGGCGTGAAGTTTCCCGAAGCGGGCGGTGCCTGCGCCTCTGTGGCAACAGGAAGCGGCGATTCGACAGCGGCAGCCGAGTCCGTGGCCAGTGGAGTCGCAGACGGCTTCGCGCTTTCGGAGGGACGAGGCGAAACATTCGTGGTGCCGGAAGCATCGGCCAGCCCGACCGGAACGACGAACGAGGCCACGGCATCTGCGGGCGGAAGACAGACCGAATCGTTGCAGGACTGGTAATGAAGGACGGCTTTCACACTGCCGCCGGCGCTCGAAGCGACGGCGCTGAAAGGAATGCGGATGCGGCCCTCATAGACCGCGACTTTGGCGCCCGCGGAGAACGAGAAGCTCCGTTCTATGTGCGCCGGGTAGGAAATCGACTTGACCTTCACCGAGGTGGAGTCGATCTTCAGTTCGGTGGGGATGAGGTATTCATCCAGTGGTTGGTGGGAATTGATATGCCAGCCCTGCTGGATATCAACGGTGGCCACGGCCTGAAACTCTCCCGAACCGTTGGCGGGCTGGCTGGCCACTTCGAGAGCGATGCGGGGCCTGGTAGGAGGGGCGAAGGGAGTCTCAGCCTGGGCGAAGCCGAGTGGCGTGACGATTGCCAGGCTCGCCGCCAGAAGGCAGACGAATCTTCCCGCTCTCGCACTCATCTTCTCGCTCATCGGGATCAATGCGTGTTCTGAACGTCTTTCTCGAGACCGGGCAGAATGGCGTCAACCTCCGCGATGAGTTTCGATCTGGGGAAGGACTTCTTGAAACTGCGCAGTTCACTGACCGCGGACCTGAAATCGCCCTGTTCGTAGTAGATCTGGCCCAGCAGGAGGCGGGCTCTCTCCAGTGGCTCGCCCTGAGTCTCGACACCGAAAAACTTCCGGAGAGTACTGATGGCCTCAGGAAATCTGTTCTGCGACATCTGCGTGAAGGCCAGGTGATAGTAGGCGTTGTTGCGAACGTCCGCGGGAATGGCCGGTTCCGCCAGAAGGCGGTTCAGGCGACTCTCGGCCTGCGTGAAGCCACGTCTGGCGATGAATGCAGCAGCCAGCGCATCCCGCCGGCCGAAGTCGTTCTGAAAGGACGATTCCTGCTTCAATTCTTTTCGGAAAGAATCGTAATCCTTCCGCGCTTTCGTAACACGCGGTGCGAAATCCTCCGCCGGCGCGTATCCATAAATCAGACCGGCCAGGAGCCCATCGGGCGACAGAATGAGAAACGTGGGAAGTTGGGAAACCTCGTACTGCCGCGCCAGGCGCGTTCCCTCCGCGCCGTCCTCTGTGTCCACTCGGAGCAGGACCATCCCCTCGGTTGCATTCTGAAATTTCTCCGAAGGGAACACTTCACGTTCCATGCGGTGGCACCAGCCGCACCATTCGGCAAAGAGATCGACGAAGATCAGCTGATCGTTCTTCTTTGCTTCGGATGTGGCCTGGGCGTAGGACTTCAACCACCCGCCGGCGGAGAGCTGGCCGGAAAGGAGGACCGTGAACAGGGCAAGGGTGAGGGGCTTCAACGAGAATCCTCGAGGTGACCGACGATTCAAACCTCACCCTCCATGGGGCTATTCCGATTTTCCGAGTTCGGAACCGTGACATCTTCACGCGCCTCACGAACGGCGGCATGTGCCTGCGCCGCCTTCACGAACTCGCCCAGCAGTGCGGACGCCGATCGTTCGCCAGCCATGTCTTCCGGATGCCATTGCACACCGATGTAGAAGGGCAGCTCGGGGTCCTCGAGACCTTCGATGATGCCATCGGAGGCGCGGGCGTTGACAAGCATCCCGTCACCGGGAATGCGAACAGCCTGATGGTGTGAGGAGTTCACGTTGATCGGGAGGACGCCAAGGATCGCTCCCAGGCGGGTATCGGGTTCGATGCTGACATCGTGGCGTGCCCGGCTGTCGGGATGGCTCTCATGGTCGATTTCTGTCGCGACCTCCGAGCGGATGTCCTGGATGAGCGTTCCACCGGCAGCGACGGTCATGACCTGCAACCCGAGGCAGACGCCGAGAAGGGGCAGGCCGGACTCTCTGGCCAGACGGGCCAGAGCGAGATCGTTATGCTGGCGGCGAAGATCCATGGGATGGACGCTGGGGTGCGCGTCTTCGCCGTAAACAGCGGGATCGCAGTCGGCGCCACCGGCGAGGAGAATTCCATCGAGCGTCTCCACGAGGCGCCGGAGGTTCTCTTCGGATTGCGGCGGAATGATGAGTGGGATGGCTCCGGCCTCGTGCACGGCGTCGACGTAGCTCAGGTACCCGAAGGCTCTCAACCTGGCCTGCGTTGAGTCGCCCTCTTTCACGTCCGCACCGATCCCGATCAGGGGTTTCTTCATCAATGACATCGTCTGATCACGCTCGCAAACATCAGCTTTCCGGAACGCTCATTCATCAGCGCCGATTCCTCCCATGAAGGGCACGGCTGGCGGAAGAACGGGGAACAGCCATTCCTCACCCAGCCGTCGAGGGCCGGCGGGCCGGTTCGATGCGCTCCGCTCCGCGCATGTAGGGCCGCAGCACCTCCGGAATGCGTACCGTCCCATCTTCCTGCTGGTAGTTCTCGAGCAGGGCCACGAGCGTGCGTCCCACTGCAAGCCCGGAGCCGTTCAGCGTGTGCACGAAAGACATTTTTTTGGTGTCGCTCCGATAGCGGATATTCGCCCGGCGCGCCTGAAAATCCAGGAAATTCGAGCACGACGAAATCTCGCGAAAGGTCTCCTGGCCGGGAAGCCAGACTTCGATGTCGTAAGTCTTCGCTGATGCGAAGCCCATATCACCGGTGGAGAGGGTGACGATCCTGTGGTGCAGCCCGAGAAGCCGGAGGATGTGCGCGGCGTCGTCGGTAAGTTTCTCCAGCGCCTTCCACGACTCCTCCGGCCGGCTGAATTTGACCAGTTCCACTTTGTCGAACTGGTGCTGCCGGATCAGTCCGCGCGTGTCCTTTCCGTATGAACCAGCCTCGCTTCGAAAACATGGAGTGTAGGCGCAGAAGGAAACAGGAAGTTCCTCGGCCGCCAGAACGTCCTGGCGATAGTAGTTTGTCACTGGAACTTCTGCTGTGGGAATGAGGTAATAATCCTTCTCTCCGGCCAGCTTGAACAGATCTTCTTCGAATTTCGGAAGCTGTGCCGTCCCCAGCAGCGAGTCGGCGTTGACGATGAACGGCGGCAGAATTTCCGTGTAGCCGTGCTGCGTGGTATGGACCTCGAGCATGAAATTGATCAAGGCCCGTTCCATTTGCGCGCCGGCTCCAAGGAGTACGGAGAAGCGTGCCCCGGTGATTTTTGCGGCGCGATCGAAGTCCAGGACCCCAAGCGACTCACCGATTTCCCAGTGATTGCGGGGGGCGAAGCTGAACGACGGACGCTCACCCCATACGCGCTCGACTCGATTCGATTCCGCGTCGGGACCGACCGGAACCGACTCGTCCGGTACGTTTGGAAAGACCAGTTCCAGCGCAGAGAGTTGTCCTTCCACATCGGCTTGTCGTGTGTCCAGCTCCCGGATCCGATCTCCGACGGATTTCATTTCCTCGATCTGCGTGGAGGCGTCTCCCCCAGCCTTCTTCAGCCGGGCGATTGCCTGCGAGGCCACGTTCCGGCGGTTCTTCAGCTGTTCTGCTTCGGTGATGATCTGGCGCCGTTCGCCATCGAGCTGAATGAATTGTTCCAGGTCGACGTCAGCGCCGCGGCGCTTGAGGGCCTGGCGATACCGATCCGATTGCTCGCGAAGATAGTCGCGTGAAAGCATGGCGCCGCATCATACGAGCCCCACGCCGGGACTTCAAGGAAGCCACCGATCCGTCATCCGCGCCGGGAACGACGCAGGCGCCGGTGGTGCGGGAATGACACCACTACCACGGCGCGTAATCCAGAAGCGTTTACGCGCGCGTTTCATTAGAAGCGTCAGACAGTCGTTTGGCCGCCCTGCGAAATCGTCGCTGCAGGACCGACCAGTGGTTTTCGCCGTGTGGTTCTCAACGCCTGGCCGGACGCGTCCGGAGTGGATCTGACACGGCGCCTGTGACAACCAATGCGAAACCCTGACGGGCGCCGCCCGAAAGATTCTCGGCCGAGACCGTAACCTCGTACAGACCCGGAGCGGGGTTCGCCAGTGCCACTTCCTCGACATTGTTCAGGCGATCCCGGTTTCCCGTTCCGCTCTTGTCATTTCCGAGATGCGGGGTGCCGTCGGGAGCAATCAGACGGAGGTCGAGATCATTCACGAGCACAGACGTGGAATCGGTAGCGTTTCTCGGCTGAGAAGCAGGGTCGGTCCAGACCAGCACCACCCTCAAGGGAACACCACCGGACACGCGCAGGCGCGTCGTGTAGGCCTGCCCTGCTGTCAGTCCGTCGGCCTGCGACCGATCGAGGACACGCAGTTGCGAGACATCCCCTGCGAAAAATAGTGCATCGTCGAGGACGGGCATTCCGAATCCCTGCGCGAAGGATGGAACCGCCTCCGAAAAGTGGGTTCCCCCCGCTCCGTCCTCGAGAGGTGCGGCCCGTCCCGAGGCAATCAATGTCGCCTTGAGAAGTGCCGCGCTTGGGATTCTTCCATCGACCGCTTTTCTTCTGCCCGACGGGTAGAAGCCATCGACATAGTACTGACGTACGAGCGCAGCGGCTCCGGCGATTGTCGGCGAAGCCCATGAAGTGCCCGGCTGCCGGGAGAGGTCGCAGTTTCTGCTCGACACGTTGAGATCGCTGTCGGCAGCGATCACCGAATCGGGACCGATGAGATCGGGTTTGATCCGCCCATCGCGCGTCGGACCGCGTCCGCTGTAATCGCTCACAGTCAGGTCCCCGTTGTTGTTCATGTACGCCCCACCGACATCGATGGAGTTTTTTGCCACCCCTGGCGCGGATGCAGACGAGGGCCCGAGAATACCGGCGTTCCCGGTGTTGAAAATGACGAGCATGTCCGGATGAGCGTAAACGAAGGCGTCGATCTCGGCCGCTCCCGCCGAGTAGTTGGCTGTGGGAGGAACGAACGGAGGAGGCACCCCCTGGAGATCTCCCCATGAATTCGAGTGAATACGTGCTCCCTGCAGGTAGGCCTGTTGCAGCACGGGCCCGAGCTCGCGCAGCGGACAGCCCAGTCCCGGACGCTGAGCGCAACTGTCCCCGCCGATGAACCCCGCATCCTGAATGACGAGTTTCGCGCCCGGCGCAATGGCGTCGGCGTAGTCGTGAAGGAACGGTGCACCTTTGTCGGCCGCGGCAGCCCCGGCGGCATGTGTTCCGTGGCCCTGATTGTCGTATGCGAGGGGGGAGGCGGGGTCGTCACACCCCCGCGCTCCGGAAAACTGATCGCATGAATAGAGAAAATCGTAGGCGATCACTTTCCGACGCGAGCCATCGACGTTGATCCATCGCAGAGTCCCGTCGGGAGAGCCCGTGTTCACGGGAGGCGCGGAATTGTCCGCCTCCGCGAAGTAGCAGTTGTCGTAATCGAGACCAGTGTCCAGGATGGCGATGATCTGACCCTGCCCGTAAATTCCGCGGTCGTGCAGTGGCGTGGACGCGGCATTCCCGGACTGCAGAAAATACCAGGAGGTCTCGTTGGCAAAGGCAGGGACGGAGATGGCCGCGAGGAGCACCAGGGACAGGACCCGATTCACGATGCATTGAACGAACGTGCGCCAGCGGGGATTCCTGCGCACGGGTGATGGCAGGCCCCGGAAGCGGCATGAGCTCAATTCAGTGAACGAATTTCCGGCGGTTGCGGATGTAGTCGGCGAGGATGTATTCCCCGAGGCGGTCCGGGGAGGAGTAGAAGGCGCGACCGCGGTTGATCTGGGAGAGCTGTTCGACGAAGTTGACGAGCATCGGATCGGTGGCCAGCATGAAGGTCGTGATCGGGATGTGCGCGCGCCTGCAGCGATCCGCTTCCTCCAGAGTGCGGTTGACGATCTTCATGTCCAGCCCGAAGGAATTCGTATAGAGCCGGCCGTTCTCGGTGAGCGCCGAAGGCTTACCGTCAGTGATCATGAAAATCTGTTTGTTTCCCTGACGCTTTCGGCGAAGAATCGTCTGCGCCAGCTCCAGACCCGCCTTTGTGTTCGTATGAAAGGGCCCGACTTTCACATACGGGATGTCGGAGATCGGTACCTGACTGGCTTCGTCCCCGAACAGAACGACGTCGATGGCGTCCTTGGGATATTTGGTCAGCACGAGCTCGGTCAAGGCCAGAGCCACCTTCTTCGCCGGGGTGATCCTGTCCTCGCCGTAGAGAATCATGGAGTGGGAGATGTCGATCATCACCACCGTGGCGCAGCCGGTGTTGTGCTCGGTCTCGTAGACCTCCAGATCTTCCTCGGTGACAGTGATCTGCTCGAACGGGTCACCGTTGCGCAGGGCATTCTGAACGGTTCGCACGCCATCGATGGAGGTGACTTCGTCGCCGAAGCGCCAGGACCGGGTCTCCGTCAACCGCTCCGTCCCCTGGCCCGCCGACGTGACGGAGTGGTATCCGGCTTCTGCTTTTTTCAACCCTCCAAAGATCTCGTCGAGGGCGTCTCTGCGGATCTCCCTCTCACCTCCGGCGGTGAGAACGACATTCCCCTCTGCATCCTGACCGATGACGTTCTCCTGCATGAGCCGGGCGAAAAAAGCTTCGAGGTCGATCGAAGGATCGAGGTACCCCCGCTCCTGAAGGGCGCGCATCCATTGCATGGCCTCTTCGACATCGCCACCCGATTGAAGGAGGAGGTGATTGAAGAGACGGCGCAGCCCCAGCTCATCCAGCAACTCCTGGATCAGCCTCGGGTCGAGATAGCCATAGCGGTGCCGCACTTCAGGAGATCCCCTTGGCCGCGAGCTGATCGAGCCAGCGGGTCACGCCCGGGTTGTTCGGAAGCTTCAGCCGGGCCTCCTCCAGTGCGGAAAGTGCGTCTCCCTCCCGGTCGAGCACGAGGAGGGTCTGCACCCGCAGTTCCACCAGGGCGCGGTAGAGAGACAGATCGGGGTGCTCGTGGGCGGAAAGAAGCGTCATGCCCCGATCGACGAATTTCAGCGCGGTTTCCGGCCTGGATTCGTTCAGCGCGTCGGCGGCAAACTTGATGAGCAGCCGGGGCGAGTCCCCCAACAGGGACTTTCCGTCCATGAAACGCTCCAGCGCCTGCAGAATCACTTCAGAACGGTCCCGGTACCATCCTTCGCGCACGAGCCGGTCCATCTCGGCCAGAAGTTCCTCGGGAACCGATGCGCTGACATGCGTGGTCATCACTTCACCGTGCGAAGAATGTTGAACTTCAGCAGCTCCGAAAACGTAATCGTGGAATCGAGATCTTCACGGGAGAGCCGCAGTGACTGATGCAGTCCCTCCAGAATCAACTCCATGCCGAAGGCCAGCTCGGGATCACTACCGGAGTGGAAGTAGCGACGGGAGATATCCGCAAGCTTCGGCACTTTCCCCAGCTCCGCGAAAAATTCGCGGAACGGCTGCTCATCTGACAGGGTGATCTTGTTTCCCTGCATGAACCATTCGACGATGCTGTCGTAATCCGCGTCACCCTGCACCGCGGCGTGGGCGTGATCTTTTGACCTTGCATTCTTACCAGGCCGCCGGCCGCCACCACCCCGCACTTCGTCCCCGTAGTCCTCGCCAAGCTCTCCGTACACTCGCCGATCGCGCTCCGCCTGGCCGCTTCTTCCTGCCCTCTCGATGGCGGGAAACGTCTTCTGGAACAGGTCGGCCACCGCTTCGCCGATGAGCTTGCGGGCCACGACTTCAGCGCCCTGCTGTTCGCCTTCGTAGACCATCTCCACCTTCCCGGTGATGGCCGGAAGGATCATGGCCAGGTCCGAAAGTCGCGGAAAGACGACAGGATCGCCGGTCAGTGCCGCTCGGCGCTCGAGGTTGGAGTAGAGAATTTCCAGGGCGGAGATGCTCATGCGCGCCGAGACCCCGGACGACTGATCCACCAGTTCCGATCCGCGGGCGATAAATCCGATTTTCTCGACAAGCTCGCGAACGTAGTCCGGCAACTCAATTTTCGAACCGATTTCGTCCCTGATGGTCCACGACTCCTGCTCGGTGATGCGCATGGAAACAGAAACGTCGGTCGGGTAGTGGGTGAGGATCTGCGAATCGATGCGGTCCTTCAGCGGCGTGATGATGTTGCCGCGACTGGTGTAGTCCTCCGGGTTGGCGCTGAACACGAGCACTACATCCATGGGAATGCGTACGGGAAACCCGCGGATCTGCAGGTCGCGTTCCTCGAGGATGTTCAACAGCGCCACCTGAATTCGCGGGGCAAGGTCCGGAAGCTCGTTGATGGCGAAGATGCCTCGATTGGTCCTGGGGATGATGCCGTAGTGAATTACTTCTTCGTCGGCGTAGGTGAGGCGCTGATTCGCTGCCTTGATGGGATCGATGTCGCCGATGAGGTCCGCCACGGTGACGTCAGGCGTGGCCAGCTTCTCCCGATAGCGTTCGGAGCGTTCAAGCCAGGCCACAGGCAGTTCTTCGCCGCGCTCCGCCGCCAGAACACGACAGTGCTTGCAACTCGGCAGAAAGGGCGAATCGTTGATCTCACATCCTTCGATGACAGGAACGGATTCATCGAGAAGGCGGGTCAGGGACCGGAGAATGCGCGTCTTGGCCTGTCCGCGCAACCCGAGCAGAATGATGTCGTGGCGCGAGAGGATGGCGTTCTGAATGGCCGGAATAACGGTGCGGTCATAGCCGTGGATGCCCTCGAAAGTCGGCTCGCCTCGCGAGATCCGCCCCAGCAGGTTCCGTCGCATCTCGTCCTTGACGCTTTCCGGGCGGTAGCCGGATTCTCGCAACGCTGCAAGCGTACGGGGCCTGGTCGACATTCAGAAAGTCTCCGTTTTCACACTGTCAGGATTTCGATTGAACTCATTCATAGCTCGTCGCAGGTCCCCTCGGGCGAAAAGGAAAAGAGCATTCACCGCCGTAAGAATGGTCTGATCGACGACCGCTTCTTCCTCGGACAGGAAATCTTCGAGTACGTAATCCGCGAGGTCGCGGGAGATATCGTACCGCTCGCCGCGAACACCGAATCGAAGGCGAGGAAACACGTCTGTTCCAAGTGAGTCCACGACAGATTTCATTCCATTGTGTGTCCCGGGTGAACCGTTCTCACGCAAGCGGATGCGACCCAGCGGCAGGTCGATCTCGTCGTGGACGATCATCAGATCCGACGACAGAGGATCGACGCCGAGACTTCGAGTCAGCGGAGCGACCGCTGTACCGGAAAGATTCATGAAGGTCAGAGGCGTGGCCAGCACCACTCCTTCGCCTCCAACTCGTCCCCGTCCGGTCATGGCGTTTTTTTCATGAGTTTCGAGTGTTATGCGGAATCGCGAAGCAAACGCTTCGACCACTCGGAATCCCACGTTATGACGAGTACGTGCGTACCGCACTCCCGGATTCCCCAGACCGACGATCAACTTCATCAGGCGGGAGTTTACACTCCGCAGCCGTGGCATTACGATGCAGAGACCGCTCGCCGGAACCTGATGAGCCCCGAACGAATCTTCGTAATCGACGACAACCCCAACGACATCCTGTTGATGCGCCGGCTTCTGGAGCGCGCGGGCTACTCGGTGGACTCCGCCACCTCGGGCGAAGAGGCCTTGATCCGGCTGGCTGCCGACCCGCCGCATTGCGTGATGGTGGATTTCAGGATGCCGGGCATGGACGGTTACCAGGTGTGCCGGAGCATCAAGCTGGATGCCGCGCTGCAGAACATCCCCGTGCTCATGCTCACCGGCGCGGACTCGACGCGCAATCTCGTCGAGGG
>JBDTRY010000083.1:0-14439 GCA_039931435.1 Acidobacteriota bacterium | reverse complement strand
CTCGTTGAAGAGATCCTTCGCTCGCTGCGCTCCCTCAGGATGACAAGCGCCCCATTTTAGTTTCTTACAAGCGAAGGCATAGCGCCGGCGCTTCGGTCCGGCACCAAGGGGACATCACCGGGTTGAATCGTGCGCTGATCACTCTTTCACTGGCTTTCCGCTTCGAATCATCGTAGCGTTTCGTACATAGTGGCGTCGTCGTCTGCCCACAAGCACGCTCTCGCCGCCGGATACCTCGGGTGGACGCTCGACGCGTTCGACTTCTTCGTCGTGGTCTTCCTGGTCGATACGCTGGCCGTCCACTTCGCCGTCCCGAAGAGGGCGATCATTCTGACTCTCACGGCCACTCTGGCCATGCGTCCTGTTGGCGCTGTGCTCTTTGGGATTCTCGCCGATCGATTTGGCCGCCGTATCCCGCTGATGGCCAACGTGATCTTTTTCTCATTGATGGAACTGCTCTGCGGATTCGCACCGAATTACGCCACCTTTCTCGTGCTTCGGGCGCTCTTCGGAATTGGAATGGGAGGAGAGTGGGGAGTCGGGGCGTCTCTGGCCATGGAGCATGCTCCGACGGCGCGGCGGGGAATCCTCTCCGGAATTCTGCAGAGCGGATATTCGACCGGGTATCTTCTCGCCGCCGTTGCCGCGCGCCTCATTCTTCCCAACTTCGGCTGGCGCTGGATGTTCTGGGCAGGTGGCCTCCCGGCATTGCTGGCCCTCTACATTCGAATGAAGGTTCCGGAATCCGAGGCCTGGGCCCAGAACAGGCTGGCCTCGACGGGAGCCATCCTCAAAAGGGTAGCAAAAGAGTGGCGATTGCTGTCCTACCTTCTCCTGTTGATGACATTCATGATGTTTCTATCGCACGGGACGCAGGACCTCTACCCCGATTTCCTGAAGTCTTCCAGAGGGATCAGTCCGGCAACCGTGTCGTACATGGCCATGTTCTACAACGTCGGGGCCATCGTGGGGGCAGTGATCTTCGGGCTCTTTTCCGAGAAGCTCGGCAGGAGACGAAGCATGGTCGCAGCGCTGACGTTGTCGTTACTCGTCATTCCGATCTGGGCCTTTCAGTCATCCGTCATCGTTCTGGCGATCGGTGCCTTCCTGATGCAGGCGGGCGTGCAGGGAGCCTGGGGAATCATCCCCGTGCACCTCAACGAACTGGTTCCGGATTCCGTCCGTGGATTGATGCCCGGACTCGCCTATCAACTGGGAATTCTCTTTGCCTCACCGACGAACTCGATCGAGTACGCGCTTCGCGACCGCGTCGGATACAGCTGGGCGCTGGCCTCCTTCGAGATTGTCACCATCGTCATCCTTGCCGTGATCATCCTCGCCGGTAGCGAAAACCGGGGACGGAGCTTCAGTTCGGCGTTGGCCATCCCCGTGGAGTGAACGGGACGCTCTCAATCGAAACTCAGAGGTCGGGTGGCGTGGCACTGCCTATCCGAAAATCACCGGCGAGAGACCAGCTCTGACCAGTGACCTTGTCGCTGACAGTCACCGAAATATCGTACCTGCTCGGAGCGAGGCGACTGACGTCGATGGTGTCCCCGATTCCGTAATGCGCCGGGAAGCCCTTAAGCGCTGTGGCCTCGACAGGCACCATCGGCGCTCCTGCCCGGCGAGAACCCGCCTGCAGGATCTCGTACTTCATCTGAATTCGCGGAGTCCCGTCCGGAGCCAACGCTGGATTGAATATCTCGACAAAAATCCACAATGGTTCTGACGGGTTCAGGGCGGTAGTACCCAGGGGAACTACTCTGGTCCCTCCAAAGGCAAAAGGCTCGGTCGGCTCCTGGGACTCGGACATGACCTGGACGTCTCGGGAGAGGATAAGACGGGAGATCGACGCATGAATCAGGCTTCGTGGAAGTGCATCGAGATCAATGCGTTCGATGACGACCGGCCTGGCTCCGATGGCCACCCCGAACGTGGCTTTGTAGTCGCCAGGCGGGAGGGCAAGCGATTTTTCCAGATACAGTTGCCCTCTCGATTCAGCGACCTGGGCCTTCTCCTCGAAAGAAGCCGCCAGCGTGCCGTCATTTCGTTCCACAGTACCGAACAAGGTGGCGGCCATTCCAGGTCTGACCTCGGGAAGGGCCGGGAGCGCCAGGTGAACAGCCACGAAGTACTGGCCGGACGGTGACAGGAATTCGCCGAAACTCACGGAGCCTTTGCCACCGAATGGCGTATCGCCGTTCTGGAATTCTCTCAACGCCTCCTTCAGTGCCGCAGAGTGCAACGCGGTGTTTCGCAGTGTGGAGGCAGAATGTTCGCGCCTCCACACTGCATCCATTTCCCGCTGCGCTTCCGTTGCGGTTTTCGGGGTTCTTTCCGGACCCTGGCCCGATAACGACGAGTTGACAGCCAGCAGAAGTCCGCAGATGGCGACAAACTTCACATCGGGATTGTAAATCCGACGCCGGTCCCGCGGGCGGCCTTCGTGGATCGCCACCGGAACGACACGAGCCCGTGACTTGTTCTACTTCTGCCTGGCAATGATCATCGCGGAGATGTTTCTGTAAGTCGCGGCAGGAATGATCTTTTTCGACTCGAGTTGCGTTTTCAAGGCATAGGGACGGCCGGCGATTATTTTTGCAGCGTAGACGTTGCCAATACCGGGTAGTTTCATCAGCTGCAGCTTGCTGGCGGAATTGATGTCGACCAGATTCGTCGTCGTTGTGGTGGTAGTGGTCACTTTGGCGGGACCTGGTTTTGCTGTGGCGGTCGGAGCCGGAGCAGCGATCGTGGTCTTGCTCTGGGTTTTGGCTGCGGGTGCGACTTTGACGGGGCTGGGCTGAACTGTGGCCGTGGTCGTGGTCTTCTTCACCGTGGCGTGTGTGGTGGTGGCGGTCGCTGTCACCGGTGCAGGCGACTGCGCCACAAGGTAGCCGGCCATGCCGACGGCAAACGTGGCAGTTGAAATTACCCTCATCATTCCATTCATCTGTTTCTCCTTTTCGTGCCGGCAAACCCTAACGCGGCGGGCGTGAACCGGGGATGAACATAGAAGCCAAACCGCAGTTCAGCGGTCGCTGCAGCGAAGCTCGCAGTCCAGAGCTACGGAACCTGGTGCCGGCCGGGATTCGCTCGCCGGGAAGGGGCTGTCGAGTTCGCGCCGCTACCCTGGGCTGAGTGCAGTCATCCGGTCTCGGGACTGTCCTGACGTCGACACCGTGGTCTGGTTCGATACAATCGGTTCATGCGGCTGGCAACGATCGAGCTTCATCTCATTCGAATGCCACTGCTTCATGCGTTCGAAACCAGCGTCGGCCGCACGACGGAGAGGCGAATCATCCTCGTGCACGTCTTTGATGGAGAGGGCGGCGAAGGTTGGGGAGAGTGTGTCGCCGACGAACATCCCTATTACTCCGAGGAATGGACTGATAGCGCGTGGCTGGCGATCGAGCGGTTTCTGATTCCTGAATGCCTGGGCGTTGCCATTTCAAACGCCGGCGATCTGAACCGTCTGATGAGGCACGTTCGTGGAAACCGCATGGCCAAGGCGGCTCTGGAGTCTGCAACGTGGGATCTGGAGGCAAAACGACGTGGGATTCCGCTCTGGCAGCTACTGGGAGGATCCCGGCGGGAGATTGACTGCGGCGTGTCCATCGGGCTGCAGCCGTCAGTCGAAGCATTGCTGGAACGGATCGCGAAGGAGCGGGAGGCTGGATATCAGCGCGTCAAGATCAAGATCAAACCGGGTCAGGACCGCGAGCTGATCGAAGCTGTCCGTGAGCGATTTCCGGACCTGCCGCTCATGGTCGACGCCAATTCTGCCTACACACTCCAGGACAGCGAACTGCTGCGATCGTTCGACGCCTTTGCTCTGATGATGATCGAGCAGCCTCTCGGACACGACGACCTGTTTGATCACGCCCTGTTGCAGAAGGCCATGGAGACCCCCCTTTGTCTCGACGAATCCATTCGCACTGCGGAGGATGCCAGGCATGCCATCGACCTTGGATCGTGCCGGATCATCAATGTAAAGATGGGAAGAGTCGGCGGCCACTCCGAAGTACAGAAGATCGAGCGGCTCTGTCGATCGGAAACCGTTCCTCTCTGGTGCGGCGGAATGCTCGAAGCCGGAATCGGGCGCGCCCACAACATCGCGCTCTCCACGCTGCCGGGCTTCACGCTGCCGGGCGACGTCTCGGCGAGCGCACGCTACTGGACTGAAGACATCATCGACCCCCCCGTCACAGTTACACCCATGGGAACGATCGTGCCGCCGGCTGGCCCGGGAATTGGATTTTCCGTCGATCGCGGACGAATCGACGCCCTCACGGAGCGGCACTCGACACACTCCGCAGAAGCGCACCGATGATCATCCGGGACATCGTCTCCATCGGCGAGATGCATCGGGCGGAAGAGCTCCAGCGTGAGGTCTGGGAAATTGAAGACCGGGACATTCTTCCCGCGCTGTGGCTGAAAGCCAGCATCTCCATCGGCCATACTCTCGTCGGTGCTTTCGACGGCAGTGAGCTGGCGGGGTTTGCCTATGCAGCCATCGGTGTTCTGCACGAAGAGATCATTCATCATTCCGACATGCTGGCTGTCCGCGAGAAGTACCGCAGATCCGGACTAGGAGTCGCGCTCAAGTTGGCGCAGCGCGAGCGCGCCCTGACGGCCCGGGTGAGACGGATAACGTGGACTTTCGACCCCCTTCGAGCCGGCAACGCGTCACTGAATCTGACGCGACTCGGGGCGGTGGGGGAGACGTACCTGGTCGATTACTACGGCGAGACCACCAGCGCGCTTCACCGGGGAATCGGAACGGACCGACTGTGGATGTCCTGGATTCTCGAAGATCAGTCTGTGATGGACCGTATCGAAGGTCACAGCGCGTGTGAAGTCCGGGGTTTGTTTGATTCCGCAAGCGCGGTGATCGAAATCGATTCGAAGGGAGAGGCGAGGTTCCGGCCCGCGAGCATAACGACCGGTGATCTCAGCATCCGGGTTCCGACGGACATCGGAGCAATCATGACCGACGATCCACCGCGTGCACGGAGATGGCGAGAGGAGACGCGGCGCGCCTTCGTCGCGGCATTTGCCATGGGGTACCGGGCTACGGACTTCCGGCTGCACCAGGGCCATGGGGAGTATCTGCTCAGACATCTCTGACTCCCCGTCAGCACGACATCCTGAGCGGGAATGGTTGCAGGCGGCGCTTTAATGAAACGCCCTTCGCTTGGGTCTGGGGAGCTTGTCATCCTGGAGGGAGCGCAGCGACCGAAGGATCTCGTCAACGAAGAACGTGATCTCTCGCGCGTAGCAACCGGGAAGGTAGAAGAGATCCTTCGCTCGACGCTTCAGGATGACAGGCGTCGTAATCATGTCATTTCCCGCACACTGGCGCTTGCGCTGTTCCCCCGCTCGGGATGACATGTTGGTGGATCGCAGGGGCGTTTCATTAGGGGCGTTGAACGAAGGATCTCGTCCACCTTCCCCCTCCCGAAATGAATGAGAACCTCGTTTCCGACAACTTCCGGGCTTGCTAGTCTCTGTGCCTGATCGGAACGCCCGGCATCGCCTTTGTCACCTTGCCATCATCCCAGACCTCTATGCCGTTCACCCACACGCGGTTGATGCCTGTGGCGATTTTTGCGGGTTCCTGAAACGTGGACCGATCGATCACTTTGTCCGGATCGAAGAGCACGAGGTCCGCCTTCATCCCCGGCCGGAGCATCCCCCGATCGTTGATTCCCAGCCGCGCAGCCGGCATCGAGGTCATTTTCCGGATCGCCTCCTGAAGGGTGAGCCAATGTTTCTCTCGAACGAACAGTCCCAGAACGCGCGGAAATGCGCCAGCCGCACGCGGATGGCGGATGCCGATTCCCCCGTCGCTGGAGACCATCACCCAGGGCTGTTCGTAGAACCGTTTTATGTCCTGCTCCTGCATGGATCGTGCGACTACCTTCGCGCCTCCATCCCGCACGATCTGCATGAACAGCTCGACCGCGGTGATGCCTCTCGTTCGGGCGATCTCCGCCAGTGTTTTGAACTCATAATCCGGGTGGGCAGCACAACTGACAACGAGAATGTTCTCAGGACCGCCGGTCTCCCGGATTCCGTCAGCGACGTCGCCGGCATTTTCGTAATTTCCGCTGGGGACGATCACTCGGATGGTCGAGTGCCAGGCGTCGTACGGATAGCAGTCCGCGGTGATGTCCAGGCCGCGGGCGCGTGCCGCCTCGATCATCCGCACCGCTTCATCAGACTTGCCCCATACGCTGA
The DNA here is from genome assembly GCA_039931435.1 of Acidobacteriota bacterium. Taxonomy (GTDB): domain Bacteria; phylum Acidobacteriota; class Thermoanaerobaculia; order Gp7-AA8; family Gp7-AA8; genus JBDTRY01. Next base: position 8,196 of record JBDTRY010000083.1, on the reverse strand, counting down.
CGCTCCCCATCTTGATGTGCGAGACCTGAGCCGGCAGATGGCCTTCCTCGGCGATTCGGATCAGCTCTGCAAAAGACTGCAGCGTGAGCTTGGCTTCGTCACGCACGTGACTGATGTAAATGCCGTGATGGCGACCGGCGACGGTAGCCAGCGCAATCATCTCTTCCGTCGAGGCGGCTTTGCCTCCTTCATACTCGAGACCGGATGACAGCCCGAACGCTCCCTGGCTCATGCCCTCACCTACGAGCCTCTGCATTCCCGCAATCTCCGCAGCGTTCGCTTCCCGCGCAACGTCCTTCATTACCAGGGCACGTACCGTGGCGTGTCCGACGAAGGTGACCACATTCAAAGCAACCGGATTGCTGGCCAGTTTGTCGAGGTAAGGGCCGATGGGGAACTCCGACTCTCCATCCTGCCCCAGAACGACCGTGGTCAGTCCCTGGGAAACCTGCGTCGTCGCAGACGGATCGGTCTCGAGGCCGCCGCCGGAGTGGTTATGGATGTCGATGAAGCCGGGTGCAATGACCTGACCAGCTCCGTCGACGATGGTCGCTCCCGGGGGAATCGTGACGCTGGCCGAGGGGCCCGCTGAAAGGATGCGGTCTCCGCGAATGACGACGGTGGAGTTGGCGATGGGTGCCCCTCCGCTGCCGTCAATGAGAGTTGCGCCGGAGATGGCCACTACCGGTACGGGAGGTGTCGCGGAGGCGCCATCGGATCCGGCCTGCGGGCCAACCGTGCAGGCCAGGGAGAGAAGAATGAAGATAAGGAGGAATGACCATGTAGGCTTTCGCATCGGTGGATTGTAAGTCGGGAGAATGGCGCAACGCGCATCTGCCTTGGATGAGTTGGCCATGAACTGACCACAAACACAGTGGACGGTGCCGCGTTATGATGTTGGCCATGCCTGGCTGTCGAATCTGTGAGATTCCCAACGACGATGTGATCGCCTCGACGGAACTGGCCAAAGCGTTCTTTTCTCCGGAGCCGATCGCCGATTTGCATCTGGTCATTGCCGTTCGTGAGCACCGGCCGACCTTCACCGAGCTGACTCCCGGCGAAGCTGAGGAGTTGATGGCGCTGGCGCGGTCTGTTGCGGTGGCTGCGCGCGAGGACGCACATCTCGACAAGTTTTATCTTGCCGCGGTCGGGGATATAGATCAGCACTTTCACATCCATCTGCTTCCAAAGCGCAGCGACGATCCTCCTCTGGGCCGCTACATTTTTTCTGCGGAGGGCTGGGCGGGACAATTATCGAAGCGGATTCAGCCGGTTCGCGACGTCGTCATGAAGAGATTGAAAAAAGTGTGACGGTCAGCCCTCGACCACGCCGCGATAGATGTACGCCACCCCGAACGTCAGCGGTCGCGATTCGACTGAGCGAAACAAACCGGTCTCGCGCATCAGCTCCAGGAATGCCTCTCCACTGGGAAACGCTGCCGCGGAACTGTCCAGATAGCCGTAGGCCTCCGGGTTTCCGGTAATCATTCCTCCCAGTCGCGGAAGCACCCGGTGAGAGTAGAAGCGGAATAATGGCCCGACGACGGGACGCTCTGGCTGCCCGAACTCCAGAACCATCACCCGCCCGCCGGGACGCACCACCCGGGCCAGTTCCTGAAGGGCGAGGAACGGATCATTCACGTTCCGAATCCCGAAGGCTATGCTGGCAATGTCGAACGACTCATCTGCGTATGGAAGAGCGGTGACGTCCGCGACTTCGAAATCGATCTGCAGCGCCCGCTTTTTCGCCTTGCCGGGAGCGAAGGCCAGCATCTCCGCGCAGAAGTCCGTTCCCACAACCCTTCCCTGTTGGCCGGCAAGTTCAGCAAAAGCCAGGGCCAGATCGCCCGTACCAGTGGCGCAGTCCAGAATTTCGTTGCCGGGATTTGCGCCGCTCCAGTCCACCAGGCGACGGCGCCAGAGATGGTGAATCCCACCGGAAAGGAGCGTGTTGGCCCGATCGTATCCGCCGGCGATGGAGGCGAACATCGAGCGGATGCGGTTTGCATCAGGGCCGGAGTACGGCCGGGTCATGCCGAAGCCGATAGAGGCCTGCCCAGCGCGTCGAGCACGATGCGCAGCCGGGCCATCAACTCTCCGAATTCCTTGAAGTCGACCGCCTGCTCTCCATCGGAAAGCGCCCGGCCTGGTTCCGGATGAACCTCGATCAGAACGCCGTCCGCTCCGGCTGCTGCTGCTGCCAGGGTCATGGGCCCGATCAGTTCAGGCCGGCCCGTTCCATGGGACGGGTCGACGATTACCGGGAATTCCGTGTGGCGTTTGATCCAGGCCACGGCCGCCAGATCGAGCGTGTTCCGCATCTTGGTCTCGAATGTGCGGATGCCCCGCTCGCAGAGAATGACGTCGGCGTTGCCGCCGGCAAGGATGTACCCTGCGGCGTTGAGCCATTCGTCGATCAGGGCAGACATACCTCGTTTGAGCATGACAGGCTTGCGAATCATGCCCAGTTCCTTTAGAAGAGAATAGTTGTACATGTTGCGGGTGCCGACCTGAAAAACGTCGATCAGATCGTGAAGTGCTTCGACCTGCCGGGGATCGGTGATCTCGGAAACGATGGGCATTCCCGTGGCCGCTTTGATTTTTCGGACGTGGTCGAATGCCTCGGTCCCCAGTCCCTGGAACGAGCTGGGCTTGGTCCGCAGCTTGTAGACTCCTCCTCTGAGGATGGCCGCTCCCTCGAGGCGAACCCGTTCCGCGATCGAACCGAACTGGAGTTCGGATTCGATCGAGCAGGGCCCGGCCAGGACCACGAAACTTCCGTCGCCGATGGTCACCTTTCCTACCGTTACCGTGCGAGTTTCGAACTGCTCTACGGGCATGGAGAGGCGACGTTCTTCGAGCGCAGCGCCCAGCCTGTCTGAGATCGTGATGTCTGACTTCGCATTCATTCAGTCGTCTCCGGGACGTATTATTGCCGGTCGCGGGCCATTTCGCGCGGCGGCCTCAAGACAGAAGGACGCAGCGGCGTTCTTTATCTCGGACTATTTCCTGAGCGATCCCTCGCCCTGGAAGCACCCTTCCCACTGGCAGGAGATGGCCGTCGAAGATCTCGTGGAGGCCCATCCGGCATTCACGAGACCGGTCATTCACTGGCAAACTCCGGACCGTCGGCTGTTTCAATCTCTTTTTTCGTCCGCTCATTTCTCAATCGAGCACGAAGGGCTGAAAAAAGCTGTTCCGGTCCTTTTTGAGAACGGCTCGTTCGAGGGGTCACCAGACGCTCTGATGGCCTGGCTGATCGGGGCACTTCGTTTCCTGCCCCCGTCATTGCGGGCCTACGGAATTGTTCAAGGCGACGCAGGAATGATCGGCGCCTCCCCGGAGGTGCTCTTTGAGGGAGCAGGGCAGGGGTACCGCACCGCGGCTCTGGCAGGAACCCGACCGATCGACCGCGCAGAGGAGCTGTGGAGTGATCCGAAGGAACGCGACGAACACCGCATGGTTGTCGAGGACATTGTCCTGCGGTTGCGGTCCGGACTGCGAGTCGACATTGGTTCGACGGAGATTGCCAGGCTTCCGGGCCTTGCTCACCTCTTCACTCCAATCGAGGCTTCCGCGGACGGAGAGGTGATCCTTTTCGAGGAAATGGTTGGACGCCTTCACCCCACCGCCGCCCTGGGAGTGTTTCCACGTTGCGAGGCGGGGAGGCGATGGCTGAAAGAAAGTGACCGGGTCGAACCCAGGCGACAGTTCGGCGCGCCTTTCGGATTTCAAGCCCCGGACGATGCGGCGATCTGCCTCGTGGCTATTCGCAACGTTCAGTGGGCCGGTCAGTCGATCCGGATCGGATCCGGCGGAGGGGTGCTGGCGGAGAGCATTTTCGAAAACGAATTGGCCGAACTGAAGGCAAAACGCGACCAGGTGAAGAGTCTGTTCGACTTGAATGGAGAGGGCCGATGATAGCGATGCGGTTCAGTTCACGAAAGCTCAGGCCGTGACGAACGTCGCGCTTGCCCGCGCTGTACTGCGCTTGGCCCGCCAGGCCGGTGTCGAGGATGTCTGCGTATGTGCCGGCTCCCGGAACAGTCCTCTGGTCGCCGTACTGACCTCGGGCAGCCCGTTCCGGCTCTACTCCTTTTTTGATGAACGATCCGCTGCTTTCTTTGCCCTGGGCCGCTGGAAGGTCCATGGGCGGCCGGTGGCTGTCGTCACCACCTCAGGAACTGCGGTTGCGGAGCTTCTGCCGGCGACGGTGGAAGCCTTTTATCAGGGAGCTCCCTTGCTTCTCATCACCGCCGATCGGCCGGCATCATTCCGGGAAACCGGCGCGCCGCAAACCATCGAGCAGGTGGGAATCTTCGGGAAGTATGTGGAGCACTCGGTCGATCTCAGCACGGCGAACCCCGTCAAGCCGTTCGACTGGAAGCGGTCGTCTGCTCTGCATATCAACGTGGCCTTCGACGAGCCCTTGATCGATGGTTCGCTTCAGGACGATGGCACGGATTGGGGACAGACCGGTCAGATCCAGGTCCACGCCTTACCTCAGCCGTCCATCGGAACGATCAACGAATTCATGGACGCCGCGCAAAGGCCTCTCATGATTCTCGGGTCCCTTCCCGCCGAGGCGCGTGATGAGACTCGCAGGTTCGTCCGGCGCCTGTCCGTGCCCGTTTACGCGGAGGCTACCTCCGGTCTGCGTGAAGACCCGGCAATCGATGACCTGGTTCTGCGCTCCGGCGAACGAATCCTCGGAAGTGCCGGCTTCGACGCGATCCTGCGAATCGGGGGTGTCCCCTCGATTCGATTCTGGCGGGATCTGGATGGGCGCTTCAGCAACATCCCTGTTCTTACCCTCAGTCATCTTCGATTCTCGGGATTGTCTCGCGGCACGCACATCACGGGAGACCTGCCCTCGATGCTCTCGTCCATCGAATCCATTCAGCCGATGCCGAACGTGTCGCTGCTGGAGAAAGACAGGATTCAGGCGACACGACTGGATGAGATCCTTGACGCCGAACCCGCGGCAGAGCCGTCCCAGTTCCGCGATCTATCCCGGCGCATACCGCCGAACTCCCGGATTTTTCTGGGCAACAGTCTTCCCATCCGAGAATGGGACCTTGCCGCCCAATTCGCCGGCCGGAACTTTCAATTGATCGCCAATCGCGGTGCCAACGGAATCGACGGAGAGCTCTCTACCTTTCTGGGAACTGCCAGCGCGGATCAGGAGAACTGGGCCATTGTCGGCGATCTGACCGCACTCTATGATCTTTCCGCTCCATGGGTGATCGGGCAGCTCGATCCTGGAACGAAATTGCGCATCGTCGTCGTCAATAACGGCGGGGGCAGGATTTTCTCCCGCGTCGGCGATCTGAAAAGGGTCGAGCGCGGTGTTCGCGAGGTCTGGTTTGAGAACGTGCACAACCTGCACTTCGGCCCGTGGGCGGCATTGTGGAATCTGCCTTTCGAGCACTGGTCCAGTGTGCCGGACAGAATATCTCTGCCCGATCGTGTCGTAGTCGAACTGACTCCGGACATCATCTCAACGGAACGGTTCTGGAGGCGGTACGACGAGTTGTGGGGCGGAGCGTGATCTGGTGTCTCCATGGATTCCTGGGGCAGGGGAGCGACTGGGATCAGGTCCGCCCTTCGTTGCGTGAGGCAGGCCTCGAAAGCTGCGCACCTTCGTTATTCTCCGGCCGGGAAGAGATTCTGCCAATCGAACGGTGGGCAGAACAATTTACGGCACTGGTGCGGCGGCAGGACTCGGAGCCCGTTCTTCTCGGATACTCAATGGGCGGTCGGCTCGCCCTTCACGCACTGCTCGGTGCCCCGTCCATGTTTCGCGCCGCAGTGATCGTCTCCGCTGGCCTGGGAACGGAAGGGGAGCAGAAACGAGAGGACCGCCGCGAGAGAGACGAACAGTGGGCGCGCGACTTCGAGAACGATCCATGGGAAGAACTGCTGGAACGGTGGAACGATCTCGATGTTTTCGGCGGTTCACCGGTCGCTTTTGACCGTCGAGAGGAGGAATTCGATCGGGGCTCCCTGGCGGGGGCGATGCGCCTCTGGTCGCCGGCACGGCAGGAGTTTCTGCTGGCGAAGCTTTCCGGGTTGGATGTTCCCGTCCTGTGGCTCGCCGGAGAAAACGACGAACGCTACGTTGCCGAGGGAAGGCGCGCAGTGGCAGCGCTCGACCGCGGTCAGCTGAAGGTCATCCCCGGAGCAGGACACCGAGTACCCTGGGAAAATCCACGCGGATTCCTCGCGGAAGTCCTCCCGTTTCTGCGGAGACCATGAGCGCTGCTTGCGCCCGGATTCCGGTTTTGACAGAGTTTCATTGCGTGCCTGCCGCTGGCGGGTTCGAATCTCGTTTGAAAGGACATCATGACCATCAGCTGGAAATCGCTCCACGAATTCGAAGACATCAAATACGAGGGCAGTGGGGACGGGATCGCCAAAATCACGATCAATCGTCCGGAGGTGCGGAACGCTTTTCGTCCTCAGACTGTGGCCGAAATGAAAGAAGCGTTCGACATGGCGCGCGACGACGCGGCCGTGGGCGTGATCATACTCACAGGGGAGGGTCCGGATGCCTTCTGCTCAGGCGGCGACCAGCGGGTTCGGGGAAACGCCGGATACATTGATCCGAAGGGCGTCCCCCGTCTGAACATTCTCGACGTGCAGAAGCAGATCCGAAGCATGCCCAAACCGGTCGTGGCCATGGTGGCCGGCTATGCCATCGGTGGGGGCCATGTGCTGCATGTAGTCTGTGATCTGACCATCGCTGCCGACAACGCCCGATTCGGTCAGACCGGACCGCGGGTCGGATCGTTCGACGGCGGGCTGGGATCGTCCTATCTCGCGCGCATCGTCGGACAGAAAAAGGCCCGGGAAATCTGGTTTCTCTGCCGTCAGTACGACGCCCGGCAGGCTTTGGAGATGGGCCTTGTGAATACCGTCGTTCCGCTTGCGCAGCTCGAGGAAGAGACGGTGACGTGGTGCCGGGAGATGCTGGCTTTGTCGCCCATGGCTTTGCGGTTCCTGAAGGCGGCGATGAATGCGGACTGCGATGGCCAGATCGGACTACTCGACTTCGCAGGCGACGCAACGCTTCTGTATTACATGAGCGAGGAGGCCCAGGAAGGGCGCAACGCCTACGTGGAGAAACGGAAGCCTGACTTCGACAAGTTCCCCCGTTTTCCCTGACACGATGGCTTCGAACCTCAGAAGCTGGGTCGTTGCCGCTCGCCCAAAGACCCTCACCGCTGCGGTGATTCCGGTCCTCGTCGGCACGTCGCTGGCCGTGTCCGATCACGCCACCGTGAACTGGTTGTTTTTCATTCTTCCGCTCCTTGGAGCGATCCTCATTCAGATCGGAACGAATTTAGTCAACGACGCCATCGATTTCCGCAAAGGCACGGACACGGCAGAAAGGCTGGGTCCATTGCGCGTTACGCAGGCCGGCCTGCTCACCCACCAGCGCGTGATGGCGGGTGCCTGGATCTGTTTCGGCGTGGCCATCGTCGTGGGTATCCCCATCGTTCTGCGCGGAGGAACGGCGTTCATCGTCATCGGATTGGCTTCCATTCTCGCTGCCTATCTCTACACGGGGGGACCGTACCCGCTCGCCTATCACGGACTGGGTGACGTATTCGTGATCGTTTTCTTCGGATTGATCGCCGTGGGAGGAACCTACTACCTGCAGACACTGGCCTACAGCTTCGGGGCAATCGTCGGGGGATTGAGCATGGGATTTCTGGCCACAGTTCTTCTGGCAGTGAATAACCTGCGCGATCATCAGGGGGACGCCCTCAGCGGAAAGCGAACCCTGGCCGTTCGCTTCGGCGTTCGCGGTGCACAGGCAGAGATCGCCATTCTGTCCATCGCTCCGTTCGCCATGAGCGCTTTGTGGCTGCTAAAGGGACAGTGGCTTGCGTTCGTTCTACCGATAGTTGCGCTCCCGCTGGCGCTTCGTGTGATCCGTTCCTCGCAGATCGATCAAGGGCGCTCCCTGAACCGCACGCTCGGAACCGCCGCCGCATTGCATGCCGCGTACGGCTTGATGTTCTCGATCGGACTGTTGATTCCGACCTAGATTTGCAGGGCCGGCGTGTTGAACTTGTCATCCTTGAGGGAGCGTAGCGACCGAAGGATCTCGTCAACGAGAATCGTGTCCTTCTTCGTCGTAGCAACCGGGAAGGTAGAAGAGATCCTTCGCTCGACGCTTCAGGATGA
>JBDTRY010000082.1:0-14452 GCA_039931435.1 Acidobacteriota bacterium | reverse complement strand
AAGTCGTGCCCTCATTGCGGATGGCAACCGGGAAGGTAGACGAGATCCTTCGCTCGACGCTTCAGGATGACAGGCCCCGGTAGTCGTGTCATGCCTGCGCGACGCTGCTTGCCACGTTGTCGCCAGTCCCTACGCGACCGTACCGAACAACGCGCCGACCGCCGCGGTAACGAGCATCGCCAGTGCTCCCCAGAAGGCGACACGCAGAGAGCCGATGGCCGGCGAGGCGCCTCCGGCGCGACCTGCCAGAGCACCGAGAGCGGCAAGGGAAATCAGTGAAGCAATGGCCACTGTAATGCCCGGTTGTGCCTGGGGGGCGATGACGATGGTCAGAATGGGTAGCGATGCACCGGCGGCGAACGACAGAGCCGAGGCCATTGCGGCCTGCATCGGACGCGCGGTAACGATTTCCGAAATTCCCAGTTCGTCGCGCGCGTGAGCCCCGAGGGCGTCGTGATTCGTCAGCTGAGTGGCGACGGCGCGTGCCAGATTGCGGTCCAGGCCCCGTTTCACATAAATCCCTGTGAGTTCCTGGAGTTCTGCTTCCGGATCGTCGGTAAGCTCGTGTCGCTCCTTCTCGAGGTCGGCGCGCTCCGTATCGGCTTGAGAGCTGACGGACACGTACTCTCCCGCTGCCATCGATAGAGCGCCCGCAGTCAACCCTGCAACTCCCGCCAGCAACACCTCCGGCCGCGAGCCCCGCGCCGCGGCAACTCCGATCACCAGGCTGGCCGTAGACACGATTCCGTCGTTGGCCCCGAGTACGGCCGCGCGAAGCCAGCCAATGCGGTTGGTCCGATGATATTCGGGATGACGAGTACGCATGCAGTTCCTCCGAACCTCAATGATAGCTGCATCGATCGAAGGACTCGTTGTCGCAGGAGGGAGGTCGCGGGAATGCTCTGGGTCGGTATCCAAAGAAACGAAGTTCCGTGCAGGAACGTAGCGGACTCATCATGAGGATGCTGACGATTCGGTTCACTCCACGGTCACCATGATTATGTTATTGTGCGTCGGCAGTGCGGTCCGCCCTCCGTAGCAGTCGGTCCCCAACCCGAACATGACTGAGCATCTTACAGACCCCATCTCGCGCCAGCCGGTTCTCGTCGTCGAGGACGATCAAGCCATTCAGCGGCTGATCGCGGCAACGTTGCGCCGGGAGAACATCTCTGTGGTAGTAGCGTCAAACGGGGCTGAGGCGATCGAGAAGCTGGCCGCGGAATCATTCGCCATGCTCACACTCGATCTGATGATGCCCGAGGTCAGCGGTTGGGAGGTCATCGAGTGGCTTCGCCGGAATCCGTCCCGCCGGGCGGCGTCGGTGACCGTGATTTCTGCCGCCGACGAGAGTATCTTCCATAAGCTCGATCCTACGATCGTCAATGCCGTTTTCATCAAACCCTTTGATGTAGCGGCCCTCGGTGCTTACATCAAGGCCACGCTGGGTCGTACGCCCGACCGCCGGCGGCGAAGAGTCGTCTCCGCATCCTTCGTCTAGGAGTCTGCGCGGCAGAAAGGCGCCCTGCTGCGAGAGCGCATCGGCGACCCACATTCGACCCGATTCTCGTCACATAGAACCACTATGCTCGCTCGAATCGGATCGAATCTGGACTCGTCGCTCCACTCTCTCGCGGTCGGGCGTTTCTGCCGCGCAGACTCCTAGCGGACGTGATCAGCAGGAAGCCGCGGCTTCCTGCTTTATGTCCCGCGGACAATGTCCGCCGTACACGGAGAGGATCGCCGGGGACCGCTACGTTGCCTGAGCGGGGATATCCCGTTCCAGCGCGGAACGATCCCATTTCGCCAGCGTGGCCGCTCTCTCATAGGTGCTGGAGATGAACGACTCGATGGCCTGATCGGGGGACGGCGCGGCGCGGACAGCTTCGTAGGAAAGAATGAATTCGCCCATTTCCTTGTGATAGAAGGCCTGGTCCGGCGCTACCACCGCCTCCTTGAATCCCTCAGGCTCAGGTACGGCGTACGTGTAGAACGCGGGCTCCAGGTCTGGCCCGCCCAGCCAGAAGCCGTGGCTGATCACTTCGTGCGAGTAGGCGTCCTGCATGAAGGCGGGACCGTCGCGGCGCGGCGCTGGCCTGCCTGAAAAGCGGGTTACAGCCAGGTCGAAGCTTCCCCAGAAAAAATGAGCCGGACTGGACTTGCCGACGAATCCACATCGTTCGCGGGTGAAGATTCGCTCGATCTGTCGGATGATCTGCCAGAAGCGCGCGACGAACGCCCGATCGTAGGAATGGTGCTGCGTGTCCTCATCGAATCGGATCGGATCTGCAATCTCCACCGGCATGGGCCAGATTTTCACAGGCAGTGCCATCTCCTCGAGCGTCTGCCTCACTTCTCGATAGAAATCTGCCACGGTCTGCGGGCGCAGTTCCAGTGTGCGGCGATCGCCGTCGCTGGTAGCGATCACCAGCTCGTGCTCGAGAAAATCGAACTCCATTGTGAACGAGCGGGCGCCGTAGGCGAGCGTTCGCGTAATGAGGCCGCTGGGAGTGACCTGAAGAGCGATCCCCCAACTGTGGTTGAGCGGGGGAGCCTTGCTCAAGGCCACTTTCCCGACCACCTGCATCCACATGTGCAGGGTGGCGTAGGTGTCTTTCCAGGCGTCGTAAGGTAGCGAAGGCCAGAGCTCGTCGTCCATGGGAGCGAGTATCTCTCCAGGGTCCGGCCGGAGTCCAGCGCCCTGCTCGGACCGGGGTCCGGGTTTCTCCGCGATCTCAAGGGCCGATCGACGGCATGACCGCCTCGCCGCGCTGAAAGTGCTCTGTGATGCGGGCCAGCGTGATCCCCAGCTTGGTCACGCGCACACGATTCGTCATCGTTCCATCGGATTGCAGATACATCCAATGATGCATGCGGACGTTCATCAACGGATTTCCCGGCCTGAGCGCCAGCGTGTACTCCCAGAAGAATGTATTTCCGTAGGCCACACCGATGGCTGTCCCGGCTACGTCATTCGCCGTGGCTTCGAAGCGATGCGGCCCGGCAGCCCGCACCTGCCATACCCGATCCTGCTTGTGGCCGTCCTCATAGAAGAAGTGTTGGGTGAGAGTCAGGGACGGACCGTTCCATTGCCCCTGAACTTCGGTGCGGAACCTGCTTCGCGGATTCCCTTTCCGGCTCTCGATGACCCCCCACGAGCGAACGGGACCCTCGAAGAAAGAGATCGGGTCGAAGGCCGGTACGGCGCCCTCGAATTTCTGTGGTGCCATCGAGGTACATCCGGCGGAGGTGAGAAGGAGGGAGAGAGCAGCTGCGAGAAGGGTCAGTCGGATGGTCACCCCGGTGGCTACTGCGACGCTCGGGCCAGCTTTTCCGGGCCCCATTGCCAGCCGGCGAGCGGCAGGGCATCGCCAATGCATTAGCGGGAAGCATGAAGCTCCATGGAGGCAGAAAGTCATGAACCGATCAAGCCAGGCAGCGATTCGTCCGATTTTCGTCCTGATGCTCGTAGCCGCACTGACAACGTCCGTCGCGGACGCACAGACGAAGGTCAATCCAGGATTCAACATGTTCTCGCCCGAGCAGGACGTCGAAATCGGGCAGCAGTCGGCGGCGGAAGTTGATCGTCAGATGCCGATCCTCAACGATTCTCAGGTTCAGGCGTACGTGAACCGGATCGGCGAACGCCTGGCGAAGAACGCCGGTGGGCCGAACTTTCCTTACACGTTCAAGGTCGTGAACGCTTCGGACATCAACGCTTTTGCCCTGCCGGGAGGGCCCGTCTACATCAACCGTGGCGTCATCGATCAGGCCCGAAACGAAGGGGAGGTTGCTGGCGTGATGGCCCATGAGATCGCCCATGTCGCTCTGCGTCACGGCACCCACCAGGCTTCGAAAGCTTCAGCGACCCAGACCGGCCTGAGCATCCTTGGCGGCATTCTCGGAGGAAAGATCGGTGCAAGCACTGCCCAGGTCCTGAATGTCGTGGGTGGCGTGGGACTGAACGTGCTGTTTCTTCGATTCAGCCGCGATCTTGAATCCCAGGCCGACATTCGCGGAGCACAGATTCTGGCCGCAAGCGGATATTCACCGGTGGACATGGTGAACTTTTTTCATACTCTGGAAAGTGTCGACAAGTCGAAGAAGACGAACTTTCTCTCCGACCACCCCGCCCCCCCGGATCGCATCTCGCGCATCGAGAAAGAGGCGAAGCTTCTGGGAATGACCTCGAACCCCACCACGAATGTCGCCGAGTTGAATCGCGTTCAATCCTCGCTGCGAAGCCGCTATGGAAACGCACCGACGATGGAGCAGATCGCGCGTTCCGGACCGGCGGCTGGAGGGACATCGTCACCCAGCCGCACGCGACCGAGCTCGGGCAGTTCGGCCATCCCGCGCGTGGAAGCTCCTGCGCGCACGTTGAGCAGTTACACGAGCCCTTCCGGTGTCTATCGCCTCTCCTATCCGTCGAACTGGAGGGTCTATCAGGAGGGATCCACCGGAGTGACGCTGGCTCCGGCCGGCGGAGTGGGCGAGGTGGGGGGTCGGCAGGAAATCGTCTATGGAGCGATCGTCAACCATTACAATCCGTTCGGGTCGCAGCAGTCTCGCTCACGCTTCAACGGAAACGGTGGAAGCGTCTACAACGGAAACATCTCGCTGGACCAGGCCACGCAGGATCTCATCGGACAGGTTCAGGCCAGCAGCCCGCATCTGAGCGTCATCCGCGGTTCTACGCAACGATTCACGATCAGCGGCGGCAACGCTCTGGCGGTCAGCCTACGGGGAGTGAATCCGAATACGGGCATCAACGAGCGCCTCACAGCAGTCAGCCGCCAGCTCGGAGACGATCACCTGATCTATATCCTGTTCATCACTCCGGAGGCGGATGCAAAAGCCTACGGACCTCTGCTGCAGGCCATGGTGAATTCACTGCAGGTCGATCCCGAACATCGCCATTGAGAACGATGAGCGGGGGTCGATCACACGGCCCCCGCTTCCGGGCAGCATCAGCCTCATGCCGGCGACTGTCCGTCGAATGGATCGCCATCGGCGCCGACGGCCGGCGTCTGCAGGTTGAACGCGGTGTTGATCAGGGAGATATGGGAGAAGGCTTGCGGAAAATTTCCCAGCATCCGTTTGCTGACCGGGTCGTATTCCTCGGACATGAGCCCCACATCATTGCAGATACCCAGCACACGCTCGAAGTGGGTAACAGCCTCATCACGACGGCCGAGCATGTTGAGGTTGTCGATCAGCCAGAATGTGCACGCCAGGAACGCACCCTCCTTCCCGGTCAGTCCGTCGTCGGTTTCCTCTGAATACCGCCGTACGAAGCCATCGACGAGCAGATGGCGTTCGATGGCCTCGACGGTGCCGCAAATCCGGGGATCGTCGGGAGGTAGAAATCCCACGATGGCCATCATGAGCAGGCTGGCGTCAAGGTTCTTCGATCCGTAGCTCTGCACGAAGCTTCCCAGCTCCTTATCGAATCCCTGTTCGCAAACCTCCTCGTGAATCTCTGCTGCGAGATCTTTCCAGCGTTCAGCTGGCCCTTCCAATCCGAAATCCTCGACTGCACGAATGGCGCACGTCACCGCCAGCCAGGCCATGACCTTGGAGTGGGTGAATTGCTGACGCGGGCCCCGTACTTCCCAGATCCCGTTGTCCGGCTCCTGCCAGTGCTTCTCGATGTGTGCCACGATCTTCCTCTCGATTTTCCAGGACTCGGTCGTATGAATTCCCTTGAGCCGCCCGACATGGAACGAGCCCAGAAGCTCGCCGAAGACATCCATCTGCACCTGCGCGTATGCGCCGTTCCCTATCCGCACCGGAGTCGATCCCTCATATCCATCCAGCCAGGGCAACTCAATTTCCGTCAGGCGCCGTTCGCCGTAAAGCCCGTACATCAGGTTCAGCTGGGACGGCGTTCCGGCCACGGCGCGGAGCAGCCATTCTTCCCACCGCTGGGCTTCGGCCCGATAGCCTGCGGTCAGGAGCGCGGAGAGTGTGAGGGTTGAATCACGAATCCAGCAGAAACGATAATCCCAGTTTCGTGAGCCGCCGATCGTCTCGGGGAGCGACGTGGTGACGGCGGCCACGATGCCCCCGGTATTCTCGTGGATGAGAGTTTTCAGTGCCAGCAGAGAGCGCCGCACCTGTTCTTCATAGGGTCCCCTGTAGGTACAGGACTTGATCCATTCCTTCCAGAACGTGGCGGTGTCGTCGATAGCCTCTTCCGGCCGATCGATCTGGCGAGGCGCTCCATCGTTCGAAGGTGTCCAGGTGAGCACGAACGGAAACTTGTCCTTTTCACGCACTTCGAATTTCGATTCCGTGCGGAGGTTGCGGCCGATGAGCTCGACCGTCGACGAAAGGCGAAGGGCGTCCGGACCCGCTATGGCCCGAATACCGCCCCAGACGTTGCGGGTGACCCAGGGAACGATTGAACCGTAGTCGAAGCGGATGACCAGGTCCATGCGCATGGTCACGCTGCCCCGCAGCCCCTCGACCTGACGGATGAGGGTGGGTACCTCGGCGCCCACGATCATGGCGTCGGTGACCAGCACCGCACCGGTCTCGGTCTCGTAAGTCGTCTCCAGAACGAGCGTGTCCTTACGGTAGCAGCGGGTGATCTCCGCGGGCTCATCGGCCTGCAGCAGCCAGCGGCCGTTCTCGCTCGTACCGAGCAGCGCGGCGAAACAGGCGGGCGAATCGAACCTTGGCAGACAGAGCCAGTCGATGGATCCATCTCTGGATACGAGTGCGGCCGAGCCGAGATCGCCCAGAACTGCGTAGTCTTCAATCTTCATCGATTTGTCCCGGTGTCTCTCGCCTCGCGTAATGAATGAAGAGACGTCAGCGTACCATCCTGCCAGATCGCGGAACAGAGCAGCGTAGAGCCGAAGACCGGTATTTGACAACCGTTATCCTGACGAGCACAGCGGAGATGTAGGGAACGTAGTGCGGGCGAACATGTCACCCCGAACGAGCGAAGCGAGGATGGATCTTCGGCTGGTTCAACGAAACCGCTCCGAGTCTCACCGGAGATCCCAACCCTTCGGCTTCGGGATGACAGGTTGGGTGTTCCGCGCCGGGAGCGAGATGACGGTGGAAGGTCGAATGAAGAATTCAGAATCCGGAAACTGCAGGCGCAACCATTCCGCGGAGCACCTTCACTGTCTTCACCGCTTTCTGATAACGGCTGTCGAACCCCCCCCCAGGGGATGAGGACGTCCGGAGTAATCCCGACGACCTCATTGCTCCCATCGGAACGGAACCGCGCGCAATCCGGAAGTGAAAGGCGCGCTCCGGAGTTTGCCAGTGTCGCGTAGATTCCGCCGTTGGTGTGACCGCAACCAGCACCGCGGGTGGGCTGCCCGGCCACGGTGCCTGCCCCGTTGTCCTGCATTAATGCCGAAAAGTATTCTGAAGCGGATGCCGTACGCTGGTCGACGAGAATGATCAGTGGAAGTTCGTTCGCTCCTTCGTGGTAGGTGTACCTGCTCGGGTGAAACAACGTCGAACTCGCTCGTCCCTCAGGGAGTGAACCCGGCTTTGCGTAGGAAAGAACACCCGAAGCGAAGAGGGACCGGGACACGATCATCGGGCAGGGACCCTGGCACGTGCTCGAGGCCGCGTTCTTCGCCTCGCGCAACGACTTCGCCGCGCGCTGAAGCAGCACATTCTTCGCTCCGCCATTTACCAGGTCATATTCGACATCGTCCAGTTCTTCGCCCAGTTGTTTCACCCAGTGTGCGTGGCGGATGAAGCCCATGGCTGATGCCTGCAGAGGGATCGGGGTGAGCACTCTTGCGGCCGGCTCCACCCAGTCGCTCCCTCCTCCATTCCCGGTGATGTCCACAACGATCGTTGTGGCCCCCGCCCTGCGGAGGCTCTTCAGTCTGCGCTCCAGCGATGCGGTAAGGAGATCGTCCACCCTGTTGTTGAAGCGATGACGGCAGTCGCCTTCGCAGGACTGATCGTCGGCCAGCTTCAACTGTCTCTGCGCGATCCGGCATAGACGAGGATGCTGATCGGAGCTGAATAACTGAATGCGTACGACGCCTGCCTTCGCACCGCCGTGGAATGGGAGAATTCCTCCGGGGACGTCAGCCGAATCTTCATCGTCGATGGGCCGATACTCCGGAATTCTGGAGAAGTCGATGCCGGACCTGTCCTCCCGGGCTCGATATCCCAGACGGTCGCAGAGCGTGCCAGCGGTCTCGAGATCCGCCGGCGAGGCAGGAATGCTCCATTCGACGCCCACATGTCCATCGCCGAAGGCGTTCAGGAAACCGTTGATGACAGCCCTGGCCTCGTCGTCCGTGTTGACAGACCGAAGTCGCTCCGCGGTGCTCTTCTCGATCTCCGGAAGATCCATTCCACGATCGACGATGACGGAATCCAGGTTGGCGTAGTGCGAGTCGATCTCGCACACGATCTGCTCGAAATCAGCCATCCACCGATCCGCGTCGGTTGCTGCTGTCACCACACCGAGGAACAAGGCAGCCGTGACATTCATCACGCTCTCCATGAACTTCCTTGATACGTTTCATTGATGGCCGAGGTTCGCCACCGTCGATTCTGCCCGGGGGTCAGGTCGTTACTCTGAATTCACGCCGGCCACATCCAGAATCCACTGCGGCGTTCGCGGTTCTTCCCTGAAAAATCCCCCAGGGACGCCGCGGGTCAAAGCCCAGCGGTCCATCCAGCTGATGCCGGATGGACCGAAGTAGCGATCGGGTGATTGATAGGCCGCATCGGAAAGTGCCTCATCCAGCGCGATGAATCTGTGGCCGACGATCCTCAGGATATCCAGGATTCCTCCGAAGGCGTAGGCGTTCAGAGCGTTGGCGTGTACCAGCAGCACCTGGGGCACCCTCCTCCCGAAGAGTTTCGCCGACTGCTGATCGTAGTAGTCGACCTTGGCGAGCATATAGCGGACGTATTCCGCAGTGATCCGCTCCCGCAGCGCAGGATCCTTCCGTAACTCCGCTTCGTCGAAAGCCCGGGCGAAGATCCAGTCGGAGTTGTCGATCGTGACAGGCGCCACACGATAGTCGTGCGCAGCGAGAACGCGCTCCACTTCGTCGCGGGCTTCCGCTGAGGTGCCCGTGTGCAGATAGGGATGGCGGAAGTAGCGGATGGTCTGGTGATGACGCTCTGCCACGGTGCGGATGGCAGCGTCGCCGCGCTCGATGTCCACGCCGAACTTTGCGGCGCCAACGCTATGAAGGTCGCTATGAGAAAAGGTGTGGTTTCCGATCTCGAAACCGGCATCAGCCCAGGCATCGAGAAGGGCCACACGCGATGGATCGATGCGCCCGTCAACGTAAAACTTGTTTCCGTTGACGAAGCCAATCACCGGAACCCTGCGCTGTCGAAGAGCAGCGATCAGATCCCGGGAGATCTGCTGCTGCCGTGATAGCGGGTCCCGAAGTGCTGTGGCCACGGGCAGGTCGTCAAAGGTAATGACGATGTCTGAACGGCTGCCGCGTGCTTCCGGTCGCGCGGTGCAGCAGATCACCAGAAAAACGGAAATCGCAGCGATGACCAGTGGGCGCATCAGTTTTGAAACTGCCTCAGATTGGCCGCGCCTCTCCGGCCTCGTCCCAGATCCTTACGCGGTGACTCTCACTGAGGAAGATCGAGCCCACGACGAATGTCATCAGGGCTACGCCCATAGGCCAGTAGAGACCTGCGTAGATGTTGCCAGTCTCCCGCACGATGAGGGCAGCGAAGAGGGGAAGAGTCCCTCCGAACCATCCATTGCCGAGATGGTAAGGAAGAGAAAAGGACGTATAGCGGATGCGTGCCGGAAAGGCTTCGATGAGAAACGCGGCGATAGGGCCGTAAACCATGGTCACGTAGATCACCTGAATGAAGATCAGGAAAATGAGAATGGCCATGTTCGGGTTTCCTGGCTCGGGTACTGCCTTCTTCATGGCGTGGTAGATGGGCAGGTAGGTCAGGGCCGCCAGGAGGTTCCCGGCCATCATGACCTTCAGTCTTCCGATGCGGTCGGAGAGAGCGCCGAAGACGACGAAGAAGGGCATGCCCAGGAGAAGTGCGATCGCTACAACCACGCTGGCCTTGACCACATCGACCTTCAGGATCGTCTGCAGAAAAGACAGAGCATAGAACTGGCCCGTGTACCACACCACACCCTGTCCGGCCGTGGCTCCGAAGAGAACCAGAAGGACGATCTTCAGGTTTTTCCAGTCGCCGAAACTTTCCCTGAGCGGCGCCACCGAGGTCGTCCCCGAGGCCTTGATGGATGAAAACAGCGGAGACTCTTTCAGCCGCAGACGGATGTAAAAGGACATGGCCACGAGGATCATGGAGAGCAGAAACGGCACTCTCCAGCCCCAAGCCTTGAAGTCAGCCTCCGGCATCGACCGCTTCACCATGAGCACGACGGCCAGAGAGACGAAAAGTCCCAGGGTGGCCGTGATCTGAATGAAGCTCGTGTAGTACCCGCGCTTGTCGTCCGGTACGTGCTCGGCCACGTATACCGCGGCGCCGCCATACTCACCGCCCAGAGCCAGCCCCTGAAGAAGACGGAGAACGAGCAGAAGCATCGGTGCCAGAACGCCGACGCGAGCGTACGTCGGCAGCACGCCGATGAGAAAAGTCGAAAGCCCCATGATGGTCAACGTGACCATGAAGGCGTACTTGCGGCCGATGCGATCGCCGACTCGCCCGAAGACCAATGCCCCGAACGGACGCACCACGAAGCCCGTGGCAAAGAGGGCCCAGGTCTTGATCAATGCCCAGGACGGGTCGCCTTTCGGAAACATCAGCTCGGACATGATCACGGCCAGACTTCCGAAGATGTAGAAGTCGTACCACTCGATCATCGTCCCCAGCCCGGAGGCGAAGATGATGCGGCGGATGGGGTACTTCGTGGCGTTGGCGTTCATGGAGAGTGGAGCATATATCGCACGGGTCGCGAGACGGGAGGCGGGGACTCCCACTCCTGATCTCTCATCCCTCGTCCCTCGTCTCTCGCCTCTCAACGCAACTGATGCACGAAGGCCACGGCGATCGAACCCTCGCCGACTGCCGAGGCCACGCGTTTGATATTGCCGGATCGAACGTCGCCCGCCGCGAAGACGCCCGGAAGGCTGGTCTCCAGCAGATAGGGCCTGCGGCCCGCCGGCCAGTGCGCGGAGCGCAGATCTTCCGGCGTCAGATTGGGTCCCGTCTTGATGAACCCGTCCGCATCGAGTACCAGACAATCGTCCAGCCAGGCGGTGTTGGGAACCGCGCCGGTCATGATGAACACGTGGCGGATGGTGTGACTTTCCGTGACCTGTGTCTCATTGTTGCGCCATTGCACACGCTCGAGATGCTCGTCACCTTCAACGGCATCGAGCTCGGTGTGCGTGTGCACGGTGATGTTGGGGCTCTCTTCGATGCGCCGGATGAGGTAGCGCGACATGCTGGCCGCCAGCCCTGCGGAGCGCTCCAGCAGATGCACGTGCCTCGCTGAGGCCGAGAGAAAGACCGCTGCCTGTCCGGCGGAGTTGCCGCCACCGACCACGATCACGTCGTCGTCCCTGCAGTACTTCGATTCGATGGCCGTGGCGCTGTAGTACACGCCCAGACCGTCGAATTTCGAAAGATCGCTCAGCGGCAATCCGCGATATTGCGCGCCGGTGGCAATAATGATGAATCGAGCGGCGATACGGGTCTCCCCGGAGATTTCGATGACGTAAGGTTGGCGAGCACAGGAAAGGCGCAGGGCGGCCTTGGCGACCATCGTCTGCGCACCGAATTTCTGCGCCTGCGTGTACGCGCGCCCAGCCAGTTCGTTTCCGGAGATCCCCGTGGGGAAGCCGAGATAGTTTTCGATCTTCGAACTGGAGCCAGCCTGCCCTCCAGGTGAATCCGCTTCCAGCACGAGCACGTCCAGTCCTTCCGAAGCACCGTAGACCGCGGCTGCCAGACCGGCCGGACCGGCTCCGATCACCAGAAGGTCGCGAACCTGGCTTGCGTCGACCGAATCATTCAGCCCCAGGCAGTCCGCGATTGCTTCGTTGCTGGGATTGCGAAGGACATTCACCCCCTGACAGATGACGATGGGGACGTCGTCGGCGCTGACGTGGAACTGATCGAGGAGATCCTGCACCCCGTCATCGTTGTCGAGGTCGACATATGCGTGAGGATGCCCGTTGCGTGTGAGGAACTCCCGAACGCGAAGAGTGCCTGCCGAATGATTGGAACCGACGAGCACCACATCGCCCATTCCTCGGGCGATCATCTCCACGCGCCTGAGGATGAAGGCACGAAGGAGGATCTCGCCGATCTCGCTGTCCGTCTGCACGACGGTCTGAAGCTCGTCCCGTTCGAGCTCGACGACTGATCCCGACTGACTGACCCGAAGGCGGAAGAACCCCGGCCTTCCGGAGAGCATGCTCACCTCTCCGGTGAACTCGCCGGGGGCAACGTGGGTGACGACGTTTTCTCCGGACCTGTCGTCGCCCACGATTTCCAGCGCACCGTCGATAAGCACGAAGAAATGACGTGCGGGCGCTCCCCGTTCCACGAGCGTTTCTCCGGTCCGGACCTGCCGCCTCCGTCCGTGCGCCGCAACGCGCTCGATCTGGGCCTCCGTCAGGACGGGAAACAACTGTTCCCGTCGTGGATCGCTATCCGCAAGCAGTTCCGGTGGTGGATCGTCCGCCATCGGGAAAGCCTGTCATTTCACGATGAAAATAGCCATCGTTGGTTACACGGTGGACTCTGTGGACTCGGCAGTGTGGTCTTCGTGATCTTTCTTCGGGAGACGAACCAGGCCGGCCCGCGGACTATTTTCCGCCGGCCGGTCCGGATGCCGGATGTCGAAGTTCGGCAATGCATTTTGGTGGAGGCCGGAATGTGCTTCCGTAGTCTTCAAGAAATCGGTTGCGCAGTCATCCCTCGTCGACTCTCACGGGAGCCAGCCACATCCGGCTCCAGCGCGGTTGCCAGCCTCGAGAGGGTGACGGCAGCGAGAAGCAGGCCGAGGTCGCGAAGGGCGATGTCCCAATAGCCACCGACGATTGCCAGGTTGACGATGATACCCAGCAGCCAGGCTCCAACGAGAAGTCCGCCGAATTTCGGCTTGAATGCCACTACCAGCCCTGCCACGATCTCCACCACTCCGACGATCTCCATGAATCCATGCGGAGAAATTCCAAGCATGTTGGGGAGGAGCGGAGGCAGGTACTTTTCCCAGTTTGCCAGCAGATTCAGGAACTTGTCGGCGCCTGCCACGATTGGAGCCACGGTGAATCCGATCCGCAGCAGCCAGAATCCCTGTTGAACGGGTGCGTTATCCATGTCGTATTCCTTTCGACGGCATTAGACTTGGCCGGAACCCTGAAGGTGACGCGTTGTCACCTTTTGCTGCCTCGACACTCTGATCAGTCGAGGTGACTCCATGAACGAGGCCACAGCACATCAGGAAACAGGATCGCTTCTCTCCGATGAAGAAATCGTCGGTCGGATCTGTGCTGGCGATTCCGCCCTATTCGAGATCCTCATGCGCCGCCACAACCAGCGCGTGTACCGGGCGGTGACCGCCATCGCCGGGGCGCAGCAGGCCGAAGACGTAATGCAGCAGGCCTACATGAACGCCTATCGCAGTCTGCGAGGCTTCGAAGGGCGGGCGAAGTTCTCCACGTGGCTGGTGCGAATCGCGGTGAACGAGGCGATCGCGCAGCGCACCCGGCAGCGAGCGCACGAAGTCGATCTTAACGAGGAGCTCTACGATCAGTTTCTCGAGCAGGTGCGCTCGGAACTTCCCGATCCGGAGGAGGAAGCAATGGCCGAGGAAATGAAGAAGACTCTGGAAGCGGTGGTGCTGGCCCTGCCTGAGAGTTATCGCACCGTGGTCATGCTGCGAGAGGTGGAGGGGATGAGCACGGCGGAAACGGCGCAGTGTCTCGATGTTTCCGAGGATGTGGTGAAGACCCGGCTGCATCGGGCCCGATCGATGATGAAAGAGGAGCTTTTCGCACGGACCGGCACTTCGGTGCAGGGGCTTTTCCGGTTCCTCGATCCGCGGTGCAACGTCGTGGTGGAGGCTGTGATGAAGCGGATCGCCTCGGAGGTGTGAGCGGAAGTGGGCGACGCCGTGGGGCGGGAGAGGTCGCGCACGGAATGACACGAAGACCAGCGACGTGTCTGCTCACATCCGACTCACGGATTTGTCATCCTGAGCGTCGAGAGAAGGATCTCTTCTACCTTCCCGGTTGCCATCGCAATGCAAGGCGCCATTTCGTTGACGAGGTCCTTCGGTCGCTTCGCTCCCTCGAGGATGACAAGCGCTCCGCAAACCCCGGTAACCGGAGCGTTTCATCAGAAGCGTCGAGGCGAAGCTGTCATCCTGAGCGAACCAACAGCGGGGGCGCTGAACCAGAGTGAAGAAACAATGAGCGCCGTCATCCAGAGCGAGAGGCTGTGTCAAAACCAGGGGAACCTCAGAGAAGCACGAACTCGTAGG
>JBDTRY010000081.1:0-14516 GCA_039931435.1 Acidobacteriota bacterium | reverse complement strand
CCTTCGGCCTCATCTCCGGCTTCATCATCTCCGTCCTCATGGGCGGCTCGCTGCTGCTGGCCGACAAGATCGGCACAGGCCACAGCATGGTCCTCGGCTACACGATCATGGTGGCGTCATTCCTGCTCATCTATTTAGGCATCCGCAGCTACCGCGACAACACCCTGCTCGGCCAGATCTCCTTCGGCCGCGCCCTGGCATGCGGAATCCTCATCACGCTGATCACCACGGCCTGCTACGTGGTCATGTGGGAAATTCTCTACTTCAACTTCATGCCCCACTTCATGGACGGCTACTTCGCTGCGCAAATCCAGAAGGGGCAGTCCGCCGGCCTCGACTCCGCGACCACCGCCGCGCAGGTCGCCGCGATACGGCACTCCCAGCAGCTCTATCAGAACCCCCTCATCAACATGGCTTACACCATCATGGAACCTCTGCCCGTGGGCCTCCTCATCTCCCTGATCTCTGCCGCGCTCCTCCGCCGCAAAGCCCCCACGAAAAGCAATTCCTCCGCCGACCAGGCCCTCGCCTGAGGCTTGCAGATTCACAGTATCCGAACGCGCCGCACCGCCATCTTCACGCCAACGACGCAGCACCGGCGGTATTGCTCGCTCGCACGCCGAAGGCGTCGAATGTACGGCTGAGGCGTGCCGCATATCAGGCTGCGGTCAGTGTCGCAGGCGAGCCACCACCGGAACAGATCGGCCGCATCGACGATGATTTACGACCCCGGGAAGGGTCACAGCGTTTTCTTCCGCGATCCCCGACTAGATATTGAAGGGACCGGCCTCGCTCAATTACAGGCGCGGCCGCATCCAACGCCAGTTCGGCCGCGGGAACTCTCTGGTTGAAGAGCTGAGCGGCATCCCGGATGGTGTCGTTCGATCGTACGGAGCTACTGCAGCATTGACTGGTATCGAGACGATGGACGGGTGCCGGACGGTGCGCATACACTGCGCGCGCACGATGGTCCCGGTCCGATTCGGCCCGGCGAAACTGACGAGGCGAGTCAGTTCAGTACTCCGGAGTCAGATAAGTGAAGAATTCATCCCGCTTCGGAACCTGCATCGCCTGCGGACATGCTTCGGGGCTCACCGTCCTGATTCCGGAAGCGCCGCGGGCCAGTTCAGCATCACGGTGATGGGCTGCGGGGTCTGAGGAGCGGTGATGACCACAAACCTGGAGCCGTCTCTGCTGGCGGCGTATTGGGTGCCGAGCAAGACCGGCTCCCATCCCGTCATACGCGTCTCGAACAGAGGGCGCGGCTCGCCCATGATGAATGCACCGACACCTTCTCCGGCCACATCCACGGCCATGAGCTTCCCGTCGCGGCCGATGAAATACATTTCACCCCCGTCACTCCGCCACTCCGGTTGCAACCCTCCGCCCCTGGAAACCTGCCACTTCGGTCCCGATGGCGGGAACGGCTGCACGTAAACTTCAAAGCTGCCGCTTTCATTCGATACGTAAGCGATCCAATGCCCGTCAGGCGATAATTTTCCGTTCCGTTCTTCAGCGGCTGTGGCAATGACGGGCAGGGGCGACCCTCCCGCAGACGGTATGGCAAAGATGTCCCAATTGGTCTTCGGATGGAGAACCGAGAAGATCAGTAACAGCCCATCCCTCGACCAGTCGCTCGGAATCTTCGGGAAGGGATCGCCAAAGATGAGCTTCTCACTGCCCGGGACGCGAAGGTCCTCCCTGTACAGGTTGGGAGGTCCCATGCGAAGTGAGGCAAAGATCGCTTCCGTTCCGGACGGCGAACAGACGGGATAGAAGTCCACGGCCGGATCGAAAGTAATGCGAGTCGAACTGCCAGAGCTCAGGTCGCGCGACCAGAGGTCGATCGATCCTGTGGCAGGATCGGCCAGCTCGTAAACCAGCAGCTTCTCGCCGGCGGTCATGCACACGGTGTTGTAATCTCCGGCCGGAGCTGCCGTACCCGTACGCTTTCCGCCGCGGTCGAACCAGCCCACATCAGGTCCCGCAGCCAAATTCTTGTAGACCAGAGTTCCCACCGAGGAGACCGAGAACAGAGATTGATAGGTGATGGCGTTGTAGCCGATGCCCTCAGCGACCGGGGTGGCCGCTCCAGTGAACTCGAGCCTGGCGGCATCGAACGGCTGGGCCATCAGAGCGGCCTCACGCCGATACAAGAGGTATCCGGGTGCGTAAGCCACTGTGGTCTTTGTTTTCAGGATCTCCTTGACCTCTGCCGAATCAATGGAGCCCGCCCATACTGAAAATCCGGAGGGATCCGGGGGACCGACTCCCAGATAAAGATAGTGATGCCCGTCGGGAAGAAACGTTGGAAACCAGCGATTCTGCCGCGACCCCGGAGCAATGGGAACGGGAACGGCCTCGCCGCCGTCGGCCGGCACCCGAAACGGCGGGAGGCTGGGAAGGCCGATGAAAAGGATATCGCCATTGCGGCCCCATGTACCGCCGCGGGGCACCGGTGCACTGGCGATCGTCTGTGGCATTCCTCCGTTCAGCGACACGGTCTTCAGCTTTCCGTCGGCGAAAAATCCGAGGGACCGGCTGTCCGGCGACCAGAAAGGAAGAAATGCTCCCTCGCTTCCGGCGATGGCCGTCGCTCCGTCTATTCCTCGGCGGCGAATGTAGAGCATGGATGTACCGCTGACATCATGGGCAAGGAGAGCGATGAGCGATCCGTCAGGAGAAATCTGCGGAGCTTCGCCGTAGGAAAATACCGTGGTTGCCGGCGGAAGAATCGAGTAGAGATCGAGACCCGGCGCTGGCGAAGTCCCGGCTCTGCGCGCCTGGAGAAGGGCAGCAACCGCCAGGAGCGCAAATATTGCCGCTGCAACCCAGCCTGCGAGCGATGCCGGAGTTCTCCGGCCAGCGGATTCCCTATTCTCCTGCCTCGTGTCCGATACGATGCCCTGCAGCGCCAGAACAAGATCATGCGCTGAGGCCCATCGCTCGTCCGCATCCTTCTTCAGACAATTCCCGATAAGGCGTTGGAGCGGCCCGGACGGATCAATCGCAGGCACGGGCAGCGGAGTGGAGTGGAGGATTGTGGCGATCAGGCTGGCCTGGCTGGATCCTTCGAACGCCCTGCGGCCGGACAGCATCTCGTACAGGATCGCTCCGAAGGCGAAGATGTCCGAACGCGCGTCCGGCGGCTTGCCCTCCAGTTGCTCGGGCGCCATGTATTGCAGCGTTCCCGCGATTCCCGACTCGCGAGAATGAGGGACCGTCCGATCGGTGCTTTTTCCATCGACCGGACCGATCCCATGGAAGAGCGCCAAGCCGAAATCGAGCAGCTTTACCCCGCTGCGCGTCAGCATAATGTTCGCCGGCTTGAGGTCACGATGCACGATTCCGACGGCGTGCGCAGCGGAGAGCGCCTGGGCGACGCCGGTCGCGCAGGCAACGGCTTCTTCAGGCTTCATCGGGCCTCGCAGAAGACGCTCGGCAAGCGTGGTTCCATCGACGAGCTCCATGACCAGATAGGAGACGAGGGAGGACTGATGTTCCGCATCTACTTCGAAGTCCTCGGTCTCGCCTACGTCGTAAAGAGCGCAGATGTTCGGGTGCGTGATCGCGGCGATTGTCATCGCCTCTCGCCTGAAGCGGATTCGCGCCTCGCTATCGCCGGAAAGTTCCGCCGAGACGAATTTCAGGGCGACGCTGCGCTCGAGCCGCGTGTCGCGCGCTTTATAGACCTCTCCCATTCCCCCGACTCCAAGGAGCGAGGTGATCTCGTAGGGACCGATGCGAGTTCCCTGCTGGCGAGTCATAGAACGGTAGTGTTCTGATTATTATAGATGCCAGTCCGCGGGTGACCCGGAGCTGACGGTGGCACGAGGGTGAGACTTTTCCCCGCGCCGGTGCTTCTCGACAGGCCCGCACGGGATTGTGCACGAGATAGCGGACAAGTGCGGTCAGGTAGCGTCGCTCTCGCCAAGATTCGAGGGAAAGCGGTCGCCCGGAAGCAACTGGTCCCCGTGATGCCGTCCATCTCGATCGCCTCGAGCAAAGTGGCGACGAATGCGGCACGTACCCACCCCTCGGACGAGCCGGACGCCGGCGTCGCTTTGCGGAACAGAAACAGCCCGCTGGCCACTCTCAAAAACAACGGTGTACCCACTCTTGTTCTTTGCGCATCGATTGAATGTATGATTCGTTGCTCCCCAGACCTGCGACGGCGCCTGCTTCCCAATTCCCGAGGAGATTTCGTGCCGGCGCGCCGCGAGAGATCTGATGGTAAGGAGGATCGAATGTTGCCGAGAGTTCGGAGCGTTCTGTTTTTCCAACTTCCTTTGCTCCTGCTGTTCGCCCCGTCAATGTTCGCCACGAGCGAACAGACTCTCGTCGAGGGAGACGTCCTGAATCTCCGCCACCAGCATGGAGGAAGGCTGGTGCTACTTCCTGCCGATGACCCGATCGTTCAACTGCAAGAGGTTCACGGTGCTGACGCGGTTGTGCGGATCACTCCAATCGACGCGCAAGGAAATCCGATTGGTGGTGGAAGGTTGTTCGTCCTCAATGCATCCGAGAAACGAGTGGTGCGTTTGCGTAATCATTTCGCTGAGGACGCCTTCGAGGGTACGAAGCTGCGTGTCGAGGTCCTTGAAGGAGGTGGACGGATTGAGGTCCGTTCCACTGAGCTGGAAAAGAGCGAGCCTATCCAACCCGATGCGAACGCTGTTCGACGACGGGTAAAAAAGGGAGTGAGCGGAGCGGAGTTGCTGGACCTCGACGAGGCCTCGGGGAAGCTGAGCAGCGAAACGGCGTTGCTGTACCGCGTTTATTCACTCTTTCAGGATGCGCGGCTGCCCGCGCAGTACCAGGGAGGCGGGCGTCCTCAAGACTCTCTATACATGGCGGAGGTGAACAACCGATTCAGGACCCTCTCGCCGGAGATGCAAGCCCTCGTTCAGCCTTTTCTCACCCCTCCCATCTACGCCGGAAGCTGGGCCAACGCTGGTCTCTCAAAAGGCCCGCGAGCGAACGCCAGCCGCTGCGATCTGTTCGGCGCATGGGTGGGATTAGACACGGAAAACTCACCCTACACGGTCTGGTTCGACGGCAACAATTCTCAAGATGAGACGCGAGCGCGTCAGATCATCAACGCGATCGACAGAGAGATCTACACCAATATCGCAAATCTTCTGAGCCCGCACCGCCCGCTGTCGGATGGGGACGAGGAGTGCAACGGTGGAGACGGCCGGCTGGACATCTTTGTCTCCGACATCGACCTCAATCTAATTGTGCCCGAAGGCGGCGCTATCGGCGTAACACAGCCCTACGAGGGTTGCAAAAACACACCCGCGTACATCGTTTTGAGACGAAATGCGAGTGACAGCAGTGTTGCGCATGAGATCTTTCACGGCTTCCAATTCTCCTACGACCTGCAGGGCTGCCTCGGTGGTGAGAAGTACGGCTGGTGGACCGAGGCGAGCGCGGAGTGGGCGGAAGACTTCGTTTACAAAGAAAAAAACGAGGAGCATAGCTACGCGTCATTCCTTCTGGATCGTCCCGAGGAGCAGCTCGATCTCAAGGATGGCAGCCACGAATATGGCGCCTACCTCCTGCCTTTCTTTGTGCATCGAAAGACCGGCACACCTTTCTTCGTCGGCACGGCGTGGAAGTTGTGTGAAATCGAACCAGCGCTGGAGGCGGTCAACGACGCCATCCCGGGTGGGTTCAAGGCTATCTGGCCGGAATTTGTCCGCGCCGCGTGGAACCGCAAACCGGATGAACGATTCCAGGAGTGGGACAATCTGGACTGGGGCGCTCGTCTACCAGGTGGAGTTCCCTTCGATGCTGCTCTCGGTGGCCGGCCCGATGCAAAGGTGGAATTGCAGGTCGATCTTCCACTCCTCTCGGCCACCTACAAACACTTCAAGTTTACCGACGACGGCGCCCGGACGGTGGTGTTCTGGAACGGCGTCACCTCGAAGCTCGAGGAGACCGCCGAGCCGCTCACCACGTATCAACCCCTTCCTGCAAGCCAGACGAAACCGGGTGATCACGTGTGGGCCTTCATCAAAATTGGTGGTCAGTGGAAGGAAGATGATTGGACGGAACGGCCATCCGTGACATTTTGCCGGGACCAGACTTCCCAGCGGATCGAAGAGCTGGTGATCATCATCTCCAACGCCGAGTTCATGGATCGTGATCGCAGACTGCGCCCGGAGGGACTCCCGCCGGTTCTCTGGGTCTCCAACATGGGATGCTACCAATGGAAAGGGAGCTCATCAAAAACAGGGACCGGCGACCTGAAGATCGACTGTCAGCTGGATTTGACCTTCACTCGAGCCGGGGACGGGATCGGAGGATACGAAGCGACGGGGAGCGGCACATGGAGAGCGTCTGGCAACTGTTCGGGTGAAGGCACACTATCAATCGGCCCGGGCACGTCGCTGTCCACGTACAACCTTGTCACTGGCGGAAGAGCTCATCGGGGATACAACGGAGGATTTTTCAATCCGGTGCCGGTGTTCGTGAACTGCTCCGGCGTGATGACCCCCTTACCTCTGGGTGGTTGTTTCGGCGTTCCCGGGCCTGACTTACCCCTCGTCGATCGCAGCGGAACGATCATGGAGAAGAGTTTCACAGCACCGGGGTTTGGCACGATCAGCTACAGGCTGACCTCGACGCCGCAACCGTAGGAAAGGGCACAGGTTATAGGTGATGATCGGGCGCTCTCTATTTGACGTCTGACGGAAGGGCGTCAGCCTCTAGAAGCGTCTGAAGAGACCAACCGATGGAGGAGAGCCTCACGGCTATGAGGAGTTCCTGGAAAGCGTGGACGCGCTGGTGATCGGACGGAACACATTCGATGTCGTCCTGAAGTTCGCCACGTGGCCGTATGGCGAAAAGCCGGTGATCGTACTCAGCCCGCGCGAGCTCGCGGCCACTCCGGCGGGAGTATCGGTAGAGCTTGGTGGAGCCAGCTTGGGGACGGAGCTTCGTTTCTCTGCCCAGGCCGTTCGTGCGCGGGCGAGAGGTGATTGCTTCATCGGACCAGAGCAGCGAGAGGTCAGACGGTCCGCCCCGCGCCTCACTCTGTCCGCCTGCAGGAGCCCAACTTTCTGCCCTGACTGAATTTCTGCCCAGCACGCCACTCGGTCAGCCGCGGCGAACCGACAAGCGAAGCTCCCTCCCTCTCTCCTTGTCCCGTCCCTCTCTACATCCGCAACGCCCCGACCAGCCTGATGAAAGGCCTCCGATACGGAAAGGGCTACAAATACGCGCACGACTTCGAAGAGCAGACCGCACCAATGGACTTCCTGCCGGAAGCGCTGGCGGGCAGGCGTTTCTACGAACCCGGGACTTCGGGGCATGAGAGAGAGATCGGTGAACGACTGGCCACGCTTCGCCAGGCGCGCGAAGCGATAAAGAAGAAATGAACTGCCCGGCGGAACGGGTCATTTTCTGATGACTTGTAACGCTTCGCTGGAGGCCGACGCGAATGCACTGCTCAGCCGGGGTGCGCGATACAATAACAAGGCGGATTCGCGCGGCTCAGCGCGATTGCCGTGTGGACAGCGGAAATATGGTGCTGGAGAATCCGCCCTGGAGAAACCATGACTAAACTCGAATCGCTCGAAAACGAAGTAGCAGCGCTCAGTCCCGACGAGCTTGCGGCGTTTCGCGCCTGGTTTGTCGAGCATGACTGGCAGGTCTGGGATCGTGAGATCGAAGAGGACGTCGCCGCAGGTCGTCTTGACGCGTTGGCCGAGGAAGCTCTCGCCGAACATGTGCGAGGCGAGACGACGGAGCTTTGAGCCACCGCGCCGGTCGTCGCTTCTGGCGTCTTTGGGAGAATTGCCTGCAGAAGTTCAACAGGTTGCACGCGAGAACTTCGAGCTCCTCAAATCTGATCCTCGCCATCCCTCGCTTCATCTCAAACGAGTTGGCCGCTACTGGTCGGCCAGAGTCGGAGCGACGTATCGAGCGCTGGGAGTGGCCTCCGAGGCAGGGATCCTCTGGTTCTGGATCGGTCCGCACGAAGAGTACGAGCGCATCATCAAGCGGTCCTGAACTCGCCGTCTAACTGGTTTGCGCGCCTTGGGAACCCTGGATGGCCCTGGGCATCCTCGAACTCATCTGCACCGTCGGGCGGATCGTCACCGAAGCCTTCCTCTGGCGGTCGGGGCTCACGGTGGCGGCCACGGTCCTGGCCATCGAGGGTTACGCCGCTTTCGAGCTTACGTTACGTGCGTCTGCCCCTTTGATCAGGAGCCACAGTATGATCGGAAACTCGGCCGCGGCGCGCGCCAGCATGATGGCCCGCTCGAAGGCAACGATGCGCTGACCCGGCAACAGGAGCGAGGCTACACTGTGTACGACATATGCCACGCCCCCAATGACAAGGAGAACGCCAAGGACACGGGGTAGAAAGCGTGAGCGTATTACCAACAGGCCGAACGGCAGTAGCCATAGCCCCCAGAAAACCTCTACCGCTAAAACGCCGTGGGTGTGCAGACCAAGGAATAGCATGCCGAGCGGGCATCGCGACAAGCAGCAGCACAGCCATCAGCATTGATTGCATTCTGTGGACCGGCGCGAACAAATCGTAGAGAAGCAGCGCCAGGGGCACCGACAACGCCATCGCGACCACGTCGCTCACGACGCCAATGCGAAAGCGGAGGTCAGACTTTATGAGAAGGTGGCCGATAACGTTGAGGTCGCCCTGGACCAGAGGCGCATGAAAAGAGCCGAAAGCCGCTGCCAATCCGAGCAGCAAGTAGACGGCGCCAGCAAGCCGCGCCAGTCGCTTTGTCGCCTCGGGTGATCGCTCTTCCAAAGTAGCTGCCATTTGCTGCTCCTTCAGCGGTGTTCGTTCGCCGGGTATCGCGGCGAGTCGAGCATCTGCTGCCAGCCTGGTCGCTGTTCCAGCGACGGTGGAATTATTCTTCCCTGCCTCCGATCGATTCAGCGATTTTCGCCTTGTCGTAGATGAGGCTCCTGACAGCCGGCGGTCACCTGTCCGCGAACGTTCCCAAGTGTATCAAGATTGATTCGCGGCACCGTCTGCCCGCTTCAGGTGCACCGCCTTGTCAGCCAGCGGACCCTCGCTTGATGAATCTCTGTCACTTCGGGGGATCTCGGGGACGGAGCTTCTCGCCGATTCTGGGACGGGATCTCGCACAAACGGTAGCGAGAGCTTGGGAGAGCTTGGGGACGGAGCTTCGTTTCTCTGGGGAGAGCTTGGGGGGGGAAAGCTTGGGGACGGAGCTTCGTTTCTCTGCCAGGCATTCGTGCGCGACCGAGGGGTGGCGCTTCATTCGAGCCAGAGCAGCGAGAGATACGAAGGTCGGCCCCCAACGCCTACCCCTGTCCGCCGGAGCTCAACCTGCTGACCTGAAGAAATTTCTGCGGAATCCGACTCGGTCAGCCACGGTGAGCCGACAACCCACGCTCCGTCCGCTTCCTTCGTGCCCCTGAGTCGACTGGAGATCGCCGATCGAGGCCACCGTATCTGGAGTTGAGCCCGAAAACCGAAGCTCCGTCCCCCTGCTCTCCGCTTAGCGAAACAGCGGAGCCCGGGACAGCCTCCTCGGTCGAAGCCCCTTGCGTGATGAGAATCCGGCGGATGTGAGCCGCTGAACCGCTCTCGCAGGAGGGCGCCTCTTCTGCCGCGCAGAATCCTACGGCAATGACTGGTCGAAGTTTGTCACCAGAATGGCCGGGCCGGGATCCGACCTGCTCAGCACCGCGGCGACGAAGCGCGATCCGTCGGCGCTCAGTGAGATGGCCTGACGATTGGTGTTGATGTTTACGCGGCTGCCCGGGCGCGGCGGCCCGAACTGCGGGGCCTTCCCCTCGAGGGTGACGGAGACGCTTCGCATCTCACCGTCGTCGCGCAGGTAACGGATCTCCTTCCCGCCCGCGGTCCACCACAGCTTGTACGCGGCATCCTCCGATACCTGCCATTTCGGTCCGGCCTCGGGGTAGGTGGTGACGTAGGTGTAGCGGCCACCCGGTCCGCTCTCGATGTACGCGAGCCAGTGTCCATCGGGCGAAAGGGTTCCGTTCAACTGTTGTCCCGGCCCGCCAACAACCGTACGCACCGCACCTCCGTTGAGGGGCACGGCGTCGATATCGGGATCTCCGTTCACTCTGGTGTTGAAGAGGAGGATTCCGCGCTCGGCGTCGATTGAGGTCGGCTGCATCGCTGCTCGTTCCTTGAGGATCGTTCGCTCCACCGCGCTGCCATCCGCCGGCTTGATCATGAGCGCGTACGACCCGTCCTCCAGGAGCTGCTGAAAGACGATGAACCGGCTGTCGGGTGTCCAGACCGGGAGCGCGCTCGAGTTGCGGAAGACCAGTCGCGACCGCACGCCGCGGCGAAGATCTTCGATGTAGAGAATGGCGTTCGGGTCGCCCACCGACAGGGCCAGCTTCTCGCCGTCAGGCGAGAGAGCCACGTCGCGATAGATGGCCGCAGCTCCCGCATCTCCTGTCTCCTTTCCGCTGCTGTCGAGCCAGACGAGCCGCAGCGCTGTACTCCCCGCACTGGCGGGGTACATGCTGAGCAGGCCGTCATCCGACACGGAGAAGACAGCGCGCCACGTGCCCGGATCGGTGAGCACGCGATCGAACAACGCCATGGCCGGGCCGCTCAGCGCCCCGTTCTCCAGCCGCTGGGCGAAGAGCCGTCCGCCGCGGACGAAGAGAATCGAGTTCCGGTAGATCACTCCGCTGGTGCTGGAGGGCATCAGCGTACGCGCTTCGGTTCCGTCCAGCCTGGCGATGACGATGGAGGTTCCGGGATCGTCGGGAGAACCGTGCATGGCCTGGAGGTAGATCATGTGCTGCCCGTCGAGCAGAAGGGAAGGCCAGCGATGCGTGGTGTACGGCGTCTTGGGAAAGGTGATCTGCTTCGGCGTCCCGCCGGTGGCGGCCACGGAGAAGAGGCCGGTCTGTGTGAATGGCGCGAAGATGATCTGACCGCCGGGAGTCCAGACAGCACCCCGCGCGTCCGCCGCGTAGCTGATCTCCCTGGGCGTTGCTCCGTCGACTTCGATGGCCATCATCCTCGCCTCGGCGAAGAAGGCGATCGAGCGACTGTCGGGACTCCAGAAAGGAAACATGGCGTTCGCGGTTCCGGGAAGCTTCCGGGCCGTGCCGCTGTCGAGCGATTGCAGCCACAGCTCCGGGACAGTGCCGTTGGTGGCAACGAAGGCAGCGTAGTGACCGTCCGGAGAAAGCGTGACCGGACCGGCGGCGTCGCCGGTGACGACGAACTGCGTGCCGGCAGGCGCGATGAGATTCGACACCATCCGCCGCGGGACGGACGCGGTGGCCCGCATCCCGAGGAAGGTGCCGGCCGCGGCGAGAAAGGGGAGGATGACCAGGGCTGCGATCACCGGCGCGCGCAAAGCGAAGCGGTGCGGAGCTGGCGCCGCCTCGATGGCAGGTGCCAGAAGCCACTCCAGCTCCCGCTTCAGGTCGAGCGCACTCTGCCAGCGCTCGTCAGGCGACTTGGCCAGACAGGCGCTGACGATTCGCTCCAGCGCCGCCGGAGCGAGCGGTTGGGCTGTCGAGATCGGGACGGGCTCGCGCTCCAGAATGGAGGCGATGACACTTGCGCGCGTCTTTCCATCAAACGCGCGCTTGCCCGTC
The DNA here is from genome assembly GCA_039931435.1 of Acidobacteriota bacterium. Taxonomy (GTDB): domain Bacteria; phylum Acidobacteriota; class Thermoanaerobaculia; order Gp7-AA8; family Gp7-AA8; genus JBDTRY01. Next base: position 2,909 of record JBDTRY010000081.1, on the reverse strand, counting down.
ACCATCTCATAGAGCACCGCGCCGAAGGCGAAGATGTCGCTGCGCGCATCGGCCTCCACACCTTCGAGCTGCTCAGGCGCCATGTACTGAAACGTTCCGACGATCGTCCCCTCTGCGGTGAGCGGCTTCTCGTGCGTCAGAAGCGCCGTAAGCTCATTCTCTCCGGACAGCTCCTGCGCGCGCCCTTTGGCCAGGCCGAAGTCGAGAAGTTTTGCCCCGGAGCGTGTGAGCATGATGTTTCCAGGCTTGAGATCGCGATGAACGATTCCGCTGCGGTGTGCCCGATCGAGCGCGTCGGCGATCTGGATGGCGATCGTCAGTGCCTGATCAATCGGCAGCGGACCCTTCATCAGCCGATCGGCCAGAGATTGGCCATCACACAACTCCATGACCAGGTACGAGAGGCTCGAGGCTGGAGGCCGAAGGGTCGGGTCTCCGCCCGTCAGCTCTGCATCGAGCCCCGAATCTCCAGTATCGAGTCTCGCCTCGCCAACATCGTAAAGGGTACAGATGTGCGGGTGATTGAACTGGGAAATGGTCTTCGCTTCCCTCTCGAAGCGAAGCCGGAGCGGAGCGTCCTGGGCAAGCTCGGTCGGCAGAATCTTGACCGCCACGCTGCGGTCGAGCCGCGTGTCGCGCGCACGGTAGACCTCTCCCATGCCGCCGCTCCCGATGGAGTCAACGATCTCGTACGGCCCGAGGCGGGTTCCCGGTTTCAGCATTCCCGTCAGAGTTGGAAGGATAGCACCCACAGACGGGCGGAGCCCCGAACGTGATCGCTGAGAAGTCGAGTCTCGCGTCTCCAACCCCAGCCCCGAGCACGGGACCAACGCCCGCTCCTACGATCGACCGCTCGATCCCGCCTTCTCCTCCTGATGAAGGATCCCTGGTTCCGCACATTCCGCTGTGCCCTTTGCCAGAAAGAAAAGCGGCCAACCGACTGGCCCTCTTTTCGCCAGGCCAGCGAGCAAATGAAGAAGCGACCAGTATCATGTCTTCCGCCAGGAGGAATCATGCGAGCCATTGCCCTCACGCTGTCAATCTGTATGGGACTTGCACAATTGGCTCATGCCCAGCAAGCCGTTCAACCTCGCCCCGTAGACGTTGCACTGGCCAGGCAGTTTGGCGCTGACGAGCATGGCATGCGCAGTTACGTGCTTGTCATTCAGAGGACGGGCCCGCACCGTGTCCCTGATGGTCCAGCTCGGGAAGAAATGTTCAAAGGACACTTCGCCAACATCAAGCGACTGGCAGCAGAAGGAAAACTGGCGATCGCTGGTCCGTTTGGCGACAAGAACGACTGGCGCGGAATGTTCATCTTTGCTGTTGATACTCCTGAAAAAGCGCAGGCGCTTGTGGCCACGGATCCTGTGATCAAGAGCGGCGAAATGGTTGCGGAGTATCATCGCCTGTATGCATCCGCCGCGCTGATGGGCGTCAATGCCCTGCATGAAAAGATCGCACCGCCGGAGTGAAGCGACGCCTGACAAGCCGATGAAGGCGACCCGGGTGGTCCTCTTTTGCGGTCTTCGGATACTTCGAATGGCGCCATCCTGCAGTTTGAACGAGTGAGGGCGTCCGCGCGACCCCAATTGACAACCGGTCCACGAAAGAAGGGCAACTGGACACCATGAAAGCGCAAGAACGCGAGAAGCTGCTGCAAACCCTGAAATCTCGCTTCGAGAAACACATGCATCGGCACAAAGGTCTCGCATGGGCCAAAGTGCAGGCTGGGCTCGAAGCCAGTCCTGAAGCGCTGGCGTCGCTTCTTGCGATGGAAAAGACGGGCGGCGAGCCGGACGTGATCGGGCAAGACAACGAGACCGGTCGCCTTACCTTCTGCGATTGCTCTGCAGAGAGTCCGGCAGGTCGGAGGAGCCTCTGCTACGACCGCGAAGCGCTGGACTCCAGGAAAGAGAACAAGCCGGAAGGCAGCGCTGTGAAGACGGCGGCGGCGATGGGCATCGACCTGTTGACGGAGGAGCAGTACAGGAAGTTGCAGACACTCGGTGAGTTCGATACGAAGACCTCGAGCTGGGTCGAAACACCACCCGAGGTCCGCTCACTCGGCGGAGCCCTGTTCTGCGAGCGACGCTATGGCAAGGTGTTCCTGTATCACAACGGTGCGCAGTCGTATTACGCTGCTAGAGGCTTCCGCGCCTCGCTTGCACTTGAGGTGTGAGCCAGGCGTCGGACGCCAATGAGAAAAGCAGCGCGCGTTCGGCGGGCGGTCCAAGAACCGCCGCGTCGTGATGGTGCAGCGCAGAGGGTTCCCTGAGCACGTTATACTCGAAGGCGGACCTTGCGGCATGAAGCGCGAAATGACGCCCAATCCTCCGCTTAACCAGACAGGCGGGTGCGTGACTTCAACCTGGCCAGCGTCGGGGCGTTCCGCCAGTTAACATCCTCCATCGGACATCAAGAAAATCGGAGAATCGGTATGGACATTGACATCGACAATCTCAGCGAACCTGAACTCGTCAGTCTGAACAGTCGAGTCGTCGAGCGTCTTCGCTTTCTTCAACAGATGCGCGCTTATTCAACCATGTTGGAATTCAGAATCGGTGAGCGGGTCTTTTTCCAGCCTGAGGGACGCCCGGCGGTGTTTGGTATCCTGACTCGCTACAACAAGAAGACGGTCACGGTCATCACCGACAGTGGCGAGCATTGGAATGTTGCGCCATCGGTGTTGCGAAAAGCAGGCACCAGCAAGGCTCCGTCTGGCTCCAGCAATGTGTTGCAGCTTCATAAGAAGTAGAGCCATGCAGCCAGGACCCAACAAATGCATCAAATCCGCATAGCGTTGGGCGACCTGGAAAGAGTTCCGCATACCGACCGACGCAACGATTCTCCATCGAGCAGCCCGGACCACCCTTGACGCCCTGCCATAGGGTGACTAGTCTGACTAG